>JASLKL010000077.1 GCA_030747605.1 Verrucomicrobiota bacterium | reverse complement strand
CAATAGTTGAAAATCATGGTGGGCTTTCATCAAATGGCGCTTGGCTCTCTAGTTTAATGAAAAAGATTAATCATCCACGCGCTGGCACCCTTCCTGATTTTGGAAATTTTTTGATTAAAAATGATGAATGGTATGATCGCTATAAAGGTGTTGAGGAATTAATGCCTTATGCTAAAGCGGTCAGTGCTAAGTCGCATGAGTTCGATGCAGATGGTAATGAAGTTAGAACCGATTATTTACGTATGATGAAGATTGTTTTATCACACGGTTACAATGGCTATGTAGGAATAGAATATGAAGGCAATAAAGTGGATGCTTACAAGGGGATTGAGCTAACCAAGGCGTTGCTTGAAAAAGTACGAGACCAGCTATCCTGAAAAACGTTTATAGCGGTGATTTTTAAAGGAGCCTCAGGGCTCCTTTTTTATTATTTAATTATCGTCGTTCGTGGTGTGGTGTATTGTCTAGGTTCCAGCGTTTAGCTGCAAAATCTTTTCGGCCTTGGTCTTTATTCAATTGGGCTACAAGGTCTGTTCTTTTTTCGGCAGTTACATGTCCGTCTACAAAAAGAATTTCTGCTCGTTCATTGTGAAGTGGTAGAGGCCATTGGCGTTTTGCATACATTCCTATAAAGCCACTCCAATCCCTGTCTCCTTCTTGATTCAGATCCCAATTGCTGTCGCCGATTGCGATCATTTCGCTTGGAACTAAGACTTGGCTTGGTTTGGTTTCTCCCCAGTTTGGATGAGCCTTGTAAACTCCCATCCCTTGATTTGGAATCATGCCTGCCCACGCCCCCCAAACGTTGTATCCGTAACTCATGAAGCTTGCGCCTCCTGGGCGAAGGCGGACTTCTCCTTTTAGATATCCGTCTTCAGCGGGTTGGCTGCCTGTGAACTTAACCTTCCAGTTGGCTTTATCGGGTGCTGACGGGCACTTAAACAGTTCTGTGCTTCGTGCAGCATTACCTCCGAGATATTGTCGGATTTGTGAAGGCCAAATCCATGAAGAACCGCGGTTGCCATTGATTCCAACTGGGTAATGGCCGAAGTCGTCCGAGAAGGCAATTAGGCCGATTCCCATTTGTCTAAGATTACTGGAGCATTTGGCACCTGTTGCTTTGCTTTTTGCTTTAGCTAAAGCAGGGAGAAGCATTCCGGCCAATATGGCAATGATTGCTATCACCACCAGCAGTTCAATTAGTGTGAAACCAAGTTTTTTTAGCTGTGATGGCCGCATTAGGAATTGTGAGGAGAGGCTGTGCTCCTTCCTTACCAGCCGCAAGCTTTTTGGGGTTATTTTTCGATTACTATCTCGTCCCGAATCTTATCCTCGGCATCGTATGCTTTGTAAATGAGTTTGTTCCCATCTATTAAAATGTCTAAGATTTGGAATGTTGGAGTGTTGGTGAAGCCGACTTCAGTATAGTCGCGAGGATCTTGTTCATAGAACTTGGTGCCAGAAACTGAAACTATATAGTAAGTACCTTCTTTAGCAGTAGCGACTCGTTTTTGTCCTTTCATTGGATATGTGCGAAGGTATGCATGATCATGCCCTTGCAACGCCATGTCTAAATGGTATTTATCGAAGATAGGCGTCCATAAGTTTCTAACTTTTTTGTTGTCTCGAGCTGGTTCAGATGAGTAAGCGGGATGGTGATATACAGCAAATTTCCAGGTGGCAGTGCTTGTAGATAAAACTTTTTCTAACCATTCGGTTTGTAGCTTTGGAGCTAGTGTTGTGTCTAGTATAAAGAATTCAGCGTTACTGTATTTGAATGTGTAGCAACGTTCTGGTTCGATTTTTTCTGGTCCGTTTTTAGGAAGGTCAAAAAGTTTGAGATATGTCGTGGGATGTCCGCCTTGGATTTCGTGGTTGCCTATTGCAGGGATTAAAGGGCGTCGGTCGTATATATCTCTAGCTTGATGTAGCATGTTGTCCCAATCATCAATCTCGTTACCTCGGTCAACTAGATCGCCAGCCATAATATAGAATGCTGCATTTGGTCTTTTGCGGAATGCTCCAGTAATCATGGATCGCCACCCGTCAAGGCCGTTTTGTGCGTCTCCCATATAAACAAACGAAAAGGGTTCAGTTTTGTTGGGTGCGGTTTTAAATTCTGACAATTCGGACCAACTGTTAGCTGAGTTGAGTCCAACAGAATATAGGTACGTAGTGTTGGGTTCGAGTCCAGTAAGGTTGACAGTATGGCGATGTATCTTTGGATCGTTTACATAATTTGTGTTTAGCATTTCGCTGGTAACGGCATCGATGGTTTTTGGTGTCCCTGGTTGGAATCGATTGTAATCGTTTTTTTTAATCCACTGTAATTGGCTCTTGTTAACAGTTTCATCAGTGCGCCATTGAATAGTTTGGCTTGTTGTCGGATCGTTCGCCCATGTGAGTACAATTTGATCTGGTTTAGGCCCGCTGGGATAAGATGTTTTTCGGTAAATCCCAATCAGTTTAGCATCGTTTCTATTTTCATATACTGTTTGTAAAATCGTTAGACCTGAGAGAACAGTCGGGAGAGCAGGAAGGGTTTCATTTTTATCAACGAATGGTTTTACCCCTTCTTTCATTGCAGCGGTTCTTAGTTGGCCTGGGTACATTTTTGTAACTTCTAGCTTGGGGTTGGGTTTGAGAGGCATAAGGGCCACTCCATAGTGATGATCGTTCCCTGAAAGTGAATTGATGCCAAGGCTTACGCGGCCGGTTTCAAAATCTTTTACCCAAAAATCAACGTCTCTGTTTTGGATTTTAAATTTTAGTCCTAGAGGCTTAAATTCGCGTTCCTTTAACCAGAACGGTTTGTCTCCCATTGATGCATCCCGGATAATAAAAACCTTCACGGGAATATTTACATGAAACGAGATGTGTTCATGGGATAGTATGTGCTTTTCCTTTTCGGTGAGCAGTGACCGAGCTTTCGCTAAGTCGATTGTTACAATCTCATCGGTTGATAATGTAGACTTAAATCGGTTAAGTATGCCGGCAACAGTGTCGTGTACGGATGGATGAGGGCCGTTGTGGGATTGGCATAAATGTGGAAGAATTAATATGACGAATAACGTGGCTACTGTTTGGGTGCTTAATTTAAATTGTCTCATTCGGTAAATTGCCGTTCAAATCGGGGAGGGAAAGTATGTTACTTAATTGTGCGTTGCACGCCGAAACGCTTGAAAAACAATGTTGCAAACATCTTTGAAATGCTCAGTATTTGTATGTCCGGCCAGTCTTTTATGCCGGTTTATTAGGAGTCATGCTGAGTTTATTTGGTAATTCTTCCGGCCGATTTTGTGATGGGACGAGTCGGCGTAATTTCCTTAAGATTGGTGGATTGGGGATGGGAGGCCTCGCTCTGCCTGATTTGTTGCGTGCCTCTTCTTCATCTGCCGGAGCGAAACGAGAAAAGTCGATTATAATGATATATTTACCTGGTGGGCCACCTCATCAGGATATGTATGATTTAAAGATGGATGCGCCTCGGGAAATTCGCGGAGAGTTTCAGCCGATAAGGACTAAAGTTCCAGGTATTCATATTTCCGAGATGCTTCCAAAGATTGCTAAACAAATGCACCGTGCTACGCCAATTCGATCAGTGGTTGGTGCGCGCGATGAACATTCTAATCACATTTGTTTTACGGGATATCCACTAGGAGCAAAAAAGCCAGCAGGAGGCTGGCCAACGTTTGGTGCGGTTATCTCTAAAATGCAAGGTGCGCAGAATCCGGCAATGCCGCCTTTTGTTGGTTTAGAAAATAAAATGAAGCACCGCCCCTATAATGCAGCTACACCAGGGTTCTGTGGGGTAGCTCATAAATCCTTTCGGCCAGAAGGTGATGGAAAGGCTGATATGACATTAAAAGGTGTCAGTTTAGAGCGCTTGAGAGATCGTATGGGGTTGTTGGATAGCTTTGATCAGTTCAGGCGTGATGTTGATGCGAAGGGGTTGATGGATGGTATGGATGCATTTAATCAGCAGGCATACGGGATACTCACGTCTAGTAGGTTGGCTGAGGCTTTGGATTACTCAAAAGAGCCTAAACGAACTATTGAGATGTATGGGAAAGGGGACACTGCTATCCGTGGTGATGCCGCACCAAGAATTCTTGAGCAGTTTTTAGTGGCGCGTCGTTTAGTAGAGGCTGGGGTGCGAGTCGTTACAGTAGCTTTTAGTTTTTGGGATTGGCACGGTGACAATTATGGGAATGCACGAAAAGACATGCCGATGTTTGATCAGGGTGTGTCAGCGCTTATTCGGGATTTGTATGATCGTGGGTTGGATAAGGACGTTGCTGTATGTGTATGGGGAGAATTTGGTCGAACGCCAAAGATCAATAATAATGGAGGTCGTGATCATTGGCCTCGTGTTTCTTGTGCCTTGCTTTCTGGAGGAGGAATGAAACATGGGCAGGTTATTGGGGCAACAGACCGATTGGGAGGGGAAGCAACAGAGCGACCAGTACATTTCATGGAAGTTCTGGCTACTTTATATAACCACGTTGGGATAGATGTTTCCACTGCGGTTCTTCCTGATTTATCTGGACGGCCTCAATACATAACCGATGGCCACAAGCCGATCCGAGAACTGATCTAATAATAAGATTGAGATTGATTTCAGATCATATGTTTCCTGCGATTAAAGTTTGTTTGGATAAACAGTCGATTGACATTCAGTCTTTCTCCAAGGAGATTACCCCGCTTTTGTGATGCGAGTGAAATTAAGCCGTTTTTTACTAGTTGGAATTATTGCAACACTGTTAAGTGGCACAGCAAGTGCTCAGGTTTCTTTTGAGCGGCAGGTTAAGCCAGTGCTCGAGTCGGCATGTCTTAGTTGTCATGGTGAAAAGAAACCAAAGGGAGAGCTGCAGCTTCATACTCATGAAGGTCTTCTTGAAGGAAGCGAATATGGGGAGGTGGTCGTTCCAGGTAAACCAGAGGATAGTACTTTATATACTACCACAATTTTATCTCCTGATGCTGATGAGGTTATGCCTCCAAAGCCTCCTTTATTATCTAAATCACAGTCCGATGTTATAAAGGAATGGATTAATGCCGGTGCTAAATGGCCTGAGGGAATGATCCTTAAACAGATTAGGCGTGTTGGTTTTATAAAAGATATTAAGCCGATTTTAGAATCTAATTGTTTGAGTTGTCACCGTGAGGGCCATGATAAGGGTGACCTGCGCCTTGATGAGAGCCAATATGCTTTCGAGTCATCAGTTGTTCCGTTTGATCTAGATAATAGCACCTTATATCAAACAATTATTTTACCAGCAGATCATGAAGATTTGATGCCTCCGTCTAAAAAGGGGGGGCCGTTAAAAGATGAACAAATTAACTTAATAAAAGACTGGATCGTGCAGGGTGCGCCTTGGCCTGATGGAGTAAAATTAGCGCCTGTGCGTCGTGATTCTGAAAATAATCAAGTTCTTGTTGGAACTGTTATTGCAGCCCCAAAGGAAGTGCTCGACATCCGTAGAAAAGCTATTGAGCAGTTAATTGAACAATTTGAACCTACGATGAAGCCTTATACAGATGAAATTCCTGGAACAGGTGTTAAGTTTGAAATGGTTCCTATTCCTGGTGGAGATTTTGTTATGGGAAGCCCTAAAACTGAAAAAGGTTATAATCCAAACGAAGGGCCACAAAATAAAGTTAAGATAGATCCTTTTTGGATGGCAAAGACTGAAACAACTTGGAATTGTTATACTCTCTTCATGTATCAAGAGGAGGAGAAGATGGTTATGAAGCTTCGAGGTTATAAGCCAGAACTTAACGAGGTTTCGGATGCAGTAGCTAGGCCTACTACACCTTATGTTGAGATGAGTTTTGGCATGGGTACTGATGGATTTCCTGCTATTAGTATGACTCAGCATGCTGCCAACACCTACTGCAAATGGCTTACTGCTAAAACAGGTCATTACTATAGATTGCCGACTGAAGCCGAATGGGAATATGCCTGTAGAGCTGGAAGTGCTACTGCCTATAGTTTTGGTGATGATTCCTCTGTAATTGATGAATATGCGTGGCATGATGGGAACAGTGATTTTAGATATCACAAAGTTGGAACCAAGAAGCCCAATGCTTGGGGGCTACACGATATGCACGGAAATGTAAGCGAATGGACTGCCGATCAGTTCTTGGCTGATATTTATGGTACGTTTAAGGGTATTATTTCTAATCCGTTCCAATACGGTAAGGACCTTTACCCAAGGGTGGCTAGGGGTGGATCTTGGATGGATAAGCCAGAAAAGCTGAGAAGTGCTCATCGTATAGCTTCATCTTCGGATTGGAAATTTCAGGATCCTCAATTGCCAAAAAGTATTTGGTATCATACGGATGCACAGTTTCTTGGTTTTCGAGTTTTGAGGCCTTTAATTATTCCTTCATCAGCGGAAATGCATAAGTATTGGACAACTGAGGGGGAACCAGATTAAATTTGTTTCCGGTTCCTTAAACAATTTGATTTTAAATTATGAAAAAAAATAAAAGAGATTCACGAGAAAATTCACCACTAGATCGGCGAGATTTCATAAAGACTGGAGCTGCTGCCGCTGCTGTAGGTAGTTTGGCGATTGATCGTGCTGCTTTCGCGCAATCAAGTGAAACAGTTAAGGTGGCCTTAATTGGGTGTGGTGGTCGAGGTTCAGGAGCGGCCAATCAGGCTCTCAGTACCAATGGGGATGTAAAGCTTGTTGCTATGGCTGACGCCTTTAAGGATCGGATGGATAGCAGCCAAAAAGGTTTACAAAGAGCGCATGGCTTAAAAGTAGATGTTAAAGATGAAAACAAGTTTATTGGTTTTGATGCCTATAAGAAGGCGATAGAGCTGGCCGATATGGTTATACTAGCGACTCCTCCGGGATTTCGTCCAGTTCACTTTGCTGAAGCTATCAAGCAAGGGAAGCATGTTTTCATGGAAAAGCCTGTTGCTGTGGATGGTAAAGGTGTTCGTCAGGTTCTTGCAGCAGCCAAGGAAGCTAAAAAGAAAAATTTGAAAGTCGGAGTGGGTCTTCAGCGACATCACCAACTAGGTTATCAAGAAATTGTAAAGCGCATTCACGATGGAGCTATTGGAGATATAGTCTCTGCTCGTTCATATTGGAATGGTGGTGGTGTGTGGGTTCGTGAGCGTGAAAAATTTGAAAAGTCAGCTGGTCGCAAGCTAACAGAAATGGAGTATCAAATGAGAAACTGGTACTATTTTGTTTGGCTGTGCGGTGATCATATAACAGAACAACATATTCATAACCTAGATGTTATTAACTGGATCAAAGGAACACATCCTACGAGTTGCCAAGGTTTAGGCGGTAGGGAGGTGCGGAAAGGTATTGATCATGGTGAAATTTATGACCACCACGCCGTTGAATATAAGTATGATGATGGTAGCTATATGTTTAGCCAATGTCGTCATATCCGGGGTTGTTGGAATAGTGTTTCTGAGCATGTTCAGGGAACTAAAGGCCGCGGCACCGTGAGTGGTCCTCATATGTTAACTGATAATAATGGTGAGACAATTTGGCGTTTTGGTGGTGGTGGTAAAAATCCATATCAACAGGAACATGATGATCTTTTTGATGCGATTCGTAACAATAAGCCTTTTAATGAGGCTGAATATGGGGCTTACAGTTCTTTGACATCTGTTATGGGTCGTATGGCTACATATTCCGGGCGTATGATTACTGCCGAGGATGCTTTGAATTCAGACGAAAACACAATGCCGGAAATTCTTGGATGGGAAGCTGCCCCTCCAACTCTTCCTGATGAAAACGGTAGGTACTCAATTGCAATTCCTGGTAAAACTCGTTTTGGAGTTGAAAAGGTTTAACCAAGTTTAATGAAAATTGCTAATCCGAGCCATTTATTGGCTCGGATTTTTTTGTCATTTGAGACTGGTTAACCGCAACACTTTTTGTATTTTTTACCACTACCGCATGGGCAAGGATCGTTCCGGCCTACCTTGACAGAGGCTCGTACAGGCTCGGCTTTAGTCATTGTGTCGTTTGCTTCATTAACCATATCGCTAGCTTCATTTGCTGCGCGTCTTTCTTCAGATCCAAATGCACTTGTGTTTTGATGTATCTCTTTGGACGGTAGATTGCGAAGAAAGCTGTGAAAGGCTTCAACACTTGAAGCACTTCGGAAAATATTTTGGCAAATATCTGTCCAAATATTCACCTGCAGTTCTTCAAACATTCGGTAACCCTCTGCCTTGTATTCAAGGATTGGATCACGTTGCCCATATGCGCGCAAACTAATGCTGTAACGCAGGCTGTCCATCTCGTATAGATGCTCTTGCCAAAGCTTGTCAATTGAGTTGAGGATTGTATGCCTCTCGACTGTTGTGAGTGCATCCTGTTCTTCGAAGCTGATTTTAAGTCTGTATGCGTCCTTGGCTTTAGTTGATATATCTTTAAATATTACAGTTTGATTAGGGTCCATCTCTGAATCATCAGTAGATTTTGTTTCGCCGCGATTTTTACCTTCAGCTAATCGAGCTAAGTTCTCTGTTGTGACTGCTATAGGGAATGTTAGTGAAGCCCAGTCGGTGAGTTGGCCTATTTCCCAATTGGTTGGGTCTAGATCTCTGTTGCAGCACTGCTGTACCTTGTCTGCAATAACACGATCCATTATGTTTAATAATTCATCCTGAACTTCTTCGGCGTGCATTATTTCATTTCGAAATCCATATATTTCTGCACGTTGCTTGTTCATTACATCGTCATACTCAAGTGTTCTTTTGCGGATTTGAAAATGGTGCTTTTCGACATTTTGTTGAGCCTTTTGGATTGCAGGATTCAACATTCTACTTTGAAGCGGCTGGCCTTCCTCCATGTTTTTCTCAACATAGGCAAACATTTTGTTTCCACTTGCGAATAGTCGTAGTAAGTCATCTTCAAGGGATAGGAAGAAATGAGTTGATCCAGCATCTCCTTGTCTAGCGCAACGGCCGCGTAATTGTCGGTCTATTCGCCTTGATTCATGTCGCTCAGTACCAATCACATGTAAGCCGCCAAGTGGTTCTACGCCGTCGCCGAGTTTTATGTCAGTGCCGCGTCCTGCCATGTTTGTGGCTATTGTGACAGCTCCTTTATGTCCGGCTCGTGCTACAATCTCAGCCTCTTGTTCGTGATATTTGGCATTGAGAACGCTGTGAATTATACCGTTTTTCTTTAGTAGTCGTGAGATGTGTTCACTGACCTCAACTGAAACTGTTCCTACAAGGATAGGCCGTCCTTTTTGATTAACTTCTTTTATTTCATCGAGTACTGAATTGTATTTTTCGCGCTTTGTTTTGAAAATTGAGTCGTTTAAATCATTTCGAACACACTCGCGGTGAGTGGGGATTGTGCGAACATCTAATTTGTATATATCAAAAAACTCATGCGCTTCAGTTGCGGCTGTGCCGGTCATTCCGGCCAATTTGGTGTAGAGGCGGAAATAGTTTTGGATGGTAATTGTGGCAAGTGTTTGGGTTTCTTGTTCAATTGTAACTCCCTCCTTAGCTTCTACAGCCTGATGTAGGCCGTCGCTCCAGCGGCGTCCTGGCATAGCGCGCCCTGTATGCTCGTCAACAATGATTACTTTATTTTCCTGTACCACATATGCAACATCTCGAACATAGAGACTATATGCCTTCAGTAGTTGTCCTGTAATATGGATGTTTTCTGCCTTTAGCTTGAACTCATCTTGAAGTTTTGTTTTTTTTGCCATACGGGACTGGGCGTCCAATGATTCGTCATTGTCTATTTGATGTTGAGTTTCGGCCAAGTCAGGAAGCATAAATGCTTCTGAATCATTTGGGTTAAGGAAATTGCGCCCCTTTTCAGTAAGGTCTGCGTCATGGCTTTTTTCTTCTATACCGAAAAAGAGTTCTTCTTTTTGGTCATAAAGTTCTTTTTTAGACTGATCGGCATGAAGTGAAAGTTCCGCCTTGTCCAATATTTTTTGGTTTTGTGGCTCCTCTAGAAGTTTCATGAGACGCCCGCTTTTGGGTTCGCCTAGTCGAGATTTATAGAGAAGTAATCCTAGTTTTTCTTCAAATCCGTTTGGTTTCTCAGAATTGGAGTTGTCTATTAGGGTTTTACTTATTTTTTCCGCTTCAGAGAGGTAGCTGTTAATTAGTTTGTGCTGGGCTTGTACCAAGCTTTTAATTTTTGGATTTGCCTGGCGATATTCTTTGTCGAGGCTGGCTGCAGCTGGCCCGCTAATGATAAGAGGGGTGCGAGCCTCATCAATGAGGATGGAGTCAACTTCGTCAACTATAGAGAAGTAGTGTTCACGTTGCACTTGGTCCTCTGATCGGCCAGCCATTCCGTTGTCGCGAAGGTAGTCGAATCCAAATTCTGAGTTTGTTCCGTATGTTATGTCGCAGTTGTACTGTTCTCTGCGCTGGTTCGGATTCATATCGTGGATGATGCATCCTACACTTAAGCCAAGGAATTTATAAATGGCTCCCATCCATTCACTGTCACGTTGGGCAAGATAGTCGTTAACAGTAACCACATGCACGCCTCGTCCTGATAATGCATTGAGGTATACAGGCAGCGTCGCGACAAGC
>JASLKL010000076.1 GCA_030747605.1 Verrucomicrobiota bacterium | reverse complement strand
TGATCGTCACATTGGTGCTCACCGAAATTGTACAAACACGCTATAAGAAAAAATTGCTCGCCTCACAAAAAAACAAATCAAGTTAACCAGTACTTGGTTATTAGTTTTCTATAAAAAATTTAATCCGAAGGAACAAGTTCCGGATCAATAGAATTTAGTATATCAATAGCAGCGGCTCTGGGACTTTCCGCTAAAGTAATCGGTCTTCCAATGACCAACCAACTAGCTCCAGCCTTAATAGCTTCGACTGGTGACATTGTCCGCTTTTGATCATCAGCAGGACTAGACTCAAAACGTATTCCTGGAGTCACTAATTGAATATTACCCCCAAGCTCTTCCCTTAAAAATTTAATCTCCTGAGGAGAACAAACTAATCCACGAAGCCCAGAGGAAGCAGCCAGTTTTGCCAAACGCACTACCTGCCCCTGAGTTCCTTCTTGAATACCCAGCTCTGCCAAATTGGCATCGTCCATACTGGTAAGCACGGTCACTCCAAGAATTAATGGAGAATCTATACCCAGCATTGCAGCCTTTTCATTGCTAGCGTTCTCCGCTGCAGTCAACATTTCGGAACCTCCCGAAGTATGAACCGTGAGCATATCCACCCCCATTTCGACCGCAGATTGTACTGCTTTTGCAACAGTGTTGGGAATATCGTGAAATTTAAGGTCTAGAAAGATTTTCGCCCCTGTATCCTTTAATTCACGAACAACATCTGGCCCCCCACTAACAAAAAGCTGCTTACCAATCTTGAATGCACCAACAACCGGGCCTAGCTCCTTGGCAAGCTCCAATGCCTCATGTGTTGTAGGGACATCCAACGCAACTATGATCGGATTTTGCATAAACAGAAGCTTAAGAGCTTAAGCCCTTATTGTCAGGCCGATTCAGCTTTATTACCTGGTAATTTTTACGGGTTTTCAACACGTCGTTGGCAAGGTAGCCTTTCTTCAGTGAATCCAATGTTGAAAATGCAAATCAGTTTAGCGTTTAGCTTAGCTTGCTGCCTAAATTTGACACTTGGTCAATCGATAGATTTTGAGAGCCAAATCAAACCGCTACTATCTGATCGATGCTTCACCTGTCACGGCCCGGATGAAAAAACCCGTAAAGCTGACTTGCACCTTTACTCGCGGGAAGGCGCAATGGCCAAGCTAGACGAGAATTTGGCTATCATCATGCCAGGCAAACCGGAAGCGAGCGAACTTTACAATCGCTTAATCACCGAAGATGCAGATGAATTAATGCCTCCTCCAGAATCAAAACTGGCCCTTTCAGATCAAGAAAAAGAATTAATACGTCGCTGGATTATTGAAGGCGCGGAGTGGAAAGAGCACTGGGCATTCGCTCCAGTAAATAAACCAACGCTACCAAAACCAATTCAGTCCAATTGGCCTAAAAATGAAATCGACCATTTCACATTAGCCAAAATGGAAGCAGCCAAAATAAATCCTTCACCGGAAGCGAAACGTGAAAAGCTCATTCGAAGATTATCGTTCGATCTGACCGGGATGCCGCCAGGGCTGGACGAAATTGACCGGTTCATAGACGACGACTCCCCTACTGCATACGAACAGGTCGTTGACAGACTGCTTGGCCATTCTCGATTTGGCGAACACTTGGCAGTACACTGGCTAGACCTTGCACGTTATTCCGACACCTACGGTTATCAGGTTGATCGTGACCGTTACGTTTGGCCTTGGCGTGACTGGGTCATAAGAATGTTCAACGATAATCTACCATACGATGATTTTCTGACATGGCAATTAGCCGGAGACCTTTTACCTAACACGACAGACGATCAGCGACTTGCCACAGCATTTAATAGGTTACACCCACAAAAAGTCGAAGGAGGAAGTGTTCCAGAAGAATTTCGTGTTGAATATGTAGCAGACCGTAATCACACATTTGGAACTGCGATGCTCGGCCTCACACTCGAGTGTGCACGATGCCACGATCACAAGTACGATCCTATCTCTCAGAAGGAGTACTATCAGTTTTTCGCGTTCTTCAACACAATCGATGAGTCTGGCCTATACTCATATTTCACACCGTCTGTTCCTACACCTACATTGCTGATGAGCAATGCAGACGCCAAAAAGCAAATAAATACAGCCAAAAAGCAAATAGAAGCCGAGGAGGCCCAATTAGGAGAAATCAAAAAGCAAGAAGAAGCAAATTACATGCGATGGATCAACGAACGGCCAACTGAAGCAAAGTTATCTGGACACATTGGATATTATACGTTCGACGAATACAAAGATGGCAAACTGCCGAACCTTGCAGATGAATCTAAAAAAGCATCGAGTAGTCAAAAGAATAAAATTGTCCCAGGTAAAAATGGCAACGCGCTAAAGTTAACTGGAGACGACGGCGTCAATCTTGGCATCGGCAACTTCAATCGCACACAGCCATTTACGATCATACTGTGGATGAATACACCACACCACAAGGAACGCACTGTTGTTTACTCACGCTCAAAAGCTTGGACTGACGCTGGTAGCAGGGGATACCAGATGCTTCTTCGCAATGGCCATCTGAGTACATCGCTAATTCACTTCTGGCCTGGCAATGCAATAAACATTCGCTCCATAGCCAAACTGCCAATAAATGAATGGCACCATGTCTCGGTCACATACGACGGCTCAACCCATGCCAATGGGTTGAATATTTATATCGATGGGCAATTGACCGAAACGGAGATTCACAAGGATAATCTATACAAAAACATTACTGGCGGCGGAAACGATAACATTGTAATTGGCCAACGATTTCGAGACGTAGGTTTTGCCAAAGGACTTGTTGATGACTTCCATGTGTTCAATCGCAAACTGACTCCAGGCGAAATAGCTCAAATTTACGATGGTCAAACACTGACCAAGCTCCTGGCTACTCCAGTGGACAAACTCAGCCAAACGGATCATGAACTTCTACGTGAATACTATTTTGACTCCATCAACAAACCCCACACCAAGCAATTATCAAAATTGCGTTCTGCTAGAGAAAAAGTAACAAAGCTCTTAGACGGAAAAACCGAGATTATGGTTATGGAAGAAATGAAAGTAAAACCACGTTCAACCTTCGTTCTTAACCGTGGCGTATACAACCAGCCTAATGATAAAGTCGACCCAAAGACACCAAACGTCCTTCCAGCTTTCCCAAAAAATGCACCACGCAATAGGCTCGGGCTTGCACAATGGTTAACCTCAGTAGACAACCCTCTTACTTCTCGAGTAGCAGTAAATCATTTTTGGCAGATCTGTTTTGGCAATGGACTTGTACGAACTCCAGAAGATTTTGGAACCCAAGGAAAAAGGCCATCGCATCCAGCATTACTGGACTGGCTCGCAAGCGATTTCATGGAAAACGACTGGAACGTAAAAAGATTACTTAAGCAGATCGTTATGTCAGCCACCTACCAGCAATCAAGCCTCACTCGGCCACTACTCGAAGTACGCGATCCAGAAAACAATTTATTAGCCCGAGCACCGCGATACCGACTTACTGCAGAAATGATCCGCGACAATGCACTAAACACGAGTGGGCTTATAAGTACTCGTATGGGCGGAGACGGATCCAAACCCTACGATCTTACCGAGTCATTCAAGCCAATGGGGCACGACAAAGGTGAAGGACTTTACCGGCGAAGTGTTTATACATTCTGGAAACGTACCGGGCCAGCACCGGTGATGATGGCGCTAGACGCTAGTAAACGAGATGTCTGCAGGGCAAAACGCGAGACCACTGCCACTCCACTTCAGGCACTTGTCCTAATGAACGGGCCACAATTTGTTGAAGCTGCTAGAAAAATCGGCGAATCAATGATCCGCAAACACGGCGATAACATTCATTCCATTATTCATGACATGTTCCGGACTCTCACAAGCCGTGAACCATCGGAACGTGAAATTGTATTAATGCAAAAACTACACAACGAACAGTTGGCTAATTTTAAAAAAGACACTAAAGCTACAGATGCTTTCCTAGGTGTCGGAGCTAGCCCTAGTGCAAAGGATTTGGATAAAACACGAGTAGCTGCTGCCGGCGTACTAGCCAAAGCACTTATGAATTTCGACGAAGCGGTCGTTAAACGATAGGTTCTTAAAACAATGAAAACGTCTTTTTGTACAGGTTATGAATCTACGGTCGGAATGAGCCGGCGCCATTTACTTAACTCATTTGGCATGGGACTAGGCGGGATTGCACTTAGCTGCCTTCTGAAGCCTGAAGCACTTCTAGGTGCACCTAAAGGCCGCGGCGTGCTTGGCACCTCCCACTTCGCTCCAAAAGCTAAGCGTGTAATTTACCTCTTCCAAAGTGGTGGCCCATCTCAACTCGATCTTTATGACCCTAAGCCAACCTTAATCAAAAAACATGGAACCGAACTGCCCGAAGAGATTAGGCAAGGCCAACGCTTAACAGCAATGTCCGGGAATCAGGCATCTCTACCTCTAGCTGGTTCTCCTTTCAAATTTGCTCCCCATGGCCAAAGCGGTCTTGAAATTAGTGACGCCCTGCCCCACGTATCCAGTATAGCGGATGACATATGCCTTGTGCGTTCAATGCATACCGAAGCAATAAACCATGGACCGGGTGTAACTCATATGCAAACTGGTTCACAATTTCCAGGCCGACCGAGTATTGGAGCATGGCTAAACTATGGCCTTGGCCGCACGAACGATAACCTACCCTCTTTTGTCGTGATGACTACCAAGGGTAAAGGAGGCCAACCGCTGGTCTCAAGACTTTGGGGAAGCGGCTTTTTGCCATCGGAAAATCAGGGCATTAGATTCCGTTCAGGAGCTAATCCTGTACTACATCTACAAAACCCAAGTGGCATAGACCGTAATAGTCGACGCCTAATGCTGAATCGTTTACGTGAACTGCACGAGTTACAACTAGAAGACAATCCAGACAAGGAAATTGAATCACGTATTGCCCAGTACGAAATGGCATTTCGAATGCAGTCATCGATTCCAGAAGTTACTGATATCTCCAGTGAATCAGAACAAGTCCTTAAGTCATACGGTGATGATGTAAAGAAACCGGGCAGTTTTGCTGCCAATTGCCTGCAAGCACGACGGCTGGCCGAACGTGGCGTACGATTTATTCAACTATACCATCCAGGCTGGGATCAGCACGGCGGACTACCGGGAGGACTAAAGAACCAATGCCGGGAGACCGATCAAGCTTCAGCAGCACTGGTTAAAGATCTAAAGCAGCGTGGCATGCTTGACGATACACTCGTTATTTGGGGTGGAGAATTCGGGCGGACAAACTACTGCCAAGGCACACTTGGAAAAGACAACTTTGGCCGCGACCATCATGGACGCTGCTTTTCGTTTTGGATGGCAGGTGGTGGATCAAAAGGAGGAACAACCGTAGGCCGAACAGACGACTACGGCTATAACGTTGTCGAAGACGGAGTACATGTGCATGACTTTCACGCAACAATGTTACACCTTCTAGGCTTAGACCACGAAAGGCTGACCTTTAAGTATCAAGGCCGCTACTTCCGACTGACCGATGTCCACGGAAAATTGATCAAGAAGGCCCTAGCTTAAAGGGATCTCACAATCGAATTTTATCTTAGAAACAGCTAAATTCTCTGTCGATTTATTGGCTGCCGACATCCTCAGTTTTTGGCTGTATCAGGAGATGAAGTTCTCCTTACAGTCGGC
The DNA here is from genome assembly GCA_030747605.1 of Verrucomicrobiota bacterium. Classification (GTDB taxonomy): domain Bacteria; phylum Verrucomicrobiota; class Verrucomicrobiia; order Limisphaerales; family UBA1096; genus UBA1096. Next base: position 5,245 of record JASLKL010000076.1, on the reverse strand, counting down.
AAACCATACTCACCGGAGACAACACGACGAAAATTGCCCTGAAGACTGGTCAACGGCCAAACGATAAAAATAGTGCCAGTAACAAGCCAAGCAAATTGCCCTATGAAACAAAGAAATATTGAGCCTATCGTTGGCAAGAGATAAACAAATCCAAAGGTTTTCCAATACGCTTTTCCAAAAGAATGATTTCGCAACGCAAACCAACAACCAGAGAAATACAAAGCAAAGATATCCAAAAAAAAGCTTAATAAAGGCAGGCCAGCAAACATTAACCCTATAAACGTCATACCAAATATTAAACCACTCTCATCTAAGATCTCCGGATGCATAAGTGCTTGAATGAAAATAAATAAAATTGGAGCCATTATAAGACTGATTAAAGGCCAGAGCCAAAAACTAGCCATAGCACGGAAGTGCCCGCGTCTAAATTGTCTTTCATCTATAGGAGTCACAAGGATTTGCTCCAACGCTCCACACTCCTTCGCCTCGGAAATAGAAGACACCGTATGACGAGTCAGATCGATTCGAAACCATAATGACCCCAACCACAGCAAACTTATTCCAGTAATAATAACAGGCGGCTCGACTCTGCCGTCTAAAGATGAGTAGACAGTAATAGCCAACCATGTGACAGCAATATACAATATTAAAAATATCCGCGACTGCCGCATCGAAGCAGTACGATTCACCAACCAAGATACAGGGTTACTATCTAAATTCCGACGCCTGTTTCGACGTCCGACAGCCGTTCCATAAGAGGATTTAAAAGATTTTTTACGACAAGAAAATTCACGATCCTGCCAACTCTTCGGAACAATCCATGAAGCTAATACCAAGAAACAAATCGAAGTAAACAAACCACAGCCAATCCACAACGGATACCACCCCAACCCGGGCAATGCTGGGCCAATCAAGGGAACATATGCTCGATAAATTGCAAATGCAGGACTCGTAAGACTAAACGTCTCATTTGTTCCTCCCATCCAAAAGTAAATCAAAGGGGCTAAAGTGATACTTAACAACAATAACAAAGTAAAAAAAATCGACTGACTCGTTCTACGACAGATAGCCGAAAAGAATATTCCACAGGATAGTGAAAAAATTAGAATATTAAGTAGCGCAAATACAGTTCGCCAAAATTGAGCATTGGTCACCCCTCCCATCAACAGCGGTAAAGCCAGAACAGGCAACACAGCAAGCACTCCGTAAAATGACCGGAGTGAGCCCGAAAACATCTTACCTAAAACCACATCGTATCCACGCAGATCTGTAAGGAACAAAAGCCCCAGTGTTCCATCGGCTTTTTCCCGTGTCAGCGTGTCTGTTGTAGTCCATAATCCAGCCAAAAGGCAGTATGTGAAACAAGACCAACTCATAATCACAAAAAAAACATCTCCCTGCATTGCTTTAGAAGCCCCAGAATTCAAAAAAAGCCAAAACACACCAAAGCAAACAGCAACAGTGGCCACTATCCATCGCCACAACCAAGAGCCCAAACCTTTTGAGGCAATTAATAGTTCTCTTTGAACAATAGGCAGATTAAACATGAAATTATGAGCCTGGGTTTACTGCCCTAGCCGCGGTTTCTCTGAATTTTTCACCAAGAAATAAGTTAGCCCTCCCGACCCAAAAGGCATTATTTAATAATCCAACTAAAACCCAAATTGCGAGCACTCCATTTTCATCCATACCGCTGTTAGTGGTGGCAGCTATAAGAATAAGCACTAAAAATATCAGATATGGTAATATATGAAGTTTCAGTACAACCAACGATGAACTATAAACCGGTTTTCGTAATGTAAGACTTGTGTGCATGCCAACAAAATAAGTAGCCCAAACATCAATGAAAAACATGAGGATACCAACAATATATAACTTCAAGGTATCATCAGAAGATAAGCCCATCATAAAAGGAATTAAGCATAGTATTAATACGACAGGCCAAAGAAACTGCCATCTAATCCTCTCTTGGTGAGCCCGTGCAAAATCTTGATATTCAAGCGGTGTTGATAATAATAATTCAAGAGCAGATTCCCCACGATCAGCTCTAAACCGCTCACATGCAGCCCCAGCCATCCACCATTTTAACATTGTAGAAACGACCCACAAAGTCATCAGAAACGAGATGCTTGCATTCACTCCGTCATCTGGAGAGTTTCTGAATTCAAACAAATACTGAAAACCATCAGTCACAATCATCATAAATGTGGAAACAATAATGAAGGCTAACCATACAAACCCAGGTCCAAATTTCTTTCGAGCTGCCAACCAATGCAGTGGATTTTTATCTAATACTCTAGCTCTTCTATGTGCAGCATTAGAACTCCTTTGAGAAACCACACCCGTGACAATCTTCACTGGTTGATCCTGCCAGGTACGAGCTGTTTTCCATATGGCGAACAGAATCGACAAGATCGCAATCCCTAGTACGACTGCCATTGAAATATTAAACTCAACATCAGCTTGGCCTCCCAAACCCAGTCCGCCTTCACACGTTAGTGCATAAATATAGCCAGTACTAAAAATATAGATATCACTTATACCACTTACCATTATCCTACCAAATATCTCATATAAAATCTCGCAGATGAGACCCGGACCAAAATTGAGAAACAACATAATCCCAAGAGCCATACCTGTGGCTACCTTCGACGACTTAAAAATTGCCGAACACGCTATACCAACGGATAGCGAAAGAAACAGAGTGGCAAACAATACAACGGCCATTCTAAGCACCAACATAGGATCCACCCCTCCCATCAATACCGGTACAACCAACATAGGAACAGCAGCCAGCAAACCAAGTACCGCCTGAATGGTCCCCACACTCATTTTACCCAACACCACCTCGTAGCCTCGTAAATTTGTAAGGAACAAGAGTCCTAATGTGCCATTTCGCTTTTCCTCACTTAAACAATCTGCCGTCAGATATATCCCAGCGATATTACATAGAAAAATCATTATACCCGACACAGCAAAAAACATATCGCTTCCCGCTCGGTGCAACGGATACCCATCCGCAACAACCATGATTAGAACGTAGACAATCACAAAAAAAACTAGCAGCGCAATGGAGAAACGTGAGGTGTACGTCCCCAAACGGCGGGATGCAACGAGTAGCTCTCGGCTGATGATAGGAAAAAATTTCAAAGCTAGTTAAACTTCTGGGAGCAAGTGTTCATACAAATACTAAAGAGCGAAAGAACTAATCGTAATTGCTTGGTTTTAAATTAGGAAACGACGACTGCGCACCTTGCAAAGTCACAGAACGAGCTGAAGTTAAAATCGCAAACCTAATAGCCTCATCCATGTCTAACCCACTCGATAACGCCGAAGCTAATGAACCGTTGAAACAATCGCCGGCACCAACTGTGTCTACTGCCTTCACTTTGGGGGCAGAAAACCAATCAGCCTCCTTACCAGACAAATGACACACACCTCTTGCCCCGCAGGTAACAATGACCTCTCCAACCCCAGTTTGCAGCAATTCCTCCCCAGCACACTCAATGTTACGTTTAGTTTTAACAGGCATACCGGTCAGCTCAGCCAACTCAAATTCGTTTGGTGTAATAAGATCAACCAGTCGCAATAATGATTTGGCTAAACGCCGACAGGGAGCTGGATCAAGAATAGTGAACACGTCTTGGCTTTTACTCAAACGAAGAGCTGCCCGAACTGTAGGCAGTGGTATCTCAAGTTGGATCAAGCAACACCTCGCATTCGCAAATGCAGGCTTAGCTCTTTAAATATGAGCGTTAGCCAAACAATCGTTGGAGCTAGCCGCCACACTTATAAGATTGCGACCATTATCACCTATCATAATCATAGCAACGCCACTTGGAGTATTCCGGTCTCGAACGACAAACCGTGTGCCGATACCTTCTCTTTCGAACCGGGCCAAAGCATCATTACCAAAATCATCGCGCCCAATATTTCCCACAAAGACAACTTGCGAACCGGTTCGTGCCGCTGCCACAGCTTGATTAGCCCCTTTCCCACCTGAAACAACCTGATAGCTCCCACCAAGGACAGTCATACCCGGCTCCGGTAACTTGGCTGATTGAATGACTAGATCTGTATTTGAACTCCCAACCACCACCACATCAGGGGTCTGTGTTTGCCTCTTAGCCATTTGAAAACAGCAAAACAGCTAAGTGACCTTTTCAGAATCAAACTCGCCGTTTTTAAGCTTTGTCATGTAAGCATTCAGATCCTTCTTCACCCCACCCGAAAGAAAATACATGCCAAGTACATTTGGAAACGCCATCCCAAGAATCATCAAGTCACCAAAATCGAGAACATTGGTCGAAGTAATAATTGACCCAAGAAAAACCATGATTAAAAACAGGATACGATAAACCATCGAAGAACCGTCCCCAAACAACCAAGCCCAACAACGCTCACCATAATATGACCAGGAAATCATTGTACTAAACGCAAACAACACTACTGCCGCAGAAAGAACATACGGAAACCATGAAATCTCAGAAGCAAACACGGTGGATGTCAAACCTGCTCCATTGTTAATCGCTGCAAAAGGCTCTGCCACTTCAGCCGACGAACCGCCAGCATAATGACCAGTAATCACGATTACCAATCCTGTCATAGTACAAACAATAATGGTGTCAATGAATGGCTCCAACAACGCAACAATTCCTTCTCTTACCGGTTCTTTGGTCTTGGCTGCCGAATGAGCAATTGCCGCCGAGCCTACACCCGCCTCATTTGAGAATGCCGCCCGCTTAAAGCCCTGAACCAGTACCCCGATAAATCCACCCCATGCCGCACCAGGGTTAAAGGCACTATCAAAAATTGTCCCAAATGCATCTGGAATCTCTCCCGCATGTTTTAATAGCACTACTATGCACGCTAACATGTAAACACCACACATTGTAGGCACAATTTTTTCTGCCGTCTGAGCAATACGCTTTATACCACCAATAATAACCAGCCCAGTGAGAGCTGCCATAATTAAGCCAAACACCCACCGATGCTCGCCAAACCATGGAATTGATTCCTGAACCGCATTAAGTGATTGGTTGACCTGAAAAGTGTTACCTCCGCCGAATGATCCGCCGATACATAAAACCACAAAAGAAACTGCTAAAAGTTTACCAAAAGGCTTCATAATACCTATACCAGTACGCTCTCCAAACTCAGCTAAACCATTCTGCAAATAATACATCGCACCTCCCATCACTCGACCATCTGGGCGGGTAAGACGATATTTCTGTCCTAGTGTGCA
>JASLKL010000075.1 GCA_030747605.1 Verrucomicrobiota bacterium | reverse complement strand
GGGGAACGTTTCCAGTTGAGCTTGAGAAGCAAACAATGGCTCACATGATGAAGGCGGCAGGCTACATGACGGTAGTTACAGGGAAGTGGCAGTTGGCTTTTCTAAAAGATGATCCGCGTCAGCCTCATCGCATGGGATTTGACGAATATTGTGTGTTTGGTTGGCATGAAGGCCCCCGATATCATGAGCCAATGATCTATCAAAATGGAGTTGTAAACCGTGATGCTAAAAAGGAGTTTGGGCCAAACGTGTATAGGGAATATTTAGAGTCATTTATTTCCAAAAGCGTCAAAAAAGAAAAACCGTTTTTTGCATTTTACTCGATGTCGCTGTGTCATGACGTAACAGATGATTTGAGTCAGCCTGTTCCTGTCTCTCCAAGTGGAAAATATCTTACTTATTCTGAAATGGTCTCCGAAATGGATCGTCAAATTGGATTGTTGGTGAGGTATCTTGAAAAGAGCGGTTTACGTGACAACACAATGCTGGTGTTTACGACTGATAACGGAACGCCCACACAGGTTATTTCATATCCTGAAGGAGATAAGCTTATTCGCTCCCCAGTTTTTTCGAAATATAACGGTAAGAGTATTCAAGGAGGTAAAGGAAAACTGGATGATACGGGTACCCGTGTTCCTTTGATCGTGAGTTGGCCTTCAGTGATTGCGCCCGGGAGTCGAACAGATGCTATGATTGATATGACCGATTTCTTTGCTACAAGTGTAGAACTTTCAAAAGTAAAATCCATTTATGCAATTGACGGATTAAGCTTTATGCCGGCATTACTGGGGAAGGAGTCACAGCGAACTTGGGCATACAGCGAGCGTAAGGGTAGATGGTGGGTTCGAGATCAGTATTTCAAACTTTATGACGACGGGAAATTCGTAGAAGTCAGTAATTCAGAGTTCGGTATGGAGTTTGAAATTAAGATTAATCGGAGCGCAAAACAGCAGGCTGCTTTTAATAAACTTCAGAAAGCTCAAAACTACATGACTTTTCACTGAACTTGATTCAAATTTTTGTAATTATGAAAAAAATTCTTATTTTTTGTGCTGTTTTTCTTTGTGTAGCTGTTGGCATTACAGATGATTTATCTAAACCATCGTTAGTGCGGGAGAGAATGCAGTTTTTTGCAGATGAACATATAATTTCAGGTAGTGTGACGATTGTGGCGACAAAGGATAAGATTTTGCAGCTGGAATCTGTAGGTTATGCAGACCTGAAGGCAAGAGAGAGTATGCGGCCAGATCATATGTTCTGGATTGCTAGCATGACCAAGCCTATGGCGGGAGTTTGTGTGTTGATGTTGCAGGATGAAGGAAAGTTGTCCATCAGTGACCCGGTTGAGGAGTATTTGCCTGAGTTTAAAGGGCAGTGGATGGTGGGTAACAGGTCTAAGACGAATTTGACTTTGGAGCCTGCTCCCCGGCCGATTACGATTCATGATTTGCTTACGCATACTTCTGGTTTGGCTAATGTTGCTAGCCCAAGAGGTGATAGCACATTAGCAGAATTAGTAATGGCGGCTTCAAAGACGCCATTGAATTTCGTGCCAGGTAGTCGATGGCAATACAGCAACACAGGAATTAATACACTCGGAAGAATTGTAGAGGTAGTTGCTGAAATACCGTTTAGTAATTTTTTGGAAGACCGTGTATTGATTCCCTGTGGAATGAAAGACACTACGTTTTGGCCGGATATCAGTCAGTCAAGTCGTGTTGCTAAATCCTATCGCCCGAATAAAAAAGGTGCCTTAGAGGAGACAAAGGTGTTCATTGTCGATGGCAAGTTAAGCGATCGAAGCCGTACTCCTTTTGCTTCCGGAGGGCTATATTCAACTGCCGAAGACGTGACTGCATTTTATCAAATGATGCTTAATGGAGGGGTTTCAGGAGGAAAGCGTTTGCTTAAAAAGAAGACAGTGATGCAAATGACCCAAACGCAGACCGGTAATATAGAAACAGGATTTGTAGCTGGTATGAGTTGGGGGTTGGGTTTTCAGGTAGTAAAGAAGTCTAAGGGTGTCACAGGGATGTTATCTCCTGGTACTTATGGGCACGGCGGTGCGTATGCGACACAAAGCTGGGCTGATCCTAAAACAGGTTTGATATATGTGCTTATGATTCAGCGTGCTGGCTTTCCGAATGGAGATAATTCATTGGTCAGAAAAGGGTTCCAACAAGCTGCAGTGGATGAATTTGTGCGCTGATTATTAAAGCTTTTCCTACCACCATTTCCATTGATGATCAGGTTTTGGGCTCCATATCCATCCTGGGGCTTCATTTGGAAACTTGTAGAAATCTACATGCCCGTCTCCAAATAGGATATTATTTCGAAATTGGCCTCGAACAGTATGCCACAGATACTTTGGATTGTCCTTGGTACGATTAGGATGCCAAGTCCAGTCACCCTGAATAATTTTATTTGTGGGGCTTAGGGCTATTTCTCCTGATTTGATTGAGCGTAGCCTCCTGTCACCTTTAACACCACAAACCATTTTTACACGGAAAGAGTCATGGCTGAATTGAGGAAGATAACTTGTTCCCCAAGCGGTGTAGCAGTGGTCTATATTGCTCAATGAATCTCCTTTGTCTGAAGGGCATGCAAAAACTTCAACAGACTGAGCGTATGTGTTTAATGGCCTGTCTTTAACCTCAGTCCTGCCACTGTAAGCATTGCTGTTCCCTTTTTTTCCTCCTGAAGTTGCCCAATTTGTAAGGGTCGGGTAGGACTCGTCGTTGTCACCAGCGTACATCATGAACGAGAGGCCGATTTGCTTCTGGTTACTGATGCATTTTATATTATTAGCCTTTGCCTTGGACCGGGCTAGTGCTGGTAATAAAAGACCTGCCAAGATTGCGATAATTGCAATAACTACCAACAACTCAATTAAGGTAAACCCGTATTTAAGTCGTTTTTTCATTCGGGCCTTTTAATCAGTGATTTTGTTTAAGTAATTACTGGCTTTCTAGGGTAGTAGAATGTGTGGGGAAAATCTGTTCGTAAGCTTTAACCCCAACGGCCGCAGCCAAAGGGGGTGCGAAAAATAATCCAATGCCTAAAGTTGGAAGAATGATCAGGACGGAGACTAAGGCAAGAATAATAGTCATTCCAAGAAGACTCCAGAAATTCATTTTTCCTCCCTTGTAAGTAGCCGATAAGGCATCTCCAAATGTTCCGCGTTTGTCAGCAACTAAATGCACCATGAAAAACATGAGTATTGAAGCTATAACCGTTAAGATTAGTAATAGCAGACCACCTGCTATTAGCAAAGCAATGCCTAATGAATTCGAATTAGGTTCGCCATCTCCACTTCCAATAACAACTGCGCCAATTATCAGAACAATAAGTCCTGGCATCATGGATACGAATACTATTACTCCCTGAACAAGCGTAGCACTCAAAAGGAGCCAATAATTTTGGAACCCTAAAAACACATCCCCTACCTCTGCCTGCCCCTGTCTGGACAATTTAAGAATTAGTATTATTAAGCCACCCATCATTGGTCCCTGAACAAATAATTGTCCGGTCGGAATCATTGATGCTGCAACAATAATCACCAGAACTATTGCAGCAGCTCCAACCAGAAGCCACAAGTGTTCCCTAAATAGTGCCCATCCGTCGCCGAGTGCCTTGTGCACATCCAATGGTTGGGCTTCTCCTGATGTGTTGGATCCAATAATTTGACCAAGCGGGTGCCATTCTTCAGACCCTGTCTCCCTGATTTTAGTTTGTGCGTTGGCTCGGCCTTGTGAAAGTGTTTCCTTCAACTCTTGGATGGTGAACGGTCCATACTCTTCGCCGTCGCTTCCGATCATTTCATACGTTTTTTGTTCGCTCATGAGTTTTTGATTTTTATGGCTTTGGTGAAAGCCATTATCTTGTAATAAGTAGAAGAAGTATAGTTATTGTTCATTTTATCCAGAGATTTAATGATCGAATCCATTTTTTTCTGAAAGATGTTTGACGTGCTTTAGTACCCGAAGATGAATGCGATGTATTAAAAAGTCAGACCAGATTTTCCAGTAGTGAGCAGGGGAGAGATCGTTTTGATACCAAGTGGTTCCATGTAGTCTTGTTTGTCCATTGCCAATAGATTCAAGGCGGAATTCTCCTTGGGTTGTTTTGAAATAGCCATCTAGATGAGGGGGATGAATATGTTTATAAAATGTCCATTCCTGCATGGGTTGAGGCATAGATGTAACACCAAAGCGTAAGTGTGTAGGTTCATTCCAAATTGTAATTGGTTCGACGAAAGGGCCAGTTGAGAATTCGCAGTGCCTTATGGCTCCCACGCCAGTGCCGTTAATTTTTGCTCGTATTGGATAGGCAAGTCCGGTCTTGAATAGCCAGTCTTCCACTGGAGGTAATTCACTAAAGCTGACTACGTTTTGCCACACTGTTTGTGGAGGGGCATTAACCTCGATGGTTGAAGTTACTGCGAAGCTGATTGGTTTGGTTGAATCAACTTTTTCGAAACCCATTAAAAAAAGTAGAGCAAGTAAAAGTACCGATGGCATACGATTAGCATGATATGTAGCTTGAATAAAATATCCAACCGAAGCACCAAGGATACAAATTGGTAGAGCGATGCAAGTTGCCATGGCCAAACAAATGACCCCCTCAATAGCGAGAAGCAGAATGCATGAAGCGAGCATGGCACAGGCCGATAGTGCTAGGAGTATGCAATGAATATAACTGCGTCTATGATGGCAGCTATGCAGTAGGACTGTGAGCATTCCTTGAACAAACGGTAAGCCGACGAACACTCCCCATCCGTAGTTTTGAAGTAATTGTACTGCAGTAAGAAGGAGCAGCAAGCAAGGCAGTACAGAAGTGCCGGCAGAAAAGAGAAAAGATTTCCATATTGTCAATGGTACAAATCGAGACACCCAGTTTGGAGGTGGGAGCTCATCTGTATTCTCAATTTTTCGGTTTGGCAAAATCGATAAAACCATAAAAAAAATCAAATTTATAAATGGCACGAAAAATAGCCCTGCTAAGAAAGTTGGTGCTCCTATTGCGCGTAGACGCTTAACGGTTAGCAGTATGCCTAAGTATATGAAAGGGAGAGCTGTCAGGGACAGCATTAGTCCCAAATCCTTTTTGTCCTGCAAATCGATATCTGGCAGCAGATATTGGTAAGGGAGCCAAGTTATAGAGAAAAAATAACCACTTAGAATACGATCTAGATTCCACTTGAAAAAGAACAGTACAAATCCAGTTGATGCGTACACACCTCGTCCTACATCGCCTTGCCACGAGAAGAGTTGTCGGCATATATCTTTTACCTGTTCCATGTCCGGTTAAACATAAACCTACGTTTGTTGGTTCGGAAGGCTTTACTAAACAGTTTAAATAAAATATATATTCTCTAGAAAACATGAATAAGTTTATCTTAATGAGAAAAATTATACTCCTTGTTTGCTTTTTTGTTTTGTCAATCAGCTCTATTGCAGAAGAGACCAAGCTGAAAGCTGATGATCTATTCCGTATTGATCACTTAATGGAGATTAATGTTAAAATGCCGCCTGCAGATTGGGAGAAACTGCGTAAGGAGAGTGACAGAAATAACGGAAGCATGAGTCGTATTTTTGGTGGAGGTGCTTCAAACGGTAAGCGTTTTAATTTGTACAAGGCCGATATTAGTATAGATGGGAAAATAATCAAAAATATAGGCATTCGAACCAAGGGGTTTATTGGATCCTTAAATCCGGAGCGTCCTTCCCTTAAAGTTAAGTTTAATGAATATGTAGATCAGTCTCCGGTTGACGGATTAGATCGACTCACGCTGAATAACAATGTTCAGGATGTGTCGCTTGCAAGTCAGTATCTTACTTATAAATTATTTAATAAAGCTGGTATACCAGCTCCTAGGGTTAGTCATTGTAAAGTGACTGTTAATGACGAGTATCTTGGGGTTTATTCTCATGTTGAGTCTGTAAGGTCCCCATTTATTAAAAAGCATTATCAAAAATATTCAGGTGAGTTATATGAAGGAACAATTTCAGATTTTTATCCTATTGCTGTTCAGAATATTGAGGCAAAAAATAGTTATACTGAAAAGAATCGAACTCAGGCGTTAAAATTAGCCGATATCCTTGAAACAAAAGAAGACTTTGATTTGGATGAAGCAAAGAAATACATCAACCTCGAAAAATTTGTCAGGTTTTGGGCTATGGAGAGTCTTCTAGGTTTTTGGGATGGTTATACAAATAATCAAAACAATTATTATGCCTACTCAAACCCTAATGATCAGAAACGTTTCCATTTTATTCCGTGGGGTGCAGATGGCGCATTTACAAAAGACCGTGGTCCTTTCAGTAGGTTTGGCGGGGATCAGGATCAACCCAGGTCAGTTTATAGTCAGAGTATGCTTGCGAATCGCCTTTTTCAAACTGATGAGGTAAAGGCACTGTATAAAGCGACGATGGTCGATATTTTAAAGAATGTTTGGGATGAAAATGAAATTATAGATGATATTAAGCGTATCCAGGCCTTCGCTCTGGATCATCTTCATAGTAGACAAAATCGATTGGATGAGGGTGTCGACAAGTTAATCACATTTGTAGAGAGCCGTAGATCTGACATAGAGTCGGAATTGAATGAGTGGCCAGTTATTGTTCAGAACGGTCCAAGAATTCCGAGGCATTCGGTTAAAGTTGGAGAGTTGAACGGGAGCTTTAAAACTAAATGGATAAATGAAAGAATGCGGGATGTAAGTGGTGAGGGTGAAGCTGATCTTAAACTTAATCTAAACGGGAAAAATATTGCTTTATCAGATCTGGGTTCTATCGGGCAACCTGAGGAGTTGCGCAGATGGTTTGGAGGTAGAGGTTCCGGGCAGACCAGGGCTCTTAACCCCACTATTACTTTGCAAGGCGTAAGTGAAGATGATGGCAAAGAGTTAACTGTAGTTGTTACAGTCGATCGAAAAGATTTTAAGCCGAATGGTAAAGCTATCTCGTTTCGAGGATCACTTAACCTAAGGGATATAGATGATGATCAAGACGGGAATGCATTCCGAAGATTCATGTCGATGAAAAGTCTAGAAGGCGAATTAAAATTAATCGATGTTGGCATGAATGAAGGCGATTCCATTATTGGAATATTAAAAATGGATGTAAAAGAAAGTCGCGGCGGTTTTAATTTTGGTAATCGTGGCAGAAGATGATTTTCACCTAAAAAAAACCGCTGACCAACAAACATTTGGCCAGCGGATAGGTAATTTTTTGAGTCAGTTTGTTTTAGCGAGGGCGTCGTTCTTGGCCTTCACCATTGCCGCGTGAGCGTCGTCGGTCTGACTGGCCTCCTTCGCTACGCGATGAGGGGCGGTTGCCGCCCTGAAAAGAGGGTCTGCCTTGTTGTTCGCCTCTGTTTTGACGGCCTGCACCTGAACCGCCTCGGTTGCCAAAGCTTGGCCGTAACTCATCTTCGGTTAGCTTGCCGTCTTTATTTTTGTCTAGCTTCTTTAATGCAGCAACTGCTCCCTTAATCTCTGATTCAGATATTTCTCCATTGCCATCCGTATCGAGCGCTGCCATTACCGGGAACATCCGCATAAAACCGCCAGGACCACCAGAGCCACCTCCAAATCCACGACGTTCCTCACCTCTTTGGCTTGTTTGAGGTCGGCGCCTTGATGAGCGGTCGCTTTCATTGCTCCCTGGCCGTTGGCGATTACGCTGAGATCTTTCGCCATCTGGGCGTTCAGATCTCTCTCGACGCTCGCCACGCTCACGATCGGGTCGCTCTGAGCGCTCTTGTGCTGTTGCTTCTTCTGCCACCATGCCAAGGCATGTGGAAGCCATCATTAATTTAAATATCAGTTTTTTCATTTCAGTGATCGTCTAATTATCTTAAAAACGAATGTTATGGCAGATAAGTTACAAATGAATTTTTAACTTTTTATATTTGTTTTAGAGAGTATGAAAAGTTCGGGCTCCATGTGTTTAATAGTTTTGTGTTTTTACTGATCTTAGAGAATAGTCCTCCTCTGTTGTTTCCAGATTTAATTGCTGATAAATATTTGAGTTCTGCTTGACTATAATTCGTATGATCAATGATAAATTTTACTGGTTTATGAGGCTGAAAATTGTGCTTTTTGCGTTGTATTCATTTTCAGGATTAAACTGTAATGCTCACCATAATTTTGGTCTTTATTATGATTCAAGTAAAGTTGTGACAATCACGGGTATAGTTAAAAAATATTCCTATATAAATCCCCACATTGAGATCGATCTTGAAGTAGTGCAGGAAAATGAAAAAGTGCTGTGGCAGGTCGAGTCTCTAAATGCTCGCCTAGCAAGTTCTTACAATTTAAAGGAGAATTCATTTAAGGTAGGTGATGCACTTGAAATAAAAGGTTGGCCCGCTAAAGATGGATCAAAAAAACTAGGAGGCCATCAACTGGCTCTTCCAAACGGCGAGATTTTTGTTTTGCGTCGTGCCCCTAGTCAAAGCCCGGCGAATCCAAGGTTTAGATCTGTCCATGGATTCCTTGGTGAATTTAGAAAGCCAAGTCCGAAAGAATCTCTGGATAAGTATTCAGATGATCAAAACAATTATAGTGTTAATAGGTTTGATATACCAAGCCGCAATGCGGGTTCGATAACAAGAGACAGAGGTTCGAGAGTCGGAGAAAGAAGGAGAGGTCAAAGAGGAAATGGGAGCGGTTTTATTCAAAGCTTTCCAATAACTGCTTTATTGGATAAAGATTCAAACGGCGAAATATCTGAATCAGAGATTGAGGGAGTAGTCGCAGTCCTCGAGAAACTCGACAAAAATAATGATGGCAAGTTGACCAGGGAGGAAATTCGGCCAAGCAGGGATCGGTCTCCAGATGTGTCATCAACTATTAATCGTCCGGTGACTCAGGTTGCTTTGGCAGTGAATGATAGTTCTGAATTAGAGCAAGCTCAGGCTGAATTTATTGAGCATATGGAAGAGGCAGGTTTTGCTGTGTCTGCACTGAAAGAGTTGTTTGAGGAGGCTCGTCCAACGAAAGAAGCTCAAATGACTGAAATCGAAAATCTTCAGGTTGCTTTGTTTAATTCCAAGGTATTAGTGCGGCTAATTCCAATCGCAAAAGACGCTATTAAACATCATAATGGAGATGTGTTAAAAGCTCGTGAAGGAATGAAGCAAGGCTTGTTAAAGTCGATAGATTATACTTTAAAGATTGAGCAAGATATTATTTCGGGTAATCTGGAATCTGCCATTGCGCGTTTGGGTAATCTGATAAAATTTCAGCGTCAGTCGCACAGGATATACCAAGAATAAAATTGGTAGTATTTACTTAATGGGATAAAATTTTTTTATTCGTTAATAATTAGAAAATGAAAAAGCTAATTCTTATTGTTTTATTGGTGTCGCTTGTTCGAGACGTGGTTGCTGCAGACTGGCCTCGTTGGCGCGGTGTTAATCATGATGATATCAGCACAGAGACTGGCCTGCTGCAATCTTGGCCTAGCGCCGGGCCAAATCGGATTTGGTTATCAAGGGATATTGGTGTTGGCTACTCTGCGCCTTCAATCGCAAATGGCAGACTATTCATTCTTGGAACTAAGGACGGGGGGGAGCATTTATTTGCTAAGTCGGTTAAGTCCGGTAAGACGCTGTGGACTGTTTCTCTCAACAAGGAGTTTTCGAATAACTGGGGTAACGGCCCTCGAGGTGCTGCGACGGTGGATGGTGAGATGGTGTTCGCTTTGGGTGCCAAAGGTGGCCTCGTTTGTGTAAATGCAATCAAAGGTGAAATTCTTTGGAGTGTTGATTTAGTTGAAGAACTCGGGGGTAAGGCGCCGTACTGGGGCTACTCTGAGTCTGTTTTGATTGAAGGTGATTTGGTTATTTGCACACCAGGCGGCAATAAGGGAACGCTTGCTGCACTTGATAAAAAAACAGGCAAGGTGAAATGGCGTAGCACTGATTGGACGGACGGGGCTCAATACGCTTCGCCGGTTCCTGCCATGTTGAACGGTCAACGGCAGATCGTTCAGCTAACGCAAAAAACGCTTGCTGGTATCTCGATTAAAGATGGGAGTGTGATGTGGAAAAACGCTTGGCCTGGTCGTACTGCAGTGATTCCTACTCCTATAATACAAGGTCAAGAAGTCTACATTAGCTCTGGATACGGTGTAGGATGTCGCAAGATTACTATCGGAAGTGACAACAGTGTGAAGGAGGATTATTCTAATAAAATCATGAAGAATCACCATGGTGGTGTGCTGCTTAAGGATGGTTATCTTTATGGCTATTCTGATGGTCGTGGCTGGACCTGCCAAAGTCTCAAGACGGGCGATGTAATCTGGGATTCAAAAAAACTTGGCAAGGGTTGCGTATTTTTTGCAGATAACAGGTTATATTGCATGGATGAAGGATCTGGCACTGTTGTTCTGGCAGGTGCCAGTGCCGATGGATGGGAGGAGCACGGGCGGTTTAAGCTCGAACCACAGACCGAGTTACGCAAACCAGCCGGCAGAATCTGGACTCACCCAGTTGTAGCTAATGGGGTGCTTTATCTTCGCGATCAGGAACTGCTCTTCGCGTTTAACGTGAAGAAGTAACCTGACTTCGCCTTGGTTAAAGCGCGATTATTCGATGAAAGAATGGTAGTGCAACTGGGTGCTTGGCAAGCTTGCCTTAGCTTGGCTAAGGGATAAGAATTTTCGGTTCTGACCTCATGGGGATGTTGCTTCGAAAACAACAGTCTGTCCTAGTTTTGCTGCTTGCACTTAGCTTGGCCAAGGGCATGGCTGCTGAGGTAAGCGGCGTCGCATTGATTAAGAATTTCTGTCTCGACTGCCACGATGCGGACACGCAAAAGGGCGAGATTAATCTCGAGGCTGCGTTGGAGGTCAAGCCGTTGGTTAAGAATCTTGACCTCTGGAAGACGGTGATCAACCGCGTCGAGAACGGGGACATGCCTCCAAAGAAAAAGGAACAACCTTCCTCCTCGGAAAAAAAAGCGTTGCTAAAGTGGCTCGATCGCAAGGTAGTTCAATTCGATTACGGTTCTGTTGATGACCCGGGATACGAG
>JASLKL010000074.1 GCA_030747605.1 Verrucomicrobiota bacterium | reverse complement strand
GAGGGTTTCATTTCGACAACATCATGAGGGGCAGCTTCCCGCTGGCCAGCTGGGCTGACCCTAATATATCGGGCTTTTTCCCGCAGATCGGGCAGTGCAGGGGCTCCTAAGTATCCCATGCCGGCCTGTATGCCTCCTATCAGCTGAGCGAGAGTCTGATCTAGATTGTCTGAGACTTCTTTAAGTGCTTCGATCCCCTCCGCGGCTACTTTTCTATTACTATCTTCCTTAGTATGGCCATATCGGGCTGCTGAGCCTGATTTCATTGCTTCTAGGCTGCCCATTCCTCTATACTGCTTATATAGTTTGCCGCTAATTTCCATAACCTTTCCTGGCGCTTCGGGGCAGCCGGCTAGTAGTCCTCCGCAGACTACACCGTTGGCTAACGTTAAGGCCTTGACGATATCACCTGATTTTGTGATGCCTCCGTCTGCAAGAAGGCTTACTCCTTTGTTTTTGGCAGCTTGACTTGCAACATAAAGCGCAGTCATTTGTGGAATTCCGACTCCAGCTACCAATCGGGTGGTACATATTGATCCGGGACCTTGGCCGATTTTGATGATATTTGCTCCTTGATCTGCTAAAAATTCGACTCCCTCTGCCGTTGTGACATTTCCCGCAATGATAGGTATATCTGGATATGATTCTCGTATTAAGTTAACCGCTTCGCCGACGCCTTTTGTATGGCCGTGAGCTGTGGAGATTGCCACTACATCGACACCTCGGTTTATTAGATTTCCCACATGGGTTTCAATTTGATCTCGATCCAATGTTCCATCAGGTTTCCTGGGGGTAGATACGGCTGCGCCACAGATAAGTCTGAACTGACTGTCCCGTGCTGGGCGGAAAAGCGCCTGTTTTTCGGAAGTAATTCTCTCGATGTCGCTTAAAGTAAAGAGTCCACGTAGGCGATCTTCATCATCTACAACCAAAAGTTTGTTGATACCTGGGTTTTCTGTGAAAAAATGATCGGCTACTGCGATAGGGTCTGATCCAAGATCACTTTCTTTAATTGTTTGCACCTGATTTCGAGGGACCAGTGCCTCGGATACTGGTTTTGAATTGTATCTAGCCTTAATAATGTTTCCGGATAGTAGGCCAGCTAGTTTATGGTTATCGTCTACGACTGGGAAGGTGCTGAACGAGTATCTTTTAATATCGATTCGCTCTAGGACTTCGCCAACGGTCTGGTTTGGGGAAACTGTAATTGGTTCTTGAATCAGCCCATGGATGTGGTTTTTAACTCTGCTAACTTCCTTAAGCTGCTGTTTTTCCGGCATATTGTAGTGAATTAAGCCAAGTCCTCCGTTTAGTGCCATGCTGATTGCCATTTTGGATTCGGTAACGGTATCCATATCTGCCGATATCAGAGGGATATGTAGTTTTAATCCGCCTGCTAATTCTGTGTCTAGCACGGCATTAGACGGTAAAACTTCAGAATAAAGAGTGGCTAGAGTAAGGTCATCATAAGTTAATGCTGTCCCTGCTTGGTTAGAAAAAAAATTATTCGCCGTTTGATAAAAGGCTGAATCAAGGGATTGCGCGTTCTGCTCTGCCGCCATGTCCAAGTTTCCATGATCTTGGAAGTTCTGACAAGTGGTTTGTTTTTTTCTTATTATGGGAGACTAAACGCAGGATAATAAAGTATCATAAGGCAGGTAAGTAAGGATTTCGTAATAGACTCGACGGAGCTTTATGAATTGGGGACGCTTCGTTATGGCCTTAACTAAAGTAATGTTAGATGAGCTGGAAGATGCTGTCCGTAATGTCTCTGATTTTCCAAAGGAAGGAATTCAATTCAAGGATATTACCCCTGTGCTAAGTGATGCTCGATTGCTTGATGGTTGTATTAGTCATTTGGTCGGAAAACACTCGGCTAATACAGTGGATGTAGTTGCAGGAATTGATGCTCGAGGATTTATTTTTGGCGCTGCAATGGCTCGGGAATTATCCGTAGGGTTTGTTCCGATACGGAAAAAAGGCAAGTTGCCATGGAATACATATGAAGAAAGTTACGATTTAGAATACGGAAGCAATACGATAGCTATTCATAAGGATGCGGTTGCAGAGGGGCAGCGTGTTTTGTTGGTAGATGATCTTTTGGCTACTGGTGGCACTGCTTCTGCTGCTGTAAATCTTTTAAGTAGAACTGGAGGCAATGTGGTTGAGGCAGTGTTCTTAATTGAATTAGATTTTCTTGGCGGTCGTTCGAAGTTAGCCCATGTGCCAGTCAGGGCATTGCTCAAGTATTGAATTAACGTGTTCGGGTGCATAGGCTGTTTGCCCTTTTGGGATAATGCCTAGCGTATATATCAAAACATATGGATGCCAAATGAATGAGCGCGACTCGGATGCGGTTGCGGCTCAATTGGTAGCCAAGGGGTATAGTATGGCGTCGGATCCACTTAAGGCTGATGTGGTCTTGTTGAATACCTGTAGTGTGCGAGATGCTGCAGAGCAGAAGGCTATTGGGAAAATGAGCCATGTTGCTTCTCAATTAAGATCGCGAAAAAAGAATGCTGTTCTTGGCTTTATGGGATGTATGGCTCAAAGCCGCGGCAAGGAATTGATCGATAAATTGCCCGATGTAGATCTAGTTATCGGCACGCAGAAATTTCATCACACTGTTGACCATATTGGTGAAGTTCTTTCGGGTAAAACCAATAAAGTTGTTGACGTAGAGGAGGAAGAAGGAAGCGAAGCAGCTGTTCGTGAACATCTGCTAGATGGGGCGAGTGGGGCCAAGTCGATCACATCATTTGTTAGCATTATGCAAGGCTGCAACCAGTTTTGTACCTTTTGCATAGTGCCTTATACCCGTGGTCGCGAACGTAGCCGTTCGATTGAGGATATTGTTGGAGAATGTAAAAACCTGGTGGATCACGGCGTTCGTGAGGTTACCTTGTTGGGCCAGATTGTGACAAGTTATGGCAGGAGGGAGATTGGTATAAAGGATGGCAAGTCGGCTTTTGTGCAGTTAATAGAAGCTGTTCATCAAATCGATGGGATTGATCGTATTAGGTTTACATCGCCACATCCGAAAGGTTATGGCGAAGACTTAGTTCAGGCTTATGGTCGTTTGCCAAAGCTTTGTGAGAGTGCTCATATTCCTGTTCAGAGTGGAAGTAATTCAATGCTCAAGCGTATGCATCGAGGTTATACTCGTGAGCGTTTTTTGGATATTATTCATAAATTGCGAGAGGTGCGGCCTGATATTGGTATTACAACAGATATTATTGTGGGATTTCCTGGTGAATCTGAAGAAGAGTTCGAGGCAACTTTGTCGTTGTATCGCGAAGTTGAATTCGATAACGCATTCGTTTTCAAGTATTCTACACGCCGTAATACCCCGGCTGCGGAGCTGGAGCAACAGCTGCCTACAGAGTTGATTGAAGAGCGTCATGCGAAATTACTTTCCGAGGTGAACCAAATTGGGGCGTCGAGGTATGAAACATATATAGGAAAGACAATGCAGGTTTTGGTGGAAGGGCCAAGCCGCAGAAATAAGGAGCGTATGGAAGGGCGTACACGATGTAATCGAATTGTTGTGTTTGATGGGAGTGAGCGGTTTCGTGGTCAGTTGGTTGATTTAAACATAATTCGATCTGGATCGTTTACGTTATATGGTGATCCAGTGATCTTAAAATAAGATGAATCAACCCATAAAAGAGTCTTCTAAGGTGATGCCATTGTTTCTACTGATGTTGGTCTTTGTTGGTTTTTTTCTTTATATCGCTATCAAACAAAACAACCAGATAAGTATCGCTAATTTGTCTATTTTTCTTGGGGTGTTTTTTGTCGCTATATCTTCTTATGCTATTGTTAGACCTGATGACATTGGCCAATCACTCAAGGCTTTTCCTCGTGCCAATATGCCCGGGTATGTTTTTATGTTGGCGGCGACCTTTTGGTTTTTATGGAATATAAAGACTGAGAATATGGCTGATTACAAAGATATTAAGCACTGGTTTTATATAGGGTTTGGGGTGGTGGGAATTGGATCATGCTTTTACTTGAAGGACTTTTTGGCTGTGCGAGGTTTGGCGGTGTTTATGTTGCTTGCAGCTAAACTGATTTTAGATACTCAGCGTGTCTATATGTTTTCGACACCAGTGGAAGATGCGACAGAATGGCGTTTGGTGTTCGCTATCTTGGGTTACGCAATAATTATTATGGCTATGTGGATGGTGATTTCGCCGTGGCGAATGCGTGACATAATTAACTGGGGCGTGTCTGATTCTTTGCGGGTTTATGTGAAAAGTGTTTTTGGTCTCTTGTTCGGTGTTCTTTTGATTATTCTTGGCTTAACGGTGTTTCAGTTGAAATCATGACTTGAGAGGGCTGATAATAACTTTTTAGAATATTGGTTTTATTTTTTTAATTTTCTAGTGATAAGGATAAAGTGTTAATATGAATAATTCCTTTTATTGTTTGATGCTAAGATACTTTTTTTTGGTGTCCGTATTAATGGGCGTTGAGTTTGCTCAGGGGCAACAAGTTGATGTTAAGGAGCGTACGCTTTCCAATGGGATGAAGCTTCTTATGTTGGAACGCCATCATTCTCCAACGATTGCCGGAGGTTGGGTGGTTCGTGTTGGCAGTGTAAATGAACGGCCAGGCATTACAGGTATCGCTCATCTTTTCGAGCATATGATGTTTAAAGGGACTCCTACTATTGGAACCAGAGATGCAAAACGAGATGCAGAGATTATTAATGAGCAGGAAAGAGTTCGTGATGCTATGCGTTTGGAGGAGGCGAAAATGCGTTTGGCTCTCCGGCGTGGAGAGATTGGCGATCTTCAAAAACCGGAAAATAAAACACCTAGATATCGGGAGCTTGAGGTTGAGTTTAATAATCTGATTAAAGAGCAAAGAGAGGTCTTAGTGAAAAATGAATTCGATCGAATTTACACTACGGCCGGAGCTTCCGGTATGAATGCCTTCACTTCGAATGATATGACTGGGTATTTTATTACAGTGCCAGCGAACAAATTGGAAATGTGGACTTGGATGGAATCTGAGCGTCTACTCAGTCCTGTTTTTCGAGAATTTTATGCAGAGCGTGATGTGGTATTCGAAGAACGTCGCATGCGAACTGAATCAACCCCATTAGGCAAGTTTCAAGAGTCTCTTGAAGCCCTCTTTTGGGAGTCTCATCCTTATGGTTGGCCAGTAATCGGTTGGCCGTCAGATATACCGTCGATATCCAAGGCTCAGGCGGATGAGTTTTACTCGATTTATTATGCACCACAAAATATCACCTTGGTATTAGTTGGAGATTTCAAAGTTGATGTAGCAGAGCAGCTCTGTGAAAAATACTTTGGAAGGATTCCACGAGGTGAAAAAAAACTACCTGAGATTGTTACAGCTGAGGTAACGCAAAAAGTTGAGAAAAGAATGAACGCTGAAGCTGAGGCTAATCCTCAGGTGGATATACTTTGGCATTCACCTGCATCAGGTCATCCTGACTCGCGGGCTTTGAAAGTTTTAGCTGCAGTTCTTTCTGGTCGTTCTGGTCGATTGCATAAGTCTTTAGTTTTAGGGAGTAAGTTGGCTACATCCGCATTTGCCCAGCAAATGTCGAGAAAGTATGCAGGAATGTTTAATGTTGGAGGTGAGGCTAAAGAGCCTAAAACACCACTTGATGTTGAGAATGCAATTTATGTTGAAATTGAACGCTTGAAAAATGAACTTGTCTCTGGTCGTGAATTGCAAAAAGTTAAAAATAACTTTGCTGCAATGGCTGTCCGGCGCACTTCGTCCAATTTTCATATGTTGTTGCAACTGATTCAATATGAAGGTGTTGTGGGCTGGAAGGCTATCAATACCGAGATACCGAGCATACTTGAGGTTACAGCTGAAGATGTTCAACGAGTTGCTAAGAAATATTTAACAAAGGAAAATCGCACGGTTGCAACATACACTCGTAAGGCTGGGGTTAAGGTGCCTGATGATCCAGCGTTGGCCGGGTTAAGTGCTGACCAGCAGGCTGTTGTTCGTCGTATTAGCAGTCAGATAAAGTCAGAAAAGAATAAAGAACGCCTTCAACAGCAATTGAAAACAATGGAAGAGCAACTCGGGCAAGCAGGTGATAAACAAAAAGGGTTGATGAATATCATTATGGTTAAAATTGCTGAGCGACTAGCAGAATTAAGCAAATAATAGGGGAACGATGTTTCAATTTCTTAACATAAAACAAGCGCCTTCGTTAATGCTGGTTTTAGTTCTTGTTCCTTGCCTTATTCAGGCGCAGGAGATTCCAGACCGACCTGAAAAGCTTAAGTTTTCTCCATTAGTTTACGATCCTCCGAGCCCAATTGATTACAGAGTGGAGATGCCGTCAGGAGCGATTGTTTATATATATCCAGATCGTGAAAGGCCCTTAATTGATTTATCCGTTAACATCCGCGGAGGGAGTTATCTTGATCCTGATGGAAAAGAAGGTTTGGCAGCTTTGACTGGATATCTAATGGCACGAGGGGGGATTCCATCTAAGCCGGCGGATGAACTGGATGAGGAATTAGAATTCTTTGCTGCTCGTCTGAGCAGTAGCTTCAGTGGTCTTAATGGTAGTGTTAGTTTGAATTTACTATCAAAAGATGCCGATCGTGGATTTGAAATTTTGAGAGCGGTCCTCGCTGCGCCTAGTTTTCAGCAGGACAAATTAGATTTGCGAAAGACGCAGGTAATTCAAGGATTAAAGAAACGAAATGATGACTCTTCAAGTATTGAGTCGCGTGAGCGCAACTTTTTGGCTTATGGGAATGATTTTTGGTTTAATCGTCATCCTACAACTGCATCCATTGAGACTATTCGTCGAGAAGATCTATTAGAGTTTCACCATAGATGGGTTAACCCGAAAAACTTTATTATATCTGTAAGCGGGGATTTTGATCGAGATGAAATGTTGAAGCGTTTGAATCGGATGCTTGATCCTTGGCCGCATGAGGGGCGATTAGCTCCCGATGTTCCGCAGCGCCAACAGTATGGCAAGCCAGGTGTTTACATTGTGGATAAGGATGTTAACCAAGGACGAGTTTCGATTATTATGCCTGGTATTCGTTGGGATGATCCTGATTATTATGCGATTCAGATTATGAATGATATTCTTGGTGGAGGTGGGTTTACTTCAAGAATTACCAATCGAGTTCGATCGGACGAAGGTTTAGCTTATTCTGCTCGTTCGTTTTTTCCGGGAGGTGCATTTTACCCAATTGTTTTCCGTGCCGGTTTTCAATCCAAATCACGTACCGTTGTTTTTGCGACTTCGATAGTACTTGAAGAGATTAAAAAGATTATTGAAGAACCAGTTAAAGCAAAGGAGATCCTTACAGCGAAGAAATCATTCATCGATACTTTTCCAAATAATTTTTCTTCACCAGCTCAGGTTGTCTCTCAATTTGCTAGTGACGAGATGATAGGTCGGTTTTCAAAACAGCCAGATTATTGGGTTAAATACCGAGATCGGATTGATGTAGTTGATATTGCAGCAGTGCAGCGAGTTGCTAAAAAACACTTAAATTTAGATAAGGTGATTGTATTGATTGTTGGTCAAAAACAATCAATCCTTGATGGTCATCCGGATCATCCTATTGATATAAAACGACTTACTGCAGGTAAAGTGCGAGAGTTGCCGATGCGTAATCCGCTAACGATGCAACCGGAGAAATAGGGGTTTTTTGCGATTTGGTTCTTGTTAATTGAGCAGGGTCTTGTTAGACAGCCTTTAAGATGGCAGCAATCGGTCGTTTCCAGAAAGGGGATGATATCTTCTATGCGAAAGTAGAAGATGGAGCCTTATATAAGCTCAAAGGTGATGTTTTTGGTGCTCCCTCGTACCAAAAGAAGCCCATTCCTAAAAAAGGATTTCGCACTTTGGTGCCAGTTCAGCCTTCAAAAATCATCTGTGTTGGATTGAATTATGCTGATCATGCTGCGGAGTCGGGGTTAGAGGTGCCTAAAACACCTTTGTTTTGGCTGAAATCACCTGAATCCATATTGCCAGATGGTGGTAAGATCGATATTCCGTTTCCTGATCACCGCGTTGATTTTGAAGCAGAATTAGCTGTCGTTATAGGTCGCAGAATTAGGAATGTTACGCCAAAGGCTGCTGCACGTTACATTCTAGGCTATACTACAGCTCAGGATATTAGTGATCGAACCATACAAAATTCGGAGAGTCAATGGGCGCGAGCCAAATCATTTGATACGTTCACTCCACTGGGGCCGTATATCGAAACCAAGATTGATCCGGATTGTCTGACCATTCAGTTATTTAAAAATGGACAGTTGTGTCAGAATTCTTCGACAGCTCAAATGATTTTTACGTGTTCTGATTTGGTTAGCTTTATTTCAACAAACATGACTCTTCTTCCTGGTGATGTTATTCTTACAGGAACACCTTCTGGTATTGGCCCTATCGAATCTGATGACACCTTGGAAGTTAGGATACAAGGTTTGGCCCCCTTGGTTAATTCTGTGAAGTAATTAGAGCTCTTTCGGTCTAGCTTCTATTTATATTTTTTTGTTCGCTTTTTAAACACCAAATTTTCGGTGAACTTTTTATAGATTAATGCGCTGGTCTCAGACTTTTATTCCGACGATGAAGGAGTCGCCTGCAGAGGCGGAAATAATTTCACATAAACTATTACTGCGTGCCGGCTTGGTTCGCAAATTAACTGGTGGTCTATATACATTTTTGCCTGCTGGATTTAGAGCACTTAAGAAAGTCGAGCAAATCGTGCGAGAAGAAATGGATCGTGCTGGTGCCTTGGAGGTTTTAATGCCAGCCCTACAGCCACCAGATATATGGGAGAAAAGTGGCAGGCTGGAAAGTGCTCAGGATGTGTTGTTCCATGTCAAAGATAGATCGAAAAAGAATTGGGTTTTAGGGCCAACTCATGAGGAGGTTATTACAACGCTTGTTGCTGGTGAGTTAAGTTCGTACCGGCAGCTTCCTGTGAGCTTTTATCAAGTCCAAACTAAGTTCAGAGATGAGATTCGTCCTAGATTTGGCTTGATGCGGGCTAAGGAGTTTATCATGAAGGATGCTTATAGCTTTGATATTGAGGATGAATCAGCTAATGCCAGTTACAAACGAATGTACGACGCTTATGGGCGAATATTTGCTCGTTGTGGCCTGCAGGCATTTCCTGTGCAGGCAGATACTGGTGTTATGGGGGGTGCTCATTCGCATGAATTCATGGTTCCGGCAGATACTGGTGAGAATGAAGTAGTTTACTCTGATAGCGGCGACTATGCTGCAAACATCGAAAAAGCTACTAGTCAAGGTCCGCTGAAGAGAACCCTGCAGGAGAGTTGTGGTGATGTGGAAAAATTTGAGACTACTAATGTTAAAACAATTGAGGATTTGAGTGCTCGATTTGATGTTCCAGCAGAGCATCAAATAAAAACACTTGTATATATGGTAGATGGCAAATTTGTTCTTTTACTGTTACGTGGCGACGATCAGCTTGAAGAAACTAAATTAGGGTCATTTCTCAGAAGTGCATCATTTCGTTCGGCAACAGATAGTGAAATTCATGAACAGCTGCGAGCGTATCCGGGGAGTCTTGGTGCTGTTGGAGTTGAAGATATTCGTGTTGTAGCGGACAATGCATTAAAGGGGGCTGCAGGAATGGTAACTGGCGCTAACCAAGATGGATATCACTTGAGGAATGTTGATATTGAAAGGGATATCCGTATTAACGATTGGTGCGATATACGGAAAGTAAAAGCAGGTGAACTATGTCTGGAAAGTGGGAATCCATTGAAAATTCGCCGTGCTATTGAGGTGGGGCACGTGTTTAAGTTAGGAACAAAATATAGTGAGGCGCTCGGGGCAACTGTTCTTGATGAAAATGGCAAAAGCGTTCCATGTATTATGGGTTGTTATGGTATTGGTGTAACGCGAACGCTTCAGGCGGTAATAGAGCAATGTTTTGATGAAAATGGAATTAATTGGCCAACTTCAGTAGCTCCGTATCAGGTTTGTATTACAGCTTTAGATGTTGAGATGGAGTCCGAGGTGATGAAGCTCGCTTTAAAGATTTATGATGAATTACAAGCCGAAGGGGTTGATGTGATTCTTGATGATCGTCCGGCTAGGCCTGGGATAAAGTTTAAAGATTCAGAGTTGATTGGCTTTCCATTGCGAATAGGTATTGGCGAACGGTCTTTAGCAAAGGGTAATGTTGAGTTGAAGCCTAAGACGGGGGAGATGATCTTATGCAGTCCAGACGAAACTGTTAGTAAGGCGCTCGATTGGCTTGAAGCCAATAGTGTTAATTAAGTATCCCTCGAAGGTTGAACTGTCGGCCAGGGCAAGCTGTTGGTTTTGGGTTTATGTTTCGATGTGATCGAACTTCCTTGTGAGATATTCCTGTGCGTTGGCGTAGTTTGTATACCAAAGCTCTAAGACTTGAACGTTGTTTTAATGTTGGAGTCCTTTTATCAAAATTGCCCACAAGGCAAATGCCAATTGCTATTTCGTTTAAAGCTGTACTTGCAACGTGGCCACCACGAATCTGCCGACTCCAGCGGTCGCCAATATAAATTTTCCCGTCTCCAGTGTTTACGCCATTCCCTATTACAAAATGGTAGGCTAGGCCATTCTCCATGCGACGTACACGTCTGTGATAATGCTCCATCCCTTTGATGCTATTAGTGTTGTCTCCGCTATGGTGGACAACAATATGTTTCCAGCGCCCTCGTCGTACTCTGGGTCTATCGATTTTAGTGATGACATCTGTGGAAATACTGGATGATTTTGGTTTGTTGCTTTTTGATGAATTGCCCTTAATGATTTTCAGTTTTTGCCCTGGCTTAAGCTTTCGCGGGTCAGAAATGTTATTTGTTTTCGAGATATTATTAGGTGTGGTTTGGTGCTTTTTTGCTATGCTGCTAAGAGTGTCTCCACGCTTAACGGTGTAGTTAATACTAACTGAATTTTCTGGTATATTAATCTTTTGCCCAACTTTAACGCGATTCGGATTACTGATTCCGTTATGTTTGGCAAGTTCTGAGATGGTAAGCCCATATTTTTTGGCAATGATTCCAAGGGTTTCTCCTTTTGCTATAGTGTGGTTTTTTGCATTGCCTGAT
>JASLKL010000073.1:11019-11265 GCA_030747605.1 Verrucomicrobiota bacterium | reverse complement strand
CGAGTCAAAACAAACACTCCATACGACCAAATTGCTAAGGGGCTAATCATGGCAACAAGCCGAAAAAAGAATGAGAACTTCATTCAGTTCTCAACGGGCATGAGCCAACATTACAAAGAAGATAACCCAATCCCATTCCACACCCGTGAATCAATGCCGCTTTATTGGGCACGGCGAAATGTACGCAAAGCCGAGGAGAAAGCATTAAGTTTTGCTCACTCATTCTTAGGTGTACGTATTCAGTGT
>JASLKL010000073.1:0-11009 GCA_030747605.1 Verrucomicrobiota bacterium | reverse complement strand
AATTCCAAGCATTTTTTGAGCCAATACAGTTTAAAGCAAATACTACTAAAGCCGATAAAAATGATGGAGCGTTAAGTTACCAAAACTTGATGAAGGAAATTGAAACCTCAATTGGTTACGACAAGAAAAAACCAACCGGCAATAGGGATAAGCGAAATGAAATTAAACGACGCGCCAAACTAGGGTCACCAATCCCTTGGCAAGAACTATATGTAAACACCCCAAAGATTAAATCTCGCAAACCAACAGGAAAGAGAAGAAAGAAGCCGGTATCACGTGTAATCACACCCAGCGTACTTGGTGGTGATGATGTTCATCTAACAGAATATAACGATCCACGCCAACCACTCATGGATTGGCTACAATCAGAGGAAAATCCATATTTCGCTCAAGCTTTTGTTAATCGAGTTTGGCAAAATTACTTTGGCCGAGGAATCGTACATCCTGTGGATGATATGAATTTGGCAAACCCGCCCTCAAATAAGCCGCTAATGGAATATCTTGCAAATGGGTTCATTAAATCAGGGTACGATATGAAATGGTTGCACCGAACGATACTTAATAGCGACACCTACCAAAGAAGTTGGCAGCCAAACGAAACTAACAAAAAAGATGAAACTAACTTTAGCAGGATGGCAATTAGACGCCTGCCCGCAGAAGTTATAGCAGATGCAATAAATCAAGCTACAGCAACAAGCTCAAGAATAGTGGAATTATCATCCTCTCCCAACAACAGAACGATTGGGCCGGATGCAATGAATCGTAAAAACAAAAATGTAACATCTATGGCTTATGCTTTAAGTGTCTTTGGGAAACCGGAGCGTGCTGAAAACTGCGACTGCGAACGCTCTGACGACCCAACATTATTACAGGCTATTTACACACGTAATGATCCATCGTTAAACGCTATGATCAACGGAAAGGACAGGCGTAAACCTGGATGGATTTCTGAATTAAACAAACTATACAATGGCAAACAAACAGCATCGCCAAAAAACAAAAATAAAAGACAACTAAAGCAGTTATACGAACAACGAAAGAAGCTGGCTGCAAGCGCACCAAAGCAGCCAAAGAATGCCCGGAACAAAACTGCGATGGAAAAATACTCAGTCGCAAGGAAAACATACTTGGGAAAACTAAAAAGAATCAACAGATCTATAGGCCGACTAAATGGCAACAATAATGTAAAAAACACTTCAAAAGTAATAACATCAAGGGATTTGGATCAATTAATCAGCGAAACATTCCTTCGCACCGTCAGCCGCTTCCCCACACCACTTGAGCGAGCAAAGGCTACAACCGATATCAACAAAGCAAACAGCAAGATCGACGGCATTAAGGAACTGCTATGGACTATGCTTAACACCAAAGAATTCTTGGTGAACCATTAATTTTACTTAATATAATGAAAGATCAAATTTATTGTGACGGTATTATGCGCCGAGACTTTCTTAAAATCGGCGCACTAGCAGGTGCTGGATTTGCACTACCTAATTATTATGAAGCATCAAGTACTGACGCTTCGAAAGGAAAATCCAAATCAGCTATCTACATCAGGCTAGCTGGCGGCCCAAGCCATATGGACTCATTTGACATGAAGCCTGATGCCCCAGACACTCATCGAGGCGAATTCAAAGAAATCAGTACAAATATACCCGGCACAAGGATTTCCGAACATTTGCCAAAAATGGCTAAATGCGCAGATAAATACTCAATCCTTAGAGGTGTAAGCCACAGCTTGGCAGCACACCGTTTAGGTTCAGAATATCTAATGACAGGCAATCGCCCCCTGCCCTCACTAAAATATCCAACCTTCGGCGCCGTCCTAAGCAAGGAACTGGAGAGCTCCACTGACATTCCGCGTTCTGTAGCAATCCCTAAAGGCCCAACTGCTCCAACTGGATTTCTTGGATTAGAATTTGGACCACTTGAAACCGGCACGTCACCTAAGGCAGGTGAACCAATGGATATTCGAGGACTGTCTCTTTCGAACGGTTTAACATTGGAAGACATTGATCGCCGCAATGATCTCGTCAAAAGATACGACACCGCATTTGGTGAATTCGCAAACGAGGATAAGATACTAAGTGGAATGGATGAATTCAGTCAAAAAGCATACCAGATGATGCGTTCCAATAGAACTAGAGAAGCTTTTGACCTAACCAAGGAATCGCCTGGAATTAGCAATATGTTTGGAAATAGCAGCTTCTCTCAAAGCTGTTTATTAGCGACACGACTCATTGAATCAGGAGTGCGACTAGTGTCAATACAGTTAGGTGGATGGGATACTCATAGGGATAACTTTAGCCGACTTAAAGATAACAATCTGCCAAACTTAGACGACGGCATTTCCGGGCTGCTACAAGCTTTGGCAGCAAAACATTTATTAGAATCTACTTCTGTTTTTGTGACTGGAGAATTTGGGCGTACTCCTAAGATCAACCCTCGCGGCGGTCGAGACCATTATCCTCGTGCCATGTTTTGTCTTCTTGCAGGAGGAGGCATGAAAGGCGGGCAATTGATTGGAGCATCAGATTCAAAAGGCGAAGGCCCTCAAGATCGAGTCATTACCCCTGATGACGTTGCTGCTACCTTCTATCATTCACTTGGCATCGATCACACAAAAGAGTACCACACACCAACAGGCCGACCCGTGATGATCGTTCGAAACGGTAAAGTTATACCAGAATTATCCTAGGACTTAATACCGAATTAAACGTTAGACCAATTCAGCTGTTGGCCTTTTTATCTCGCAAAGAGATATAAAAATAGTTTTAAATGTTCGTTTTTTCCAAGCATGAACGAACAGGTAGTTATTCTTGATTTCGGATCTCAATACACACAAGTCATCGCTCGACGCATACGTGAGTGCAAAGTTTATTCTATTATTCTTCATTACAACACACCCGCATCTGAAATCAGCAAAATAAACCCTAAGGGAATTATTTTATCAGGTGGCCCATCGAGCGTTTATTCTAGAAAGGCCCCACTACCGGATAAGGAAATATTTAAACTTGGGATTCCCATTCTTGGCATCTGTTTCGGCCTTCAATTAATGGCTAAATATTTAAACGGGAAAGTAGAAAAAGGACAGAAACGTGAATACGGCAAAGGCTTATTAACAATTAAAAAATCAAATTGCCTTTTGTTTGCAGGCCTCCCAAGCAAACTTCAGGTTTGGAATTCTCATGGAGACAAACTAACCAAACTTCCAACAGGATTTAAAACTGCTGCTATTACTGAAAACTCCAAATTTGCAGCAATTGAAAACAACAAGTCCAAATACTACGGTTTGCAGTTCCATCCGGAAGTTGTCCACACCCCAAAAGGCAAAAAAATCATATCTAATTTCGTACATAAAATTTGCAAATGCGGCCGCAAATGGACCATGCGAAATTATGTGGACCAGGCAATAGAAGAAATTCGAGAGCAAGTTGGAAAAGAGAAAGTAATTCTAGGATTAAGCGGCGGCGTTGACTCTAGCGTAGCGGCAGCACTAATACACAAAGCGATCGGCAAGCAGCTTACATGTATTTTCGTCAATAATGGAGTGTTAAGAGCAAAAGAGGCAGACGCTGTTAAAAAACTTTTCGGTAAAACATTTAAAATTAAACTTCATTACGAAGACGCAACTGCTCTTTTCTTACGAAAGTTGCGTAATGTTACTGACCCTGAAACCAAAAGAAAAATTATAGGAAATACATTTATTGATGTTTTTCAAAAAGCTACCAGAAAAGCTGGCAAGGCCAAATTCCTAGCGCAAGGAACCCTTTATCCTGATGTCATCGAATCTATACCTATTGCAGGAAATCCAGCTGCCCTAATTAAAAGCCATCATAATGTTGGAGGCCTACCAGAGAAAATGAATTTCAAGCTAATTGAGCCTCTTCGCTGCCTATTCAAAGACGAGGTAAGGCAGCTCGGAACAGAACTTGGCCTGCCAAAAGAAGTAGTCATGCGACAACCTTTCCCTGGGCCAGGCTTAGCAGTAAGAATTCTAGGGGAAGTAACATCTGAACGCTGCGAAATACTTAGAAATGCAGATTCAATAGTTGTAGAAGAAATGAAGTCCAACAATCTCTACTACAAAATCTGGCAGAGCTTCGCCGTGTTATTACCCGTAAAAAGTGTGGGTGTTATGGGAGACGAACGAACCTATGAATACACAATAGCTATACGCGCCGTTGAATCTAAGGACGGAATGACAGCTGACTGGGTCAAACTCCCTTATAAAATACTAGAAACACTTTCAACCCGAATTATCAATGAAGTTAAAGGGGTTAATAGAGTATGCATGGACATCTCCAGCAAACCACCTGCTACTATCGAGTGGGAATGACAACTTCAAACCACTTCCCACAAGCAGATCAGCTTTTCTTACGTGCCACAGTGCTAATAATTTCCCCCCCTTTAAGGCGTGTTATAATCTTCTGACCTGACTCCACATGATTCGAATCACGAATTATCTTACCAGTTCTATCATCACTAGTAATAGAGTACCCTCTTGATAGAGTGCTTTCAGGGGAAAGTAAAAGAATGTTTCCATACACTTTTTCATAAGCAGAACGACATGTCACAAGCCTCTTTACGGAGGCTTCTTTCAGTCTGCTTAACAACCAAGAAAGCCGCTCCTTTTGCCTTTCAATAAATCTGCCTGGACTTTGGATGGCAAGCCTCCTATTAATCTCTATTAATCTATATTCTGCAGAATCAACGCCCCGCTTAATCAAGCGCTGCAAATCATTATTCAAATCGTCTAGCATTTGACTAGAAACCATTAATTTGCGTTCTGGATGCGCCTGTTTTAATCGATGAAGACTATGGCTAAACTCTCGCCTCAAGTTGCTTACCTTGTCAGACGTCAACCCAAAAACACGGCGACAAGCGCCTTCAATAAATCCTTTTTGCGCGCAAACACCCTCCGTGATTAATTCTGCAGCAGCACTCGGAGTTGCCGCTCTGACATCGGCCACAAAATCTGTTATCAAAATATCAATTTCATGCCCCACAGCTGACACAATAGGCAAACCCGAATCAAAGACTGCTCTCGCTAATACTTCTTCGTTGAAAGCCCATAAGTCTTCCATACTACCCCCACCTCGAGTTAATAATATTAGATCCAGCGAACCTTTATGCTTACCTTCCCACTCATTAAGTCGCCTGACAGCATTAGCCATTTCTGTTGACGCTCCCTCGCCCTGAACGCGGCATGAGACCAACACTAATTCCAAAGACGAATACCTTCTCTGTATAACATTAACAACATCCCGAAGAGCTGCACCAGAACCAGATGTAACTATGCCAATCCTATTAGGATATAGAGGAAGATTAACTTTCCGCGTAGGAGCAAATAACCCTTCTGCTTCAAGCTTGGCCTTAAGTCTTTCAAATTGAACTTGCAACGATCCCCTGCCCTTCAATTCTACTTGCCGAACAATTACTTGATACTGCCCCCTAGGCTCATAAAGCGTGACATCACCTCGAATTAAGACCAACTCACCATCCTTTAAAAGACTTTGAACATTTGAAGCAAATCCGCGAAACAGGGCACAGCTGATTTGACCTTGTTCATCCTTGATTGAAAAATAAAGGTGGCCAGAAGACTGCCGCCTTAACCCAGTAATTTGCCCTTCTACCCACACACTGCCTAACTGCCCCTCAATCAAGCTTTTAACGGCGCGGTTAAGATTCGTAACTGTATAAACTTTTCTAGATTCAGATTCTGAATCTAACAACTCACCAAACTCCCACTGGCTGTGCTGTTTTCGGCTCATTACTAAATTTGACTATCAGGTAGCATTTCCGAAATCCGTTTTATAGAGATAGATCTACCAGTATCTTCATCAATATCAACAACAGCACCATTTAGAGTTACACGTTTCGTAGCAACCCCAAAACGCTGCGGCTGATGCGTCAAAAACCTTTGAATAATAGGTTCAATTTCTCGCCCTAGAATACTCTCCTGCGGCCCAGTGCAGCCAGCATCACAGAGAAAAGCAGTTCCCCCAGGAAAAATCTGTTCGTCAGCCGTTTGCACATGAGTATGCGTCCCAATCAACGCACTAACTCGACCATCAAGAAAACGTCCCATCGCAATCTTTTCAGATGTTGTTTCAGCATGCATATCAACAAATATTATATTTGTTTTTTTCTTTAACTCATTAATCGCAGCATCAGCCGAAAAGAAAGGGTTCTCAATCGGTCGCATAAAGGTCTGGCCTTGTAAATTCAATACTCCAACGGGCGGTAAATTAGCATTTTGCTGAATACAATAACCTTGCCCAGGGGTACCTTCTGGATAGTTGTTTGGCCGTACAAATCGGGGTTCATTTTTAAGCAAAGACACAACTTCACGCTTATCCCAAAGATGATCTCCACAAGTCATCACATCAACCCCCGCCTCAAACACCTCACTTGCTGTAGATGGAGTTACCCCTGAACCACCTGCCATATTCTCTCCATTCGCGATCACAAAATCCAAATCAAGAGAATCTCGCATGCGAGGCAAAAAATATCGGACAGCCTTTCTCCCGGGCTTACCAACAATATCTCCAATAAAAAGCAACTTCACAACCAGAAGACTACCAAAATTCGGCATTAATGCACGATGCTAATCTTGATGAGATCGCCTCTCTGTTTAACACTTCTTCCATGTCGGTGAAGATTAAAACCGCTACCATTCATAAAATTGAGCTTAAGACACGCATGCCTTTTAAATACGGCATAGCCACGATGACTGAAGTTCCAATGATATTTGTGAGAGTGGAAATAGAGACAAACGAAAAAAAATCATCAGGAATAGCATCCGACTTACTCCCCCCCAAATGGTTCACCAAAGCCCCAAATGAACCGATAGAAAATGAAATCGCAGAAATGCTAAGAGTTATTCGCAATGCAATTCAACTATCTGTCAACTCCGAAGCCGAAAACTTATTCGCACTCTGGAGATTGATCTACGACAGTCAAACAAAATGGGCTCAAGAGAACTCTATCCCAACCCTACTGGCTCATTTCGGCACTTCACTTGTTGAAAGAGCAATAATTGAAGCAACGTGCAAACACCACAGCCAGTCACTGGGCGAAGCTTTATTAAAAGGTTCACTAGGTTTTTCCGCTAGCAGCATACACCCTAACCTAAAGGGAATTCCCCTTACCAAATTATTACCACCACAACCTCTAACAAAAGTAACAGCACGGCACACGATCGGGCTAGGAGACGTTCTCTTTGAAAAAGAAATCTCTGATGACGACCGCCTTGATGACTCGCTCCCTCAATCCCTTGAACAATGCATTCGATATTACAAATTAAAACAATTTAAAATTAAAATTAGCGGAGATCTTGAATGGGATTCGAAAAGATTAATAGAAATTGCCACAGTCATAACTAAGAATGCAGAAAAAACTTTTAAGTTTAGCCTGGACGGAAACGAGCAATTTGATTCTATAGTCGCTTTTCAAAATTACTGGATGAAACTCAGTAATGAAAAGCGATTAACACCGTTTTTCAATCACTTGCTATTCATTGAACAGCCACTGCATCGTGACATAGCGTTAGAAAGCTCATTGATGGAAGAGTTCAATCAATGGCCAGATAGGCCTCCTGTCATAATTGACGAATCCGATAGCACTCTCAAAAGCTTACCAGAGGCTCTTCATATTGGTTATTCAGGAACAAGCCATAAAAACTGCAAAGGCATCTTTAAAGGTATCGCTAACTCCTGCCTACTTGAAAATCGCCGCCAGAACGGCTTAAAAGCAGTTATTAGCGGTGAAGACCTGTGCAACGTCGGCCCAATTGCAGTCATACAGGATCTTGCTGTGATGGCAATACTTGGAATAGAAAGTGTCGAGCGCAACGGGCATCACTACATGGCAGGATTGTCTCAATTTCCAGATAAGACACAAACTCAGATACTCGATGCACACCCGAAACTCTATTCAAAGAGCACTCATGGCTGGCCTACTCTTGAAATACTTAATGGCCAAATCGACCTATCCTCAATAAACAACCAACCATTTGGCACAGGATTCGATCTTGATTTAAGCGTGTATGAAGAAATTTCAATTTCAAAAAATGAGCACTATTAGCCCAGAAAGACAGGATCATAAATATCTTTGGCACCCATTTACTCAAATGAGGGATTGGCTAAAGACAGAGCCAATCGTCCTCACTAAAGGTAAAGGGTCAATACTTTGGGACAACAAAGGGCGTGAATTTCTTGATGCCAACTCATCTATCTGGACAAATCTTCATGGACACAATCACCCAAAAATTAATCGTGCTATTAATGATCAACTAAAAAAAGTGTCTCATGTTTCTGCGCTCGGTTTCTCGAACGTACCAGCCAGCAAATTAGGGGAACAATTAGTACGCTTAGCAAACCCAAAAAAACTGCTTAATAAATCCCAGCCGCGGCTAGAGAAAGTATTCTTTTCCGACGATGGATCAACATCGATTGAAGTAGCCATAAAATTGTCATACGAATTCGCAAAACGCACCGGAGCCTCACGAAAACCACGGTTCCTGTCTCTCGAAGGAGCCTATCATGGCGACACAGTAGGGGCAGTCAGCGCCGGTCACATTGATCTTTTTCACAAAGCATACTCAGGTTTATTATTCAAAACAGATAAAGTAATATCGCCTTACTGCTACCGTTGTCCATTTAACAAAGCCGCACCGGAGCGCGCTGATGCGCGCTCATATCGCAATTGTAATATGGAATGTGCAACGCAAGTAGAACAAAAATTTGAACAGCGAAAAAAGAAAGGAGGGAGTTATGCTGCATTTCTGGTAGAACCTGGAATGCAAGGACCTGCAGGCTTAATTGCCCAACCAAAAAACTGGCTATCTAAGGTCACTGATATCGCGCGAAATCATAATGCACAAATTATCGCTGACGAAGTTATGACGGGTCTCGGGCGTGCTTCTAAGCAAATATTCGCGAGTCATTCAGATAAAGTACAACCAGACTATCTTTGCATAGCAAAAGGATTGAGTGGAGGCTACCTCCCAATGGCAGCAACAATAACTACACAAAAGGTTTTTGACGCATTTCTTGGCGACTATTCAGAGTTTAAAACTTTCTTTCACGGCCACAGCTTTACCGGCAACCCACTAGGCGCAGCCGCTAGCCTAGCAAGTATAGAACTACTTGAATCAAAAAAAGGACAACGAATCCAACTAGCTAAAAACATAAAGGAATATTCAAAGAAACTATGGGAACTTGAAACAGTCGGTGACATGCGACAATCTGGCTGTGTATTAGGAATAGAATTAGTTCGCAACTGGAAAACAAAAGAACCATTTAATTTAACTGAGCAAGCCGGAATCCGTGTTTGTGCTGGATTAGCAAAAAAAGGCATTCTGACCCGGCCAATTGGCAACGTCATAGTGGTTATGCCTCCCTACTGCACTACTAAAGCACAAATTAAAAAAATCTTCTCTACCTTGCATGAAATAATTGATGAAATACTATGAATTTGAATGATCCAAAAATTGCCTTTGGAGCAATTGCGCTTTGCCTTATTATTATTCGATACGGTTTTGAATTATGGCTAGACCACCTAAATAAAAATCACGTTCGCAAACATGCCGAATCCGTTCCTGAACCATTTAAGGAAATAATGGACGAACAAACATATCAAAAATCAGTAAACTATACGCTCGCAAAGGCCAGACACGGAACAATTCTAGACAGCTACTCAACTGCACTCCTAATAATAATTTTATTTTCTGGAATTATTGCAGAAACATTCACTTATATTACTGACTTCATAGGCGGCAGCGAATTTGCAATAGCAACTGCAATATGGCTGATCATCTGGATACTCCAAGCACTAAGCCTACCGTTCTCATGGTATTCACAATTTCAAATTGAGGAGAAATTTGGCTTTAATAATTCCACACAAAAAACATGGTGGTCAGATCAGGCCAAAGGACTTGTCTTAAGTTTTATAATAGGAGTCCCTCTACTCTGGCTTGTACTTTGGACACAGAAAGCCGGAGGTGAATTTTGGTGGATTTGGGTCTGGGCTATTGTTGTAGCTTTTCAACTGATAATGAGCGTTATAACTCCAATCTTAATTTTACCAATATTTAATAAATTTACTCCACTTCCTGATGGCGAATTAAAAAACAGATTAAATAAACTAGCTGAACGCACAGGATTCATAAATGCAGGAATTCAAGTTATGGATGGAAGCCGAAGATCAAATCACTCTAATGCTTTTTTCACAGGACTTGGAAAAGGCAGAAAAATCGCGCTATTTGACACGCTTATAAACCAGTTGCATGAAGAGGAACTAGAAGCGGTTCTGGCTCACGAAATTGGACATTACAAACTAAAACATGTTCCGAAGATGATAATTTGGTCATTCGGCTTAACTCTAGCTGGGTTATACTTATTGGACTTAATCGCACAACAATCTGGATTTGTTGAGGCATTTGGATTTCCATCCGAAGGCTACGGATTTGGCCCCGCTTTTATTTTATTTATGCTGTTATCTAGCAACATCACTTTTTGGCTCACCCCAATTTCTAGCTTTTGGTCGCGGAAGTTTGAATATCAAGCAGATAAGTTTGCTGCCAACGTAGTTGGATCGAACCTTCCAATGGTTACAGCATTAAGAAAACTAAACGAAAAAAACCTATCAAACCTCACTCCACATCCTCTTTACAGTGGATTTCATTACGATCATCCAACACTAATAGAACGTGAGAGCGCACTTCAATCATAACATTGTTTTATATTGAACTTTTTCCATTTGCATTTGCACACTACATTTTCTTGGCACTGCCAAATTAAAGGAGCCGACTGAGTTCATTTATGCAACAATACAATTTCACGAGTGCGTTAATATTAATTTTAATATTAAATCAAAATGTTTTAGCAAACGACCCTTATATTAGTGAAGTTGTCGCAGCAAATGACAATTCGCTTAGAGATAACTTTGATGAATCTTCCGATTGGATTGAAATTTTTAATCCAGACGACAAATCAATGAATCTT
>JASLKL010000072.1 GCA_030747605.1 Verrucomicrobiota bacterium | reverse complement strand
CAGTATTTAAGATAAACAACCCATTTGCATTTTACTTAACCATCATAATTGGACTACCTCAACTTTGCCTTCCAATTTTACTTGGAATATTACAAGGCCAGCAAAATTTTCGATGGCTTGGCGGGGCAGCAATCACCAATGGATTGATACGATTCCTAGCAATCGGAATAATGGTCGCAGTCTTAGGAACGCAATCAACTGGTGCAATATTCGGAGTCTTAATCGGACTAACAGCATCGTGCATTATAGCCGCATGGCATAGCCGTGATATTTGGACTAAAAGAAAATCTAAATCCGGAAACTTTAACCCAAACCACTGGCTGCGCCGTATTGTTCCTTTAACATTCGGGCTAGGCGCAGGCCAATTCATGTTGAGCGCAGATATGCTGGCCGCACGGAGCATACTTCCAGAAGGTGATTCCGGCCCGTATGGGGCAGCAGGCATGATTGGACGCGGCTTAGTAATTTTCACAGCTCCCCTGGCAGCTGTTATGTTCCCAAAAATTGCAAGCTCTAGGGATCATCTTGAATTAGGCATACTCAAATATACTGCCTCAAGGACTGCTGTACTTAGCATATTAGTATGTATTATTTGCTCATTAACCGCATGGTTTCTACCTTCAATTACCGAACATATAACTGCCTTATCTCAAAGACAAGAAATCATCAAAAAAATAACCGCATTAATACCTTACTTTATATGGTCAATGCTCCCTCTTGCTTTGGCAAATGTTTATATCGCAGCACTTTTAGCAAAAGAAAAATACAAGGGCATTCCTTTACTAATAACAATAGCCTTAAGTTATTCACTAGTACTCATTTGGCTCAGCAACAAACCAAACATCCCAAATGACGAGACAATTATTTTGACGCTAGGAGCTTTCAACTTAGTCTATCTTGCCGCTGCAAAATATTTAACCAAACAATTAAACAACTCACACCATCAACCAATAGCAGCACCAGAAAGCTGATAAGATTTCAAAGAATCAAGCATTGCTTGTACAGATGGATAACGATCCCGAGGATCCTTTTTTAATGCTCTGCGGCAAATCGCCTCTAGTGCTGCAGGTATATGGCGACCCGAAGCTAACTCACTTGGATCAGGCAAATCGCTTTTAAGCAGATTATCAGCAACCTCCTGCGCTGTCTTTCCATGTAGTAATTGTGATAGCGTTAAGATTTCAAAAAGAATGTTACCAAGACTAAATACATCTACTCGACCATCAATTTGAGAATCTCCACGGGCTAGCTCAGGAGCCATATAAAGAGGGGTGCCGTAACGGCGCCCGACTGGAGTTAATGCAGGATCAGCATCCTTAGGAACAACATTATGATCAAGGTCAACTTCACCCCATACTTTAGCCAATCCCCAGTCGAGAACTAGCACTTCACCAAAACCTCCAATAAGAATATTGGCAGGTTTAAGATCCCGATGAATTACGCCGTGGTCATGTGCATAAGCAACAGTTTGGCAAATTTGAATCAAAGAATCTACCAACACTCCAAGTGGAAACAGCTGTACTAATTTTTCATCTTTATCTCTTAACCCTTGAATAATATCCCTAAGATTACGACCACGCACACGTTTCATCGTGAAATATATATCACCATTCCTGTCACGCCCCATTTCATAAACTGGAACTGTTCCAGGATGTGCCAATTTTGCCGTCACACGGGCCTCACGAAGAAAACGCTGTATTTCAATTTCAGACCCCTTCAATTCCGAATGAAGCGTCTTATACACAACCTCTCTATGTAAATTAATATCTCGGCAAGTAAACAATTTAGCAGTACCCCCTTCAGCCATAAGTTTAAAATCCGCATATTTAAGCGACCCACTTTTCCAATGAACCGGGAAATCTCCATCCGTATCATCAAGATGTAACGAAGTATCATGCAACTCCGTATCTTTTACTTTTCTTTTTATGTTTTCTCCCACTTCCTAAGGGGATTGAACTCGCTCAGATTAAGAGAGTCGAGTTTTGTTTCCTTAATGCGAACCTTTATATAGAATAATAACTGTTTATAACTGTGAAGAATATAGTTTATTTCGACTTAGAGACAATGCGTGCCGCTGATGAAGTCGGAGGCTGGAAGCATATTGACAAAATGGGGATGAGCATTGGCGTAACATACAGTACTGCGAGTGAACAATACTCTATATTTCAGGAGTCGGAAGTGAACGATCTAATTGAAGAGCTACAGAGAGCAGACTTAGTCGTTGGGTTTAATCATATTCGCTTTGACTACGAAGTGCTACATGGCTATACCCCACTAGATCTAAAACAATTACCCTCGCTTGACTTAATGGTCGATTTACAAAAAAAACTTTCTCACCGACTCAAATTAGACTCAATTGCAAACGCTACTTTTGGCGCAGAAAAAATCGCGGACGGACTACTAGCACTTAAATGGTACAAGCAAGGCAAGTTCATGGAAATCGCCGAATACTGCTGTTATGATGTAAAGATAACTAAAATGGTTCATGAATACGGAGTTGAGAACGGATGTGTGTTTTATAATAACCGTTTCGGCAAAATCTTGAATGTAGAAGTAGACTGGAACGTAAGCTAAAGCGCCTACTGTAAAGACTGATAAACTTCAAGAACCCGCTTCAAGTCCACACCTTCTGGCTTATTCTGGAGCAACCATTCTAAATCCTTTTTAGCAGCATCAAACTTACGACTTTGAATAAGCAGCACTGCACGAGCCCAACGATCAAATGCAGAATCCGGCTGTAGAGCCACCATCGGTTCGACGTACCTCAACAAATCTGCCGGGGCATCCTTGTTTTGCGCAACACCCATAAGGTTCCGGAGCATCCGCAATACAATTTCTCGCTTTGTCGAAACCAGAAGCCCATCTACCGAAATAATGCGGCCACTATTCTCTCTAACTAACGCCTCGGTCTCTTTGATTGTCAATAACTTGCCACCGTCGAACGGGTCAATAAACTGTTCTTTATTATCGTACACATGCTTTACTATGAAATGCCCAGGCGCACCTACCCCAACTACATTCGAAATCCCGCATTGCCGTGCCAACTCCATCACCAACACAGACAGAGTGATCGGCAACCCCTCGCGATCATCGAGCACTCGGTTCATGTAACTATTGGCCTGATTATAGTAATCCTGCCGGCTACCATGGAAACCGTTTTCCTGAAAGAGGTACGACAACATTTTCTTCAACTTGGAATCATCTGTATCACTCGACTCAAACCGCTCTCGAACTTCATTCGACATGAGTTTAAGCTCCTGTACGTAATGAGGGATATCAATCGATGGATCGTCAATCTTGGCGATCAACATTGATGCTTTAAAAAGATCTACGACCTTTTCCTCCTTCTCAAACAATCCCGTAAGCTGGTCGCGTACCAGTCGCCTGTGAAGTTGCTCCGAGGATTGACGCAGCAACGCAGCCTGCTGCTCCAATCGCTTGGCTTCAGCATCCAGATGACGCAGAGCCTTTACCGGTGATTCCCCCGCACTGGCAATGGTCGATTCCTTAAAACCGCCAAAACGAGTCGACTCGGAAATAAGCGCTTGACCAAGTGTTGAATCAATTGGGGAGGAGTTATCACTAACCATTTTATCGAGTTGAAAATTTCGAAAACTAGCCACCGTGTTACGGAACTTAGCCAAGCCGACACGCCCTGCACTTAGCCCGCGATCGCTAGACTCAAAAATTAGATGGCCGTTAACGTAACAATAAAAACGATCATCTTCATTACGAACACGGAGTGTATTCCAATCTCCCGGCAAATAATGTCTTGTTATTCGCTGATCAAGTATCGACCAGGAAAAAACGTTTGCGCCATCGAATCGGGTAAGACGCATCTGCCCTGCGCTTGGATAAAAACCGTAATGCCTGTTCCCTCCATCAGCTGCCCATGCTAAACCGGCCGCTCCAGACTCACTTTCAAGTTTCACCTCAACCGCCAACTCAAACGGAGTCTCAGGTACATCCCTAGTGGAGAGGCAGAGGGCGCGCCCGCCAAAACTCTCCCCGGCATGACTAACATTAATCCCACCGCCCTTTTTTCTCCAATGCCCACCGAAAACAGTAGTCCACTCCTTGGGACTCAGTTGCCCGATAGTCATCCAGCGCTTGATCGGCACAGGATTCGGCTTCTCAAGTAGTGGTTTAAGGAGATTAGATGGCACAGCAAAACCGAGATTGTCCGTGACAAGCGACTTCAACGTAATCACACCGTGAACTCGGCCGTGCAAATCGAGCATCGGGCCGCCGCTGTTTCCCGGCTCGATCGGCAGCGCCACCTGCAACATTTCAACGCTTTCGAAGATACGCCTTGCCGAAAGAACGCCCTGTACAAAGCTAAACTCTAGCCCGTGCGGAGTCCCCATTGCGACCACGGGCGAACCTTGGCTTAACTTTGATGAATCCCCGATTGGCAGCGGAGTCAACCCGGTATTATTTACCCGCAGAATTGCTAAATCGAGGGCACGATCCCAAGCATGCACCGAGGCCACTTCTAGCTCATCGCCGTTGGCTAAGCGAATCTGGATCGGACGCCCTTCCCCAATAACATGCAAGCTCGTAGCGATCAATCCATCAGCGGAAACTACAAACCCAGTGCCGACACCCTCCTCATTGTCGTCTCGACCGAACTGAGTCAGCACCACAATCGAATCTCGGATTTGCTTGGCCAGTCGTTTGGCGTCGAGCGGCTTCACTGAGGGTAGCGCTTGGCCAAGGGTACTTATGATCGAGACAAACAGACCAAGCGCCATCAACACTCTGAGATTGTGCATGCCGAAATGTAACTAAGGGCAACAGCCATCGCACGGCTTTTCCTCGCCTCGACAACAGAGGTCGACTTGAGTAAAAATTCCGCCGTAAAATCTAATAATGGAACAAACATACATTTTTTTGACTCGGAGGAGTCTACCCGTTCTTCTTGGACTGGCACTGGCTTCGACAGCGTTTGCCTCAAAACGACC
Organism: Verrucomicrobiota bacterium; assembly: GCA_030747605.1. Lineage (GTDB taxonomy): Bacteria > Verrucomicrobiota > Verrucomicrobiia > Limisphaerales > UBA1096 > UBA1096. Next base: position 6,691 of record JASLKL010000072.1, on the reverse strand, counting down.
AAACATCATCATCGCTATGGCCGACGACATGGGCTGGAGTGACATAGGTTGTTACGGAGGTGAAATCAATACTCCCAACCTCAACAAATTGGCTGCAAACGGCGTGCGGTTTACTCAATTTTACAATACTGGGCGATGCTGCCCAACTCGAGCGACACTTCTGACTGGGACATACGCCCACCAAGCAGGAATCGGGCACATGATGGGCAACCGCAACCTCCCCGGTTACAAGGGCGACTTAAACAAAAACGTGCGCACGATTGCCGAAGTACTGAAGGCCACAGGATATTCCACATACATGGCTGGCAAGTGGCACGTCACTCCCCACATAAAACCGGAAGGACCTAAATACAATTGGCCTCGGCAACGTGGCTTCGATCGATTTTACGGAACTATTCACGGAGCCGGGAGTTTTTTTGACCCAAACTCGTTGACTCGCGAAAACACACAGGTTTCGCCTATCACCGATAAAGGGTATCAACCAAAAAGTGGGCCATACTATTACACCGATGCAATCAACGACCATGCTGCTCGCTACATCCGTGAGCACAAAAGCAAGGATCAGCCGTTTTTCATTTACGTCGCCCATACTGCTCCTCATTGGCCGATGCACGCCCTGCCGGAGGACATCGCCAAGTACAAAGGCAAATACAACAAAGGATGGGATGCCATACGCGACGCCCGCTACAAGCGACAACTCAAGATGGGACTGATCGAGTCGAAATGGAAAATGTCCGCACGAGACAGAAAAGCTCCCGCTTGGAACGATGCGAAAAATAAGGAATGGGAAATTGCCTTAATGGAAGTTTACGCGGCAATGGTCGACAGGATGGACCAGGGAATAGGCAACATAATAAAAGCACTAGAAGACACCGACCAACTGGACAACACGCTGATCCTCTTTTTGGCAGACAACGGAGGTTGTGCAGAAAACATGGGGCGGCAAAAGGAATTACGGTACAAGGACACTAACCCTGACAAGATCATCCCGATGAACAAAGAAGAACTCCAGAACGAGATGATCCCCAAGCGAACTCGAGACGGCCGTGTCGTTCGCCAAGGAACTTCCGTTATGCCAGGAGATGACACCTACCACGGTTATGGTTTGGCATGGGCGAACGCTAGCAACACTCCGTTTCGCGAATACAAACATTGGGTGCATGAGGGAGGCATTAGTTCTCCGCTCATCGCTCACTGGCCGAAAGGTATTAACAAAAAGCGAAATGGAAAACTCGAGAGCCAACCCGGTCACCTAATAGACCTCATGGCAACTTGCGTCGACTTGGCGAAAACCGAATATCCCGATAAAGTCGACGATATAGAGATTATCCCACTACAAGGAATTTCCCTCGCCCGCGCGTTTAACGGCAAGAAACTCAACCGTAAAAAGCCGATCTATTGGGAACATGAAGGAAACCGTGCAATGCGAGACGGTAAGTGGAAATTGGTCGCAAAGGGTTCAACCGGCCAATGGGAGCTATACAACATCAACGCTGACCGGACAGAACTTAACAATCTTTCAGAAAAATACCCCAAACGCCTAAAACGAATGATCAACGACTGGGAGTCATGGGCCGTAGCCGCCTTGGCCAAGCCTTGGCCCTGGAAGAACAAGTAGAAAAACAATTTACTTGGACAAGCAATCGGCGACCCCTAAACCTTTACCCAACGGCGCGTTTCGGCAGACTTCTCCACCGACTCAAGCACCTGTTGATTTTTCAAGCCATCATCAAAAGTCGGCTGAACAGATTTCCCCCCAGCCACGGCATTGACGAAGTCGGCAATTGTGTGAACAAAAGTGTGCTCGTATCCAATAATGTGACCGGGCGGCCACCACTGCCCTACATAAGGGTGAACACCCTTCTGCTGTGTAACAATAATATCAGCGAACCCCTGCCTGTCTAAAGGAGCCGTATTGTCGAAATATTTCAGCCGATTCAAGTCTTCGAGATTAAACTCGAGTGAACCATCGGAACCGTTAATCTCAATTTTAATACGATTTTTACGACCGGTTGCGTAACGTGTCGCTTCAAGATTGGCTAAAGCTCCGTTTTTAAATCGGCCAATACACTGCGCCGCATCATCCACGGAAACACGTCCCATTTTTTTTGAATTATCCGGCAGAGGGCGTTTTTTGATAAAGGTATGCATCTGCCCGCTGACTTCATCAAACTCGCCAACCAAATAACGGGCCAAATCGATAATATGCGCATTGATATCGCCATGCGCTCCACTGCCGGCATATTGTTTTTGCATACGCCAAAGGCGCGGCGCCTTCGGATCCACAAGCCAACTTTGTGCATAGCGGGCATGGTAGTGACGTATCTGCCCAAGCGCTCCCTCCTCTATCATTTTCTTCGCCTGAGCGATCGCAGGGATGCGTCGGTAATTGTGGCATATCATGTGTGTAACCTTGGCCTTTTTTACAGCCTGCAACATCTGCCGACATTGCTTCACATTCATCGCCAATGGTTTTTCGCAGAGAATATGTTTACCAGCCTTGGCCGCTGCGACCGCAATTTCGGCATGAGAATCATTCGGAGTGTTGATGTCTATAACATCGATCTCCGGATTGGCAACAACCTTTCGCCAGTCAGTTACCATATTATCCCATCCGTATTGTTTACGGGCCTTCTCAACTGCAGAAGCGTTTCGGCCACAAATTGTGTGCAACCGAACATCGTGCTTCATATCGAAAAAGCGAGGCGCCTGACGCCAGCCATTGCTGTGCGCCTTACCCATGAAAAGATAGCCAATCAGGCCAATGTTCAACGTCTTCTTTGGCATAAGAAAAAAGAAGCCCACAGGACGAGCTTCTGAAATTAATCTATCACTAAGGCATCAGGAAATTGCTACCGGCTGACCTGTAGTTGCCGATTCATAAGTAGCATCAATTATCTTCATTAATGTCAACGCTTGGCCAGGAGTATTCAATGGCGGTTCAGCTCCCTCAATGGTTAGTATAAAATTTTGCGCAGCTCTTATCCGACCCATGTCCTCATTAGGTTCAGTAATAATAGAACGATTAACTGAACGTCCATTTTCTTGAACATACAATTCGCAATCATCAATTGCAGTTTCGTCAAGTCCATCAACATTAAATAACCGACGAATCATCCCGCCAGCTTTTTGCCCCTGAAAAGTAACTGAAACCTCCTCTCTTTTATTCATCTCCGCCCAAGATACTTGATACGAGAGTACTTGCCCGGTAGTAAAACGAATAAAACCGTGAGCTGCACTTTCTACATCGGTAACACCGTCTGCCACATCTGGAATACCCCACGGCCCTTTGAATCCTTTATTTTCAATAAAGTCATTGAATGTTTGAGCGAGAACATGTTGAGGATCAGGGTAGCCCATATAGAAAAGAGCCAGGTCAATCATATGAAGCAAATCAATAACTGGGCCACCTCCAGAAAGCTCCTTATTAGTAAACCACCCACCAAAACCTGGAATTCCAGTCCTACGAATCCATTTAGCCTGCGCAGAATTAATCACCCCAACCTCACCTGCATTAACATAATCCATTAAGGCATAAGACTCCGGGCGAGCCCGATTATTAAAATCAAACATTAACACCTTACCAGCAGAATCTGATGCTTCTTTCATTTCAGCGACTTCAGCAGCATTTAGAGCTGGAGGCTTTTCACAGAACACATGTTTACCAGCCTCAAGCAACTGAATAGCCAAAGGCTTATGAAAACGGTTTGGAGTAATTACGCTTACAGCATCTAGATCCGATAACTTTTGAAGCATATCAGTAACATCACTAAAAACATTTTCAACATTTAGACTCGCAGCAGCACTAGATGCAGCCGCTTCATTGACGTCACAAATAGCAACAATGTCGGCACCAGCCGCACGAAATCCTGCAGCGTGATACTGCAACATTCCTCCTGCTCCAATAATTCCTACTTTGGTAGACATAGCTTTATATACGAGGGAATTTCACCCATTTTACTTTTGACTTCGAACTCTTTACCACGGTCTCAATGAATGCCATACCAATTATGCCATCTCTGATGTCCGGGAAATCATAACCTTTTTTTCGAGGAAACTTCCCTGCTACCTCATCTCGTATCGCCTCTGCTGCTGCATTGTAAACATTAGCAAATGCTTCAATAAAACCCTCAGGATGACCAAAAGGAATACGAGTGTTAGCAGCCGCTGCCCCACCTACATAAGAATTTCCACGACGATAAATTTGCCGTGGCGCACGTGCATCTTTAACAATTAATTCATTAGGGTGCTCCTGATGCCACTCAAGGGATTTTTTAGTGCCATACACACGGATATTCAAATTGTTCTCATCACCATTTGAAACTTGAGATGCATAAATAATACCTCTCGCGCCACCTTTAAATTTAACAAGCAAGTTGCCATCATCATCTAATATACGCCCGGGAATATTCACACTAAGATCTGCACAAAGACTATCAATCTCCAAGCCTGTAACATAGTGAACCAAATTCTCAGCGTGAGTCCCGATATCTCCCATGCAATTAGAAATCCCGGCAACTTTCGGGTTCGCACGCCAGTTAGCGATTGACTTATCCTCCCCTGTAAGCGCTGTAATCGCATACCCCTGCGGATACTCACAAACAACCTTTATAACCTTCCCTAAATCTCCCTTGGCAACCATCTCCTTAGCAAGTTTAACCATGGGATATCCAGTATAGTTATGCGTTAAAGCAAAAACTTTTTTCGACTTCTTGATTATTTTTCGTAACTCTCGAGCCTCCTCCAAGTCATATGTAACTGGCTTGTCGCAAATCACATTAAACCCAGCCTGAAGAAAGGTTTTGGCAACATCAAAATGCAGATAGTTTTGAACCACAATACTAACAAAATCTATTCTCTGATCAGCTGGCAAAGCCGCTTCAGATGCAGCCATCTCCTGATAACTCCCATAAACACGAGACGGATCGAGGTGAAAATCTTTGCCGGATTGCTTGGATTTTTTAGCATCTGAAGAAAATGCACCAGCCACTAGTTCAATTTGCCCGTCTAAATTGGCCGCATTTCGATGCACTGAACCAATAAAGGCACCTCTGCCTCCACCTACCATTCCAAAACGAAGTTTTCTTTTCATTACTTAAAAAATACTAGATTCCAGTTGTAAATTAGGAAAGTTGATTGCCTAAAAATGAAGCGGGTTTATAGTGGGCGTCGAGTAACAAGTCAACGCGTGACTTACCAGTACAAAGAGGATCTGGACTCATCAAATTCCAATAATTTATGAGTTTTACAGCCAGCGAAATAGCCGAAAAAGTTGACGGGGAGGTAGTTGGCAACAAGGCAACAACTATAAGTGGATTTTCTAAAGCCGATTCAGCCAATAGTGGAGATTTAACTTTTGCTGAGAATGATGCTTTTTTTACTCTTGCAGACAAAAGCCAAGCAAGCGCCATTCTGGCTCCATCTGGATTTCACTCGAGCAGCAAAACCGTTATTCAAGTAAAAGACGCCCGGATTGCTTTTGCTCGAGTACTGCCACTTTTCTTCAATGAAAAATCTTTTACACCTGGAATCCATCCCACAGCAATTGTTGCAGATTCCGCCAAAATTTCAGACACAGCTTATATAGGAGCAAATTGTATTATTGATGAAGAATCAACAGTTGGAAGCAAATCTATAATCCAAGCAAATTGCACTATTGGCGAAAACTCCAACATCGGCGAGAACGTTCAACTCTTTCCTAATGTAAACATTTATTCTGGTTGCAATTTAGGCAACAATATCAGAGTGCACTCAGGCACCGTAATTGGATCAGATGGATTTGGATATGTATTCGACAAAGACCATCATCGCAAAGTACTACAGATTGGAGGAGTAGCAATAGAAGACGATGTTGAGATCGGGGCTAATTGCACGATCGATCGCGGCGCACTTGGAGACACCATCATTGGACACGGCACCAAAATTGACAATCTTGTCCAGATTGGTCACAACGTTATCATCGGCGATCACTGCATAATTGTTGCACAAAACGCAATAGGCGGCAGTAGCGATATTGGTGCCTTCTCTGTTCTAGCAGGACAAGTAGGAGTAGCAGGCCATTTAAAAATAGGCCCTAAAAGTATTGTTGCAGCGAAATCAGGTGTCATCACCGACCTAGATGGCAATAATCAATACATGGGATTCCCGGCAATCCCCGCACAAGAAGCAAAACGTCAAATAGTCGCCACTAAAAACCTGCCCAAACTAAGCAAACGCGTCACAAAAATTGAGAAAATAATTAATGATAATAATTCTCAAACAAACAACTAAAACCAACTTTATTGTTTTAAATCTAGACTTATCCATATAAGCCCATACTTAAGATGAAATGGTACAGACAACTTCACTGGCAAATCATTATCGGAATGGTTCTTGGACTTATTTTCGGTGTATGTGCTGCAAAATTTCAATGGATCGAATTTGCCACTAACTGGATTATTCCTTTTGGCGATATCTTTATGAATCTGCTCAAATTGATTGCAGTCCCCCTTGTACTCACATCTTTAGTAGCCGGTGTAGCATCTTTATCAGATTTCAAAAAACTGTCCCGCATGGGTGGCAAGACCATCGCTATTTATATAGCCACTACGGCAATCGCTGTTACCATTGGATTACTAACAGTAAACTTAATCAAGCCCGGCGAGAAATTCCCGGACAAGACAAGAGACGAACTGAAAGAACAATACAAAAC
>JASLKL010000071.1 GCA_030747605.1 Verrucomicrobiota bacterium | reverse complement strand
GAAACAAAACTATCCCTCGAGAAGAGGCTCCACTCAGCATGCTCATCCCAACATTAATTGTGACGCTTAGCCTTATTGCACTAGGGTTATTCAACGACACATTGATAACCGATTTCATAGCCAAAGCCATACCAGAGATTCCTACCCAATAGAACATGGAAGAAGCACAAGCCATCCCCTTTTGGATCGTCCTCATATCATCGATGGCGGCAGTGCTAATTTCTCTATGTAGAAGAGCCCCGAATCTTCGAGAGGCAATCATTTTTTTAGCAGCGTCATTAAAACTGGTTTTACTAATAATGCTGGCCCCGGGGGTATTAGATGGAAAACTATATACTTACACCGTTATTAATCTACTGCCAAACGTCGGCCTATCTTTTAAGGTTGATGGAGCAGGACTTTTATTCGCCTTTGTTTCAGTCACACTTTGGATACCTGTAACTATTTATTCAATCGGCCTTCTTCGACCAAAAAACGACCTTTCGCAAACTAGGTTTTATGCCTGTTTTTCTATCGCAATATCCTCTGCTGTCGGCGTCGCTTTTTCTGCCAATCTACTGACGATGTTTATTTTTTACGAAATACTATCTTTGTCCACTTACCCATTGGTTACCCACAATCAAGATGACGAAGCTATTAAGGGGGGGAGAAAGTATCTTATCTATTTACTCACTACATCTATCGGTTTGGCTTTGCCTGCAATGATTATAGTGTACCAGCAAACTGGCAGTCTCGACTTTATGGGGGGCGGTGTTTTCAACGACCAGACCAGTAACACCCTCTTAACCATATTAGCAGTAATGTTTCTTTACGGTTTCGCAAAAGCCGGATTAATGCCATTTCACGCTTGGCTTCCAGGAGCAATGGTAGCCCCTGCCCCTGTCAGTTCACTTCTGCATGCAGTTGCTGTGGTCAAAGTAGGTGTATTTTCTATCTTCCGCGTCATGACAGGAATATTCGGAGTAGACCGATTGGCCAACGCGCCATCACTCACAATGATTATTTGCATAATAGCAGGCATTACTCTGATTACCGCTTCCCTTATCGCATTGTCACAGGACAATCTGAAGGCACGCCTAGCCTACTCCACCATCGGTCAACTTTCTTATATTATACTAGGAGTCGGATTGGCCTCTGAAAGTGGTATTGCTGGTGCCGCACTACACATCCCCATGCATGCCGTTGGTAAAATCACACTATTCCTTTGCGCCGGAGCGATATATGAAGCTTGCGGAGCCAAATACATCAGTCAAATGAACGGGATCGGACGGAAAATACCATTCACAATGACAGCGTTTTTCATCGGGTCACTTTGCGTAATTGGGCTACCTCCGACAGGTGGCTTCATCAGTAAATGGTATTTACTTAATGGGACCCTAGATTCCAGTCAGCAGTGGGCATTCGTTATTTTCCTTATCAGCTCACTACTTAACGCTGCATACTTTCTTCCAATCTCATATAAGGCATTCTTCGCGCTCCCATCAGATGAAGCGAAATATAATAAAGCCTCAGAACCATCCATGCTAATGGTCATCCCCATATTAATCACTGCTACAGGATGCTTGTTGGTATTTTTCTTTTCTAACACCATGTACCAGTTCGTGGAGCAGTTTTTGAACGTGTACGCAAAAAGCAACTAATCGATCATGGCTACAAAGAAAAAAGTGACACGAAAAAACTCAACCGGGAATAAGGCGAGAGCCAAAACTAGGCCCTCAAAAGAAACATCTCCCGCTACAGATAATCCTTATATTAGCCCTTCATTCTGGAAAGCCATGTGGATCATCTGCAGCATTTCAGTAATACTTGAATTCTTCATTCATCGACACAAACATTTTGAGGAGCTCGAATCATCGGTGTTGGGAAACATGAGTAATTGGTTCGGATTCTACGGCTTGTTCGGACTAATTGCCTGCAGCGGATCTATCCTGCTAGCAAAAGGTCTTAGCGTATTTCTTAAAGCAAAGGAGGATTATTACGATGACACTCCTTGACAATATCCCTCCTGCTTTCCTGCTGATAATTGGGGCATTTATACTCCTATTATTACCTGCTACTGCAAGGAAGACTGGAACTATAGCCTTAGCATTTTTCGGTTTTTATGCCGTTTCACAACTAAGCGAAGGCAGTAGGATTATGCCCGAATTTCTCGGGTTTGACCTTACTCTCCTGCGAGTAGATTCCACCAGTAAAGCTTTTGGATATATTTTTACTCTGAGCGCTTTTGGAGCACTTATCTTTTCATGGAGCGAACGGAGCAGACTCCAGAACACTGCTGCATTGGCTTATGTCGGAAGTGCATTAGGTGTGGTATTCGCCGGAGATATGATCAGTTGGTACCTCTTCTGGGAAATGATGGCTATATCCTCAACTTTCCTAATCCTTGCTCGAAATAACGAAAGATCGAGACTCGCTGCACAAAGATACATTCTCATCCATTTGGCCGGCGGACTCGTATTACTTACAGGAATACTACTCGCAATCCACGAAACCGGATCTGTTGCTTTCACCAAGGAGAACATTTACCAAAATGCTACAGCCAAGAATTTCATTCTTATTGGTATATTGATAAACGCAGCTGCAGTCCCATTTTCAAGTTGGCTACCGGATGCCTATCCTGAGTCCACTGTTTTTGGCGGTATCATCCTCAGTGCATATACAACCAAAACAGCAGTTTACACGCTTGTCCGCGGGTTCCCAGGTGAAGATATTTTGATTCCAATCGGTTGTGTCATGGCAGTCTACGGGATCATATATGCCCTTCTCGAAAACGACATGCGCCGAATTCTAGCTTATAGCATCATTAACCAAGTCGGATTCATGGTATGCGGAGTTGGAATTGGGACTAAACTGGCAATCGCTGGCGTTGTCGCTCATGCATTTTGCCATATTATCTATAAATCTCTGCTTTGGATGTCAGCTGGAGCTGTACTTTACCGTACGAACAAAAGTAAATGCACAGAATTGGGAGGTCTCTATAAAACAATGCCAATCACTATGGTCTTGGGCACAATCGGAGCACTCGCTATTTCCGGAGTACCACTGACCAGCGGCTTCATCAGTAAAACACTTATCACTGCAGCTGCCGAACACCAAAACTATCTATGGGCTTGGCTAGCACTCGAAGTCGCTTCTGCCGGCGTGTTCCTACATGCTGGAATTAAATTTCCGTTCTTCGTTTTCTTTAACGTAGACCGGGGACTACGACCTAAAGAAGCCCCACGCGCTATGATAGCTGGAATGAGTTTAATGGCTTTCCTTTGCATCTACTTAGGCCTTAATCCAAGTCACCTTTATAGCATATTGCCAAACAACGATATTTTAACTAATCAAAACTCCTTTTATGAAATCTATATCAAACACTTCGACCATGTTGCCACAATGTTCCAAATGCTAATTTTCTCCGGTCTATCGTTTTTTCTCTTTCTTCCCATGCTCCGACGCACTCCCACGATCTCAATTGATTTCGACTGGTTCTATCGCAAAGGAGCAAATTTATTTTATTGTGGCATAGACAAAACCTTCAATAGCATTAATCGAGCAGCTGAACATATCGTCATCAAAACCTTCCTCCCTGCATTAGCTCGATTTATCATTACTGCTCCAGCTTCACTTACTGTCATGATACTTCGGCCTATATGGCAGGATTCGCTCAGCGCAGATAAGGCCAGCATTAAGAAACACGAGCAAAAACTAATTGCACGATTCTCATCAGGAACTTTCCCGGTAGCTTACTCTGCCATTTTTATCTTGATTTTCATTGGCATACTCATCTTCCTCGGCCGTTCCTCCAGTTAAAGAAGCTTTAGATTAATACTAACGCATAGCATTTTGATCCTTGCACTTTTTGATGAGCGGGTTGAAATTTTCAACTCAATTCCACAAATTAGCACACTCATGAAAAACTCTCTTTTTAACCTCATTGCTCACCCAGCCGGTATCTTCCTTTGGATACTTTTAATAATGACGCCCAATACTTCAAAAGGAGAAATTACGGGGCAATGGAATTTCACAGATGGCCTGACTGCGAAAATTGGACAAGACCTCGAATGGAATTTTGACCAAGGAGAAGCTAAGTTCGGTAAAGCAAGCGACTTCAAAGTAAAGCCTATCGATGGCAAGGATCCGATGGTAATGAGCTTTCCGAACAGTAATCCTGAATCCGATTTTAACGGATTAGACGTCTATCATAGCGGAGAACCCAATGGCGGATCCGACTGGCTAATAAACCAATACACTATTATCGCAGATCTTTATTATACTGTTAGATCCTATAACAAAATAAGGGCATTAGTTGCTCTCAACGATTTTGAAGGAGCTCAGTTTTTGATTGGCACAAGCAACGGAGTCGGAAGCAGTTCATTTTCTGGAAAACTAAGACCTAATGGCTGGTATCGTGTAGCTTTAACTGTTGATCACGTGATTGGGGAGATTAACTATTACATAGATGGAGAACACGTTGGAACAGAACAAATTCAACAGACACAAGACGATGACGGCAAATATGCTATGGAAGATGTATTTTATCTCTTTAAACACACTACTGATACATTCGGAGGTTTCATTAGCAGCCTTCAATACAGAGACGAAGCAGTCCCTGGATCAATTATTGAAGAACTAGGCAAGGCAAACGCTGACGGAATCCCATCAAAGCCGCCTGTAAAACCATATCTAGTTTCCGTTTCCCCCAAGCCAACACCTTTCAGGCGTCCGATCCCCACCGACATACTCCCAAGTACCCTAATCGAATGCAGCCTGAAAGACGGCCAAGACTCACTCAAAGACAATTCAATTAAAATGTGGCTCAACGACAAAGCCCTTAATGTCACGACCGAACGAAAAGATGATCTTGTTACTATATCAGCTCAACCAGAGTTACTGCTTGAACCATTGGGCAATTACGAAGTGCTCATAAAGTTTGATGATAGTACTGGAAAAAATCACTCTAAGAAATGGAGATTCACAGTAACAGATTTCCAGAAACTTCCAGCCTCAACTGCACTACCGATCAACGCAGGAAGCAACTCAGGTTTCCTAGTTCGCTCCATCCAATCTCCCATGGAAGCAACTATTCAGCATGACTTTAAAAGAGCTATCTACCAGCTTGAAGGGTTACTCAAGGATGCTGAAGGAAATATCGTGGAAAATGTCGCGACACCAAGTGAAAGTGATAACGGGTTTGATTTATATGAAGTTATCGATTTCCAAAAAGATGGATCGATATTTGGTCATTTTGATTTCGACGACTTCTTCCCAGGCATCCCTGGGGAAGAAGAACAAGACACCAATTTTAGCACCGAGATACTAACTTATCTTGCTCTTAAACCAGGCACTCATCGGCTAGGGATTACAACTCACGTGGGAAAACCAGACCAGAACGATGAGGACAAATTCAAGGTATTCACTGCTGCTAGTTCTCGAGACAGATTCGCACAGGAAGTCGGCGATTTTGAATTAACCTTACTTGGCTACCGTGAAGGCGCCAATGACTGTACATTTGATTTCACTGTTGAAAAAGAAGGCCTCTATCCATTTCGCATTGTATACTGGAATAAGTCCAGAAACGCCGCTTTAGAATTTTACTCAATCGACATAAACACAGAGGAAAAAATTCTGATTAATGACACAGAAAACGAAAAGGCGATTAAATCCTTCACTCATGCTGGAGAAATTCGTTTGCCTTATGTTGCCATTGCTAGTCCAGCTCCAAACTCTTCGGGCAATAATAAGGAGACCCCAATCTCTATCATTCTAGCAGACGATGAAACTGAAGTATCCCCTGATTCGGTGAAACTGTATGTTAACAATCGACGATCTAATCCAAATATTTCTAAAGCCGGGAGACACACATACATTAACTTCCAACCTGAGCACAAAAGCCTTAGCGAACTAGACTATGATGTAAAAATAAAATTTTTAGACTCCAAGGGCAACTCAATTCAAAGAGAGTGGAGCTTCAGTGTTGATGCTCGGGATGAAATAGAAATTACAGGTTATTGGAACTTCAACAGTGAATTGAAATCTACTATTGGTAATAATTTGAAATATCTTGATGGTGAAAAAGGCGCTACAGCATCCGCCACTGAATTTGGATTTACCACAGATTTTGGGATACCCGACATCAATGGGAAAAATACTTCTGTAATGAAAGTGAACCATATTGGCTCAAATGCAAACTTCGGATATTTAATGAATCACGGTATTACTCCAAATGGTGGAGGCAAAAAAGTGAACCAATACTCAATCGTATTCGACGTGCTATTCACCGGCGGCGGAAATGGTTGGGCCTCTTTGATAAACATGGATGGAGTTGGAGATGGAGATGTGTTTTGGAGAAAAACCGATGGAGGCCTTGGCCAAGGAGGTGGAGGATATGAACCAGAAGACCCCAAAGTTAAAGTCAACAAAGGCCAGTGGCACCGTATTGTATTAGCCGTCGATCTTGCACAAGGCCTGTATGAAAAATATGTTGATGGCATATATCATTCGAGCCAGGCAAATTCTGGACTGGACGGCCGCCAATCAATGAACCCTTCCTCTTGGCTATTTAACGATAATGATGGAGAAAATGGGGAACTCTATGTCGCAGCAATCCAGATTAGAAACGGAAAAGTCAGTCAAGATGAAGCGAGAGCTCTCGGGTCCCCATCATCCCTTGGAATCCCGATGCCTACTCCTGTCCGAGGACTTTGGAGCTTCGAAGAAAAAGATCTTTCAGCAATTCTAGGGCAATCACTCTCCTACGTTGACGGCCCTAAAGGCGCAACATCTGGCGCAACTGATTTCGGAACAACGGAGTCATTCGGAATCGAAGGTGTTGAAGGCCAAACGCTAAATGTAATGAAAGTAGGCCATATTGGGTCCAATCCTAATTTCGGATATATAATAGATCATAACATAGAACCAAACGGTGGAGGCAAAAGAGTTAATCAGTATAGTTTAGCCTATGATATTTATTTTTCAGGAAAAGGTAATGGTTGGGCATCAATTGCAAATCTCGACAATAGTGGAGATGGAGATGTGTTTTGGAGAAAAAGTGATGGAGGCCTTGGCCAAGGAGGTGGCGGATATGAACCAGAAGACCCCGAAGTTAAAGTAACTGCAGAGCAATGGCATCGAATCATTCTAACATTCGACCTCTCCTCTGGCTCTTATACAAAATATCTAAATGGAAAATATCACTCCAAACAAGCAAACGGAGGCTTAGATGGACGCCAATCCATGGGAGACAGCGTCTGGTTATTTAATGACAACGATGGAGAAAATGGAGAATTATTCATTCACTCAATAGCAGTTTATAATCGTGAGATCTCATCCGAAGAAGCAGCTATCCTTGGCGAGGTTAAACCAACAGGCCTGCCTCTTTTTATTCCAAAGTCAAAAAACACAACTGAACCGACTATCAGCCTAGAGAAAAATACAGACGGTTTAATCATCAAGTTTACAGGCTTGTTACAATCCTCACCTGATGTCAACGGCCCATGGAAAGACTTGAACGTAGAAAGCCCAATAATAATTTCAACAGATGGAACAAGGCAGTTTTTCCGATCAAGTAATTAGGCAATCAAACGATCAAGTAATCGTTCCGAATCGGTTTCGACAAAAAACAGCTCAGCGTGTTTAGGTCGCAAAAAACCCGATAACAACATGCTTTCAAAAAACTGTTCTATGCCATTGTAAAACCCACCTACGTTTAACATAGCTATTGGTTTGCAGTGATAATCCAGCTGACGCCAGGTAACAGCCTCAAAGAATTCCTCCATTGTTCCAATCCCTCCAGGCAATACTACAAAGGCATCGCTTAAATCGTGCATTTTGGCTTTTCGATCGTGCATGGTATCAACTACATGCAATTCCGTGAGCCCTTGATGCGCCAACTCGCGCCCTACAAGTTTTTCAGGTATTACACCAATTGCTTCTCCCCCTGCTTCCAACACCGCATCCGCCAAAACTCCCATCAGTCCGATATTTCCTGCCCCATAAACCAAGTTTAAACCTCGAGCAGCCATTAATTTACCTAAACCCCGGGTAGCCTTAGCATATATCGGATCCTCTCCAGTTGATGAACCACAAAAAACACAAATATTAACAATCTTATCCATTAATACGTTTCAATTTTTAGGCTTTAATCCATTACGCTTGGCCCAAGCATGCCAATCCGAAGCCAAACGCTTGACTAATTCTGGTTTACTTTCAGCTAAATCAGTTGTCTCGGTCCGATCTGCTGCCATATCAAATAATCCCCACTTTTTATCGAACTTATCCCAAACTAATTTCCATTTCCCCTCACGCAGTGCCCGATTACCTGACCATTCCCAAGCTAGTTGAGAATGGCCTTTGCGACTTTTCCCGAACAAAACATCCACAAGACTTTTTCCCTCGACCGGAATAATTTTTTCCCCATTAAATTCATTTGGATATTTACCTCCACCTAACTCAAGGAATGTCGGCATAAAATCTATAATATGGCCAACCTCTTTAGTTATCGAACCGCTTGGCACTCTTCCTGGCCACCAGGCAATACACGGCGTGGCAATACCACCTTCATGTGCCCAACTTTTATACCGACGAAATGGTGAATTTTGAGCCCAGCCCCAAGACGGACCAACAGCAGCATAAAACTCCTTTGGTCCAGGAATAATTTCCGAAGATCGACCGCCTGGCTCCTCGGCGCATCCACCATTATCCGAAAGAAAAAGAACAAGCGTATTCTCCGATCCTTTGTTCTTTTTTATAGACTCAATGAGGCGCCCAATATTCTGGTCCATGCTATCGATCATCGCAGCGTAAACAGCCATTCGTAAATCCTCATGCTCTTGATTTGCAGACTTCCAATCGTACGATCTAGAGTCCTTACCTGAAAGCTTCCAAGCAGGATCAATTAGCCCCATCTTGATTAAGCGGCGATAACGTTGCTTCCGCATTTCCTCCCATCCCATTTTGTATTTACCTATATATTTTTTAATATCCTCCGGCTTTGCATGTAATGGATAATGTGGCGCTGTATAACAAACATGCAAAAAGTATGGCTTATCGTTTTGCGAAAACTTCTTCACACATTCGATAGCATGATCAGTAAAAGCATCAGTCGTGTAGTAATTATCTGGAAACTCAGTAAGATCACGATCATTTTGACCAAATTTTCGAATTCTACCTCCCTTATACTTTGGATCTCTTTGCTTCGGGTTGAAAAAATTGCAGCACCCATCCAACAATCCGTAATATTCACCGAAACCACGTTCATATGGGTGCGTTGCTTCACTGGAACCCAAATGCCATTTACCGCTGAGAGCTGTTTGATAATCAGCTAATTTCATAGCCTCACCCAAAGTCACCATGTTTTTGCGCAGTAAACCACCTTTGCCCCGCCTAGGGTAAAGACCTGTCAATATAGACGCCCGTGTCGTAGTGCATTTGGCATTGTTATAAAATTGGGTGAACCTCAATCCCTCAGCTGCTAAACGATCAAGGTTAGGCGTTTTCACTTCACCACCATAACAACCAATATCACTCCACCCCATGTCATCGCACATAATCAAAACAATATTAGGGCGCTCTGCTGCGTTACTGGTCTCTACATTTACTGCTAAAAAGCCAAGACAAACCATCACAGTAATTCTAATTACTTTTATCAAATACATCACAAGAAAACTAAAGCTCTTATCCAAGCACGACCAGACCTTTCCGGCAGATTGCTAATTACCTCATACCGGCGTATTATCCGCCGAGATGCAAACCGAGAACTCTATTGGATTAACCTTAAAGATATGCATAGTCGCACTGATCTTCTCAATGGCAAATTCAATACAAGCACAGACTATTTCTCCTCGTAAAATCGGATCTCCATGGCCCTCTTGGGAACTGTTAGACTTTCAACCTAAAAGCCTGAAACACAATCAAATATATGGATTGGATCAATTTCGAGGACGGGTCACATTAGTAGCACTACTCGCCACATGGTGCCCTTATTGCCAACGTCAGATTGAAAAAATGGAACAACTGCAAAAAGAACTCTCAATTAATAAATTCGAAGTCAATTTTGCAGTAATTAACATTCAATCCGGAAAAGATTCGCAGGACGAGTTCATCTCAAGGTGTAGCTTCCCCTTGTTTCAAGACACTAAGGAAATTGATGCTTTTTCTAAACACCAAGGAGGTAAAGATGACTTCTATATTTACAATGAACGAGGGGAACTTACCGATTACTTCCCATTCCTTGATGAAAGGAATTCTGATCTCACTAACCCCCAAGGCTATGAGAATATCAAACAATCTCTTCTCAAGTCACCATATAAGACAAAGCTTACTGCAAATACGGCCATCAAAATAACTATAGAAGGAGTTGAAGGCAGAACCTATGACATTCAATACAGCGAAGACTTAGGACAGAATAAAAGCTGGAAGACTTTAAAAAAAATAACACTTGAAAGCGACACGGCAGAAATCATTGACATGACGACCGCTGAATCCCGTAAACAACGTTTTTATCGAACAGTAGAAGCACCCTGATCGAAATATGCCTCATAAAAAAAAATACATCTTAGCACTAGATCAAGGCACAACCAGTTCGCGCGCTATTGTATTTAATTCGAATAGTCAGGCGGTTGCTATTAGCCAAAAAGAATTCCCTCAACTATTTCCTAAATCAGGCTGGGTAGAACATGATCCAGAAGTAATATGGAAAACTCAGCTTTCCACAGCAAAACAAGCAATACGAAAAGCGAAATTATCATCAAAAGAAATCTCCGGTATAGGGATTACTAATCAACGGGAAACAACTGTGATCTGGGATCGAACTACCGGGAAACCTATTGCCAACGCAATCGTTTGGCAGGATCGACGAACATCAGACTATTGCGAATCACTCAGAAAAGATAAAGCTCATAGACTTATTCGCCGCTTAACCGGTCTCGAATTAGACGCATATTTCAGCGCAACAAAAATTCGTTGGCTATTGAAAAACATCAAAGGCGCAAAAGCAAAAGCACAGGCCGGCCAACTAGCGTTTGGAACAATCGACACATGGCTAATATGGAAGCTGACTGGCGGACAAACCCATATAACCGATGTTTCAAATGCATCTAGAACCATGCTTTTCAATATAGAAACAGGAGACTGGGATGATCGTTTACTCGAACTATTCCAAATCCCCCGCTCAATGATGCCAGCAATTGTTTCCTCAAGTGACATATATGACGAAACATCAGCCTTGGGGAATTCAATTCCAATTGCCGGCATTGCTGGAGACCAGCAAGCTGCACTATTCGGACAAGGCTGTCATCGAAAAGGAATGGTAAAATGCACCTACGGCACAGGATGCTTCCTCCTTATGCACACCGGCAACAAGCCCATGCCATCCAAAAACCGCCTCCTAACAACAGTAGCATGGAAAATTGGAGGTAAAATGGAATATGCACTTGAAGGCAGCGTGTTCACAGCTGGAGCAGCCGTACAGTGGCTTCGTGATCAATTAGGGATCATCAAATCAGCAGCTGAAATTGAATCCCTGGCTAACCAAGTTAAGGACAATGGAGGAGTTCATTTCGTGCCAGCATTTACAGGTCTTGGAGCTCCCTACTGGAATCCATATGCACGAGGAATAATAAGCGGGCTTAGCCGGGGGACCAGCAATAGTCACATTGCAAGAGCGGCTCTAGAAGGAATTGCCTTTCAGGTCCACGATGTAATCCACTCTATGTCATCAGATGCAAATACTCCACTTCGCGAGCTACGAGTGGATGGAGGAGCAAGTCAGAATAATCTATTGAT
>JASLKL010000070.1 GCA_030747605.1 Verrucomicrobiota bacterium | reverse complement strand
GGCCGCGACGTCAACTCCTCAGGCACACTACTGCGAAAATACCAATTTAAAAATATCGTCGAATTTAAAGAATCCATCGCCAAAGAAGATAAACGGTTTGCCAAAGCCTTTGCCTCTCATCTTCTTCGATTTGCACTAGCGCGTAAGCTCTCGCCACAGGACATATTCACTATTGATAAGATCGTAGATCAAACGAAAGCTGATAATTTTAAGTTAAAATCATTAATTACCGAGGTAATTAAAAGTGACTCCTTCCTAAGAAAATACGAGAATCTATAAGGATAAGTCAGTTTCAGGAAGCACACTTACCTATTAAAAGGCAGCCCTCAAGAATATCCCTTGCTCTTGCCACACTCCTAGCCCCTCGCCTTAAAACCACTTAATCGGAACAAATGTTACTCTATTTTTAGGCCAAAAAATATAGAGTTTTTTTGGTTTTCTGCTTGCGAACGCTTATATCCGCTCGTAAAACGGACCCCGGGTAGTGCAGCACTACTATAGTAAATAGCAGAAACCCGTATCAATAATATCATGGCAGATAAACCGTTAACAAAATCACAAATCGCAGCAGCTGTTGCTGAAGCGAATGATCTCACAAAGAAACAGGCGGCCGATCTTTTGGCAAACTTGGCTGATTTGGCTATCTCAAGCACAAAATCTACTGGCGCTTTTACCTTCCCAGGTATTGGTAAATTGAAGCTTGTTAATCGTAAGGCTCGCATGGGCAGAAACCCTGCCACTGGAGAGACTATTCAGATACCAGCTAAGACTGTGGTAAAATTTGCCGTTGCTAAAGCGGCTAAAGATTCCATTGCTAGCTAAATAATATCTTTCTAACCGAAAAGCGCCCGCAGTTGCTGGGCGCTTTTTTTTTCTATATGGATAAAAAAACCACCCCATTCCGAAAAATTGCTGTGGTGGGGTGTGGTGCCGTAGGAAGTTTTTATGGATCTAAAATAGCGCAATCCGGAATGAATGTTCATTTCCTTCTTCGTAGCGATTTCGAAACTGTAACCACTAATGGCCTTCATATCCAAAGTATTGAAGGAAATTATTCTCTTCGCCCAAATATTTCCCGCTATCCTGAAGAAATTGGAGAATGCGATTTGGTATTGATTGCTCTAAAGTCCACAGCAAATGATAAGTTTTCTAACTTGCTTACTCCACTAGTGGGAAAACAAACCGCTCTATTCACGCTACAAAATGGTTTAGGAAATGAAGCAGAATTGACTAAACTTTTTCCAGAGGCTCATGTGTTTGGAGGCATGTGCTTTGTTTGCCTTAACCGTATTGCCCCTGGAATAGTTAACCATATTGCTCACGGTAAAATTGTTATGGGAAGGCACAACGGACTTCCAGATGAACTCACAGAAAGAATTGCTCAACTAGTTCAAAGCTGTGGGATTCAAGTTGAGATAGCAGGCAATCTAGAGCGAGCGAAATGGGAAAAATTAATATGGAATATCCCTTTCAATGGATTAGGCGTTGCGGGGGCGGCAGGATTGGATGCGGTAATTGCCGGCTGCTTGAACACTGGACAAGCTATAGGTCCTTGCCTTTCTTCCGATCAACTTCTTGATGAAGGTTTATGGGAAAATCTTGTTATTGAATTAATGGATGAAGTTATTGCTACAGGCCGTGCGTTAGGACACGACATTCCGCTAAACAGCGGAGAATATCAGCGTACCCGCACTCGCGTAATGGGCTCGTATCGTGCCTCTACATTGATTGATTTTGAGGCTGGCCGGCCACTTGAATTAGAGGCTCTTTTTTATAAGCCTCTAGCAGCTGCCCACGCCAAAGGGCTTGAAGCCCCACGCTTAACCAAACTATGCTCCATATTAAACCAGCTGGTTAACCAATCTCCTTTGATGTCAACAAGCAACTAATCCACCATTTTCAACTAAAATGAACCGTTATATTTCGATTTTTAGCTTAATAGGCCTAATATCAACCTTGCTTGGGGCGGCGGCAGACAATCGCCCAAACATCGTGTTCATTATAGCTGACGATATGGCTTGGGACGACCTTGGCTGCGCCGGCAACCCTAACGTACGGACACCAAACATTGACCGTTTAGCTAATGGAGGCATGCGTTTCACCAACGCGTTCCTCACCATCAGCTCGTGCAGCCCAAGTCGAGCCAGTATTATTACCAGCACTTATCCGCACCAAACTGATGCAGAGCAACTTCACTGGCCTCTTCCAGCAGATCGTCTGACGTTTACCGAACTTCTCAAGTCTTCCGGCTATTGGACTGTTGCTGCTGGAAAATGGCACCTCGGCAACTTTGTAAAAGATCGATTTGATGAAGTTCGCGAAGCTGATGTTTCTGGATTTCAGCTTCCTACCGGCAAAGCAGCAAAGGAAGGCAAAATCACTCAAAAGGTAATTGGGGACGCCCGAAGCGGCTGTGACCAATGGGTCCCCGTGCTGAAGGCTCGACCAAAAGACAAGCCTCTTTTCGCCTGGCTCGCAGCTCTTGATCCACACCGCGATTATGATAAAGGTATTTTAGATAAACCTCACAGACCCGAAAACGTCAGGCTTCCTCCTTATGTGGCAGATACCATAAAAAGCAGACAAGACTACGCTTTATATTACGATGAAATCACTAGGCTTGATCGTTTCGTAGGCGATGTAATTGAGGAACTACAGAAACAAAATATCTTCGATAATACTTTCATCCTATTCATAAGCGACAATGGCCGCCCATTCCCAAGAGATAAAACGACGCTTTATGATAGCGGCATTAAGACACCATTTATAGTTCATTGGCCTAACCGCGTTAAACCCGGCAGCAAATCTGACAGCCTAGTAAGCTCCATTGATATTGCCCCAGCCTTTTTAGAACTGGCCAGCCTGTCCGCGCCAACTATATTTGAGGGCCACAGTTTTTTGCCTATTATTAATGATCCAAAATTAATGCTTAACCGCTATATCTTTGCCGAACGCAACTGGCATGACTATGAGGACCTAGTACGTGCTGTCCGAAACAAAAAATACAAATACATTAGGAACTTTTACAATGATCTGCCCAACACTCCTCCCGCGGATGTAGTCCGGTCCGTGTCTTACCGAGAGATGATCCGGCTCCGCAATAAAGGAAAATTAACCAAAGCCCAAAAAAACACATTTATTCAGCCGCGCGCTGTGGAGGAATTTTACGATATCCGAAATGACCCGTTTGAATTACATAATCTTGCTCTCTCTTCAGATCATGCAAAACAATTAAAAAAATTCCGCCTCGCTCTCGCTAAATGGCAAAAGGAAACAACCGATATGGCCCCGCCGTTCCGAACACTTGATGAATTTGGACGCGAAGATGGTCAGGCCCTCCCGGTTCGCGAACGGCCGCGGCCAGATAAGACAGAGATGACAAAACGTCTCCGTGCATATTATGAGAATAAAAAGTAGGATCAATAGACTTAGCTAAACGGGAATCAACTGGCAAAGTCTCGATATTTAAGAAACTCTTCTCTTTCATATGAACTTAATAATACGAACTATAATATTCTGCAGTCTTATCGCAGCCTTAGGAATCCCAACGCAGGCTGTTGCCGCTAAAAGCAAATCTCCAAATGTCGTAGTTATTTTTATGGATGATATGGCATACGCTGACATCGGCCCGTTCGGAGCCAAAGCTTATCCAACGCCGAACCTTGACCGCATGGCAAAAGAAGGGCGCAAGTTCAGCGATTTTTATGTAACTCAGGCAGTATGCAGTGCCTCTCGAGCAGGACTGCTGACCGGCTGCTACAATGTGCGTGTAGGTATTTTTGGAGCTCTCGGGCCAAAGTCGACTCAAGGGCTTCACAAAGATGAAGTGACATTAGCAGAAGTATGTAAACAAAAAGGATATGCGACCGCTATCTATGGCAAGTGGCATCTCGGACACCATAAACCCTTTCTGCCAATGCAGCATGGCTTTGACGATTACTTCGGACTCCCATATTCCAATGATATGTGGCCATACCATCCCGGCGTTCTCCATTTGCCGATGAAGGAGCGCCTGAAGCGCTGGCCTCATCTGCCACTGATTGACAAAAATAAGATTATTAATCCTGAAGTTTCTGGCAAGGATCAGGAACAATTAACAACACAGTACACGGAACGCGCTGTACAATTCATAGAAAAAAACAAGGCCAATCCATTTTTCCTCTATGTTCCACATTCAATGGTTCACGTCCCATTGTTTGTATCTGAAAAATTTAAGGGAAAAAGTAAATCCGGTCTATTTGGAGATGTTATGATGGAAGTTGACTGGAGCGTCGGCCAAATTCTGGACACTTTACGTAAACATGAGTTAGACAAGAATACCCTAGTTATCTTTACCAGCGATAATGGCCCCTGGCTTAGCTACGGAGATCATGCAGGCTCAGCTGGGCCTCTTCGCGAAGGGAAAGGCACCATGTTTGATGGAGGCTGTCGCGAGAGCACTTTAATGTGGTGGCCTGATACCATTCCTGCCAATAGCAACTGCAGCACTCCCGCAATGACAATCGACATATTGCCAACTGTCGCTGAATTAATTGGGGC
The DNA here is from genome assembly GCA_030747605.1 of Verrucomicrobiota bacterium. Classification (GTDB taxonomy): domain Bacteria; phylum Verrucomicrobiota; class Verrucomicrobiia; order Limisphaerales; family UBA1096; genus UBA1096. The sequence goes on along the minus strand of JASLKL010000070.1, from coordinate 7,251 downwards.
AAATCTTCCAGCCCACAAGATTGACGGGAAAAGCATCTTAAACCTTGTTACGGGGAAAAATGATAAAAGCCCTCAAGAAGCTTATTACTTTTATTACGGTCAACAGTTACAGGCTATTCGTATGGGAAAATGGAAATTACACTTCCCTCACAGCTATCGCACGATGGATGGCAAACCTGGGGGAACGGGGGGTATCCCAACAAAATACAGCCAAGCCAAAATTGGATTGTCCCTCTTTAATTTGCATCAGGATATTGCCGAAACAACCGACGTAAAAGCTAACCACCCGGAAATTATGGCCAAAATGCTCAAGCTTGGAGAAGCGATGCGTAAGGAGCTAGGAGATAAAGGGCGAAAAGGCAAAGGGCAACGATCATCCGGGCGCTTAACCAAAATTTAGTCTCTTTCTTGTGAGTACTCCTAATCCCATACCCTTCGGAGCCCGGTTTTGGCGACTTTGGAGCCCAGTCTGGAAGTGCCGAAAAAAAGTAAACGGATTCCTTTATCCTGCACTACTCCTTTTTTGGGTATTGTTACTAGCCAGTCCGTACATGTTATTTAATCGTATGGCCTCTTGGCCAGATCACACTCCTCTTGATCAAGAAACAATAACAAAACGAGACACCCTCAAATTTTCTCCAAAAGATGAAAGAACTGTTTGGGATCCAAAATCAATATTTAAGGACAGCGAAGGACAGTATCTCGATTACAAAATCCCCGTTGTTGACTGGTCAATTTGGTTTTATATCTCCTTGTTCGTCTACTACTTCGGATTTTATGCAGCAAAAAAGACCGATAGAGGGCGTGCTGAATCATTAGTCATGGCACAGGGGTGGGTCATTTCAAGCTGGATTGCATTCCCATTCTTTTTCTTTTTTCCTGCTCACATTGATTTGCGATGGCAACTAAAAATCGACGAGATGTCCGCCATGTACAACTTTCTGTTCAGTTCCTTTCATGCATTGGATAAACCATTTAATGCATGGCCATGCTTACATATAGCTCAAAGCTTCATTATTGCAGTTGGGGTGGCTCGGTGGTGGATGCAAAGAGGTTGGACCTGGGCTGTATGGCTACTATGGCCGGCATGGGTTGGTCTTTTTATCAGCGTACTGACGACAAAGCAGCACTTCATCTGGGACACCATCATGGGAACCTTGTTGGGCTTAGGAGTTTGGTACGGGGTTATGCGCCCGGGGTTTAAGCATCTAGACGCTATACATAACGAAACTCTTCCGGTCAAAAATTTGGAATAAAAAATCGGTCGCCGGCAAGGGGATGGGTGTGGAGGTTTGCCGACGACCTACGACCCATGGCTGGGATGGGAGGGGATGCCACGGGTCGATAGCCCACAAACCTAACCTTTTTTGGCGTTAAAGCAATCCCTGAAAATTAATTGATAAGGGGGTTTGATAAATATTATATTTTATCAAGCTACCGGTTCTTGCTCCCTACTAGAGGGGCTCCTTGAAAATGGAGCGCCATTCCTTCAAAGATTTTTAGCCCTCCTTCCTCCCCTAGAATACTTTCACTAGCTCTCTCCGGATGAGGCATCATCCCGCAAACATTTCGGGCTTCATTACAAATACCTGCTATGTTCAACAGCGACCCATTAGGATTAGAGTCATCTGTAATTTCCCCGTCTGCCGAAGCATATTGAAACAAAATCTGATCGTTAGCCTTCAATTTTTCCAAAGTCTCATCATCAGCAAAATAACATCCTTCCCCATGAGCAATAGGCACTCTTATCACATCTTCCACAGCGATTTCCCTAGTGTAAGGCGAGTCCTGTGTGGGCACTTTAAGATATACCTGCTCACATCGGAACTGTAAGGAGCGATTGCGAACTAAGGCTCCCGGAAGTAAGCCGGTTTCACATAATATTTGGAAACCATTGCAAATACCCATTACCAGCCCCCCTTCACTAGCAAATTTTTTGACGGCATTCATTACAGGGCTGAACTGAGCAATCGACCCCGTACGAAGATAATCTCCATAACTAAACCCGCCAGGAACAACTACTGCATCTGTGTTTCCAAGGGACTCTTCCTTATGCCAAAGGTAATTAGCCTGATGCCCGAGCACATCGCTCAAAACATGGATGCAATCCTGATCGCAATTTGAACCTGGAAACTGAAGTACAGAGAAATGCATGATTACTCTATTGTGAATTCATAATCCTCAATAACTGGATTACTAAATAGCTTGTGGCATGCTTCTTCAATTTTTGGCTTCCAAGCTTCAGCATCATCTCCTTCCAAATCGACCTCAAGATACTTGCCGACATGGACGTCAATGACCCCTTCATAGCCCATTTGCTCCAACGCGGCCTGTACCGTTTTCCCCTGCGGATCAAGTACCGCCTTCTTAGGAGTTATGACAATTTTGGCTTTCATTCCAGTGCGCGTGATAGGCGCTGCCCAACATCCTCAGGCCTAGCGCGACGCTGAACCAGTTTATTTTATTCACAGCGAAAAAAACGTTTAGTTCTTACTTGGACTTTATAGCCTATCTTATGGTTATCATAACACGCCTCTCCCCAAATAATATTAACCTATTATACAATATTATTATTAATTGCACTGAATTGTCTACTTGGCCAATCTATGGGCATGAAGATCTCCTTCCATGGTGCGGTGCGAACTACAACAGGATCACAGCACTTATTAGAAGTGAATGGAATCCGATTACTGTTGGATTGCGGTTTGTTTCAGGGAAAAAGGCAGGAATCAATAGAGCGAAATCAAAACTTCCCGTTCGATCCCAAGTCCGTCGACGCCGTGATTTTAAGCCACGCGCATATCGACCATATCGGAAATCTCCCAAATTTGTACAAACAGGGTTTTGAAGGGAACGTTTATTGTACTTTTGCCACCCGAGATCTCGCAGCAATTATGCTAGAAGACTCAGCCGAAATACAAATGTCCGATGCTGCTTATGTTTCCAAGAAGCACAAAAAAAAGGGGCTTCCCCCAGTCGAGCCCCTTTACACCCCTGAAGATGCCGAACGCGCAGTGCGGCAGTTTGTAGCGCTAGGATACGATCGGCCTATCCCTGTTGGGAATGGCATAAATCTGAGTTTTCGCGATGCAGGCCACATTCTCGGCTCTGCTCAAGTTATCCTCGATATTGATGAAAGTGGCAATAAACGACGCCTGCTCTTCAGTGGAGATATTGGACGAGGTAATCACGCCATTTTACGTGACCCACAACCCGTTGAAGACGTTGATGTGCTCCTTGTTGAAAGTACATATGGCAATCGCAACCACACTGCTCAATCAGGATTGTCCGACGAAATTGAATCACTGCTTTCTGGGACATTGAATAGCGGCGGCAAAGTCATTATCCCCGCATTTTCTGTAGGGCGAACTCAACTGCTCGTCTATACCTTGCATCAATTGGTAGACGCCGGAAAACTACCAGACTTTCCTATTTATGTGGACAGCCCTCTCAGCGTTAATGCCACAGAGGTGTTCCGTCTACACCCGGAATGTTTCAATCGGGACATTTATAACTTTCTTCGGGAAAAAGATAATCCGTTTGGCATGGACAACCTGACCTACATTCGAAAGGCCTCAGAGTCGATCAAGTTGAACGATCTTGATGGCCCGGCAATTATTATTAGCTCTAGCGGCATGTGCGAAGCCGGTCGAATCCGCCACCACCTGAAGAACAATATTAGCGACCCGAAGGATCTGATCCTATTCGTCGGCTACTGTGCCTACAATACTCTGGGATCTGTGATCCGCGCTGGGATAGATCCAGTTTACATATTTGGGGAACCTCATAAAGTTAAAGCCAAAATTGCTAGCTTCGACGGTTTCTCAGGCCATGCAGACAAAAATGAATTGTCTAAATACGTTGAGTCACTTACAGGGAACATAGAAAATATATATGTCGTTCACGGGGAAGAAGATTCCAGTCTAGCCTTTGCAGATACGCTTCGAACCATTAAGCCAAAAGCTGACGTGGTCGTCCCAGAATTAAACGAATCGTTCGAACTTTAATAACGAGCTCCCGTCATCCTAGTCAAATTAAGCTGCTAAAATTCCTATCGAACGACGTTTATAGAGAAACTCAAACATATTCCCCTCATGTGGCTGATCCCATGAGATCTTCATTGTTGAAATCGGGCCTAGATTAAGTCGTTCGATGAGTGGCGATGATAGCAGCGCCTCGTGAAATTCCTTATCTTTGGTTATTGCGGTGACTACCAAAGATTCTCCCATTTGGTTCAGCATTTCTGCTTGAGGCACTTCCACTACGCTGGCGTACGGACAAAGAAATTCTCGGTTAGCTAAAGGATGCTCAAATGAATCACAGTAAACAATAGTTGGCCGGAGATACGTGCCTCCGTCGGTAACTACCTTCCGTTCTCCATCTCTATACTTAGCTGTCATCTCCTCGCAGCCCGCCTCCAAAAGATCGGCTTCAATGGCGCCATCAATCCACTCTCCCATTTTAGGGTTAGCAAAGCCCGAAAGCTTCGCTTCAGGATCATCCACTGTTGTAGGCTTAACCGGGCCTAACTTCTTAGCAAGTGCTTCAGCAATTTCGCGCCCATACTTAGGCACAACTACTGCTGAAGCATTTACGCAAGAACGACCACCATTGTCAGCAATTGACCCGGCAATCAGATCAATGTGATCTTCCCAGTTTTCAATCTCATCTTCTCCGATAAGAACCTTACTCCACCCTGGGCCATGAATTTGAATGGCAGGATTATTGGCATACTGATCTGTAGTACTTTTGTCGCCAAAAATCAGTGCACGTCCACAACGATTCAAAATATCCGCCGCGCCCTCGTAATCGGTCGGGTAAAAACTGAACGCCTCCTTGGGGCAACCCGCCTGAATAAAGGATTGGATAAGGCGGTATGGCGTCCACGGTTCATCTCGGCCAGGCTTCATGACGATTGGCGTCTTAAGGGCAATAGCTGGCAACCAGAGAGAGTTCACAGCTGGCGAATTACTCGGCATCACCAATCCCAGAGCTTTTGATGTTGGATAAAAACAAACCTGAGTCCCGAATTGCTCCCCTACTCCGGCATCGAGAATCGGAAGATCAATGCCACGCGTTAGTCCATTTAGAACCACCTGCATATTACTCAACGCATAGTGAATCTTATCCATATTGCGCTTAACCATGACATGCGGAAGGCCGCTAGTTGAAGAAAGGGTTTCAACATATTGCTGCGGCGATTGCATTTCCCCATTAACGCCAATCTGAACTTCTCCATTAAGGAAGATCTCCCCGGCCTTCGCACCGATTTCAACGAGTTCGGCCGTTGTAAATTTACGCAATGCAGCACGGGCCTCATCAATTCGCTTTAGATCTCGCCTAACAACACCCGCATTTACCTGACTAACTGTGGCCATGGTATCGCCACTGCGATAATCTGCCACTTCAATCTTATTGAGACTCACATAGGGATCCCCCAAACGCAGACAGGGAATGTGCGGAATAGCCATCTTAGTAGACCCCTTCCACAATTTTTTTCTCCATCGCACCAAAAGGGCGAACCTCGGCTACTCCGTCCCAAGGGCAATTTTCCCAAGGGGAACGACGGATTGCCTCATCCCTTTCAAGGAACCTCGGCATAAAAAACTCTTTAGTCAGAGTAGTCAGTTCCACCCTTCCCCAAGCATCATAATCGACAAGGGTTTCGGTCTTCTTTGGGTCTACTACTCTCAAAACTGCTCGAGGCTGAGGGGCATGATAAGTAATCGAATAATCATTCTCTGGGCCAAAAGGGCGGTGCCGAGCCAATCCCATAAGTGTGTTGCCGTATGTCGGAACAAACCCGATTTGTTTTTCGCATATCTCCTCAACTAGAAAGCGTGTGTACTGCTGATCCATTGTCGTCCCGCCACAGAATACGCCTTTTATCCCAGCTTTGATTAAGTCCATTCGCTCAGCCATGGCTTCGAGTAATTTAGGCGTGGTAAAAAGTGCACTGACTTTTCGGTTTTTGAGAATTGTGACAGCTTGGTCGATCACGTGATCCATATACGCACGCGCCTGATCAAACTGTTTGCCAGCTATAAGTCTTTTAACCCAACGCGGATCAAGATCAACAAAGTACGTTGAACAGCCTCTGACATTAGCCAGATGCTCAATAGAAAGCCGCAATCGCCGCGGCCCTGTAGGGCCAACCATCATCCAGTAATGATCACGAGGAAAATGGTTGTCATCGAGTGTCTCGGAAAACTCACTGTAATCGATTTTGTAATCCTCCCAGCCGATTCGTTGCTTGGGCATGCCCGTAGTGCCTCCAGTTTCAAAAATGCTGAAAGGCCTGCCCTCATAGGCCTTTGGCCGCCAAATTTCATTCGGCATATCTCGTAGCCACTCATCCTGGAAGTGGGGGAATTTCCCGATGATATCATCAAAGCATGAGATCTCCTCGGCAGGATTCCAGCCCGCCTTCTCAGCCCAATCCAGCCAAAATGGTGAACCCGTTTCTGGCGAAAAATGCCATTTTACAATTTCCACAGCATGCGCATCCAACTGCGCCTTGGCCTCCTGAATGTTTTGATCCAAGTTAGACATTAATATTTTTTAAAGTTAATAGCCGATTCCGAATTAGGCTTTCTTGATAGGAAAGAAGCGATCAATAGTCGACTGACTTGGTGCTTTAGTCACAAGCGAAACCCCGATCAACGCAACCAAGGAAGCCAGACAGATGAAAGTCACCGGCATCACTCCCGCAATGAGATACTCTCCTGCGTGAACTTCCCCGAACCATTTTTCACCCTTATTTCCAAGCGCATCATAAATAAACAAGGCCCAAGTAATGGCAGTTGCTAAAACACTCGCTATTACTCCAGCCTTGGTCAAACGCTTCCAATAAACCGATGCAAATGCAATTGGAAACAGTGCGGAAAACCCACTGAAACACCATACTCCTAGATTGAATACGCTGGTCGGCTTAAATATAGAAATTATGTAGGTGATTAAAACGATGAAAACGATAAACCCACGGCCAAGCCATACCTTCTGCTTATCACTTACTTCACCCTTCAGTGGCACAATAAAATCATTAGTAAACATGCTGCCTATACATACAAATTGGGAATCCAGGGAACTCATGATCGCTGCAAGCACCCCGGCAGAAAACAGGCCTATTAGTATTGGACTATCCATGAAACTTTTGACCATTACACTAAGCACAGCGTTGGCATTAGGCTTCCCATTCGGTAATGATGGGACACGAAGTTCTCCTGCCTCATAAAGCCCTGCTGCCCATAT
>JASLKL010000006.1:8531-37270 GCA_030747605.1 Verrucomicrobiota bacterium | reverse complement strand
ACCATCCACCACCCTTGAATACCCGATGCTCTCCGGTCAGAGGGCCAATGGGGTCTATCAGTTGAGGATCCTTGGGATGCGGAGCAAACCAATCTAGAACCCATTCCCACACATTGCCGTGCATATCGTACAAACCCCATGCATTCGGTTGTTTCTTGCCTACCGACTGAGTTTTGTCTGCAGCATTTTCGGCTGACCAAGCATAATTATCAGCTTGAGACACTGCTCCAAATGAAAACGGACTATTTGACCCACCCAAACACGCAAATTCCCATTCTGCCTCACTTGGCAGACGATAAATCATATTTTGCCGAATACGCCCTTCACTTAAATCATTTATAGTCAATGCCTTACAGAATTCTACCGCCTGATCAAAGCTAACCTTCTCAACTGGAAGATTTTCACCTTTAAAGAAACTTGGATTACTACCCATAAACGCCTCAAACTCACTCTGAGTGATTTCGTGTGTACCAATCCAAAACTTTTGTGAAATGGTTATATTCTGCTGTGTATCAGTGACTCGGACAAAACGACCAGGATCAATAGCAACTAGATTCACAGAAGGATTAAACACAAAAGGCTTGGGCTTTTTAGGAATAGGCTTCTCGGCTTGCTGTGATGAATCACAACCCATAGTCATTAAAAAACAAGCAATCGCGATGCCTAATAGTTTATTGAGCAGTGTATTCATAAATTCCCGGTCGAACTAAAATCGTTTGCTTCTCCCCATCAGACCAAACTATCTGAATCGATGAGGGCCATTGTTTAAAGCCTAAGACAGCTTCGGTTGAACACTGCGCAAGCACACCGTCCCCAGAATATAACCACCTTGGTGGAGAAGAGGTTTCATCTGGATATAACAAATGAACAGAACAACCTAAGCGCTTAGCCAATTCAACCTTACTGTCGATGATCAAGCGAATACCTCTCTTTTCAGATTGTCCAAGATAGAGATGCGCCTCTCCAAGTGTCTGAGTGGCAATAATATCAGATCGTCCATCATGATTAAAATCGGCAATGAGTGCATTCCGGCACTCTCCCAAAATCGCTAACCCGCTACGCCCCGAACTCACTCCCTTGAAGCTCCCCTGCCCTTGCCCGAGCAAAATCATACCGGCACTGGAATCCAAGCGACCCAAGTCCGGGCGAATAGAATACCAATTCTGGCTAAGAACCAAATCTTCAAGTCCATCATTATCAAAATCCGCAACACTGATACTGGAAGTAGGACTCCACTGCGCTTCAACAGGTAACGCGAACCTTTCAAACTTACCTGCTCGATTCAGAAAGACCGAGGTTTCGAGGCAATTGATTTCAGTCTGCTTCATCGATCCAAAAGATTTCAACACAACAGTAAGGTTGGCACTGGAAAATTCATGATAGCTCTGAGGCAATGTCGTCCGGTCAACTACACGAGAAAATAAATCCATGTCATCTATCGGCAAAAGCTTACCCTTCTCCTGCAATGCAAATAACGACATACGCGGCTCTTCCGAGCGGCTCAAATACACCAAGTTTTCTTGGTAAGGTTCAAGTGGACTGTTGCGGCCGATATTGCCTGCAACAAAATCCATTCGACCATCATCATTAAAATCACCCACAGCCAACCCTTGCCATAATCCAACATGACCCGCCAAATTGACTGATTCACTAATATCCAAAAAACTGCCATCTCGATTTTCAAATAATTTAATACTACCAGCCTCATGTGCAACCAGGAGATCGGCATCGCGATCACTATCTATGTCGACACATATAGCACTGGACACATGACCTAGCTCTGAGAGCGACTTCTCCCAAGAATCGGCTCGATGAAAACCATCATCATTTTGCAAATAAACAAACGCCTGGCTTCCAGCAGGATGATCCAATATAGAATCCTGTGTAATATAAAGTGCATCAGCAAAACCGTTACCATCAATGTCAGCACGTAACACCAGACGCAAAGACTGATTAATCTCCATCGCTGGAACTTGCTGGTTTAAGGATTCTTCAAAACTGGGCTTGTTATCCACGATAGTGAACCCATCTAACCATCCTGTATTTTCCATTAACCCGCTTGGATCATTGTACTTCGAAGCTAAAGGGAGAAATCGCTCTCCATCTTGATTAAGAAAAACCTGAACCGCACCACTTCTGGGCAACTGAAACCCAACATCCAACCAACCATTTCCATCAAAATCCCGTGATAAGGCCGGTGGTGCCGTTGCGCTAAGCCTTTTAAGTAAAAATGGATTCTCATCGTAGTCCTTAGTCAAATTTGGAAAATGCCGAAACGCAATTGCATCCAACTTTTGAAGAAACATTGGTTTATCCGAAGGAACAACCGTTGTGGAGCGCTTCTCTGGTGACACATCTTTTTTAAGGCGATAAATAGAATTAGCCTTTAAATCAACCACACGAGTGACTAGGGAACCGTCTGGCCATTCAATCTCAAGAGATGATTCCTTAACATTTTTGCCAGATATGTTCGTTGCAAAAACCACCTCTCCACTGTCACCACTCAAATACCCGCCGCCGGAAAAAATTTCACGAACTATAGCTCCGTCGGTATGTCGCAGACGAACCTTACTCCCCACCCCACCTTTCAGGCGGACTTGAATTCTAGGCTCTTGCGAAGTGTTCCTGTAAAGCGACGGCGGCTCATTAAGGTTATTCGTTATAAAATCCAAATCGCCATCATTGTCGAAATCCGCCACCCCTAACCCATATGTAATTCCGTTATGATCGAAACCAAAAGCAGGTCCAGACTCTGCAAACCGCAACTGACCATCGTTACGAAACAATTGATTGGGCGAATTATAGCGTGGCTGTAATTTCTTCAACTCATATAACGAACGTGCATCTTTACGGCTCCCCTTTTGTACAGATTTAAGTTTCAAACTGGCATCCATATCCATGGTATCAAATGCAAACCCATTGGTTATCAACATGTCATCATCGCCGTCCAGGTCAGCATCTAAAAACCGAACATTCCACGACCAGGCACTCGCCTCTACCCCAGAATAGTAAGCGGTATCAAACCACAAGGGTCCATCTTGAGATATCATCAATACGTTGCGATTGAAGCGTGGCACATACTTCCAATCCAATAGCCGACTAGACCTTTCCACTTCTTTTTCTAGTTGCACCAATCGACGTGCACGGTTTGGGTCCAGCATATCTAACAGCATAAAATCCGGCACGCCGTCAGCATTGAGGTCTGTAAAATCCACCCCCATCGACGAGCGGCTAGTGTGACGAATATTACTATAATTAGTTAATTCAAACTTACCTTCCCCCTGGTTAATCCAAAACCGATCCGGGCTGGCAAAATCGTTACAAACATAAAGGTCGGGTAAAAAATCGTTATTAACATCACGGAAAGTTACAGCTAGCCCCCACTCCCTAAGTGAGGAAAGGGAACGAGACTCCCCATCAATGATGAATCTTTTCTCGATAGAAACATCTCGAAAAGTGCCATCACCGTTGTTGAGGTAAAACCGGTCCGCTTCAGGCAATTCTCTAACACGACCAGTATTGGAAACTGTAAAGCGATCCTTCCATTTTGGCTTCATAGTGGATTCGCCGTTAATCCTTGTGACCATCAACTGATCACCACGCCTGGAATACTCAAAACGCGTTGTAGGATCTGCCAAATGCATCCAGTCTATATAATGTGCAACATACAAATCCAAATCACCATCTCCATCAACGTCAGCAAGCGCCATCGAGGTTGTTGTGCCGGAGTTCTCTAATCCAGAACCCTCACTTAACTCAAAGCCCCCTGCCCCGTCATTTAAAAACAATCGAGTTCCAACCTTCACACCGTTGACTAACAAATCTTTGTCACCATCTCCATCAACGTCTGCCAATGCCGCACCAGTGCTGATAACAGCCTTCATTTCCTGCGGGCCTTTAACTGGTTTGAATCGAAAACCACCTTGATTCAAATACAATGCATTACCTCCTTGAATATTGCATAGAAACACATCCGCTAAATCATCCCCATTCACATCTCCTACGGCTACCCCGGCGCCATTATGAGCAACCATGTTTTTGTAATATTCCAAACCAGCCAGATGATTTTTGAAAGTAATTCCACTTTGATAAGGTGAAACTATTTCAAACCTTTTAGCTCCAATAGCCGAAGGAGTCACCTTTGTATGCCCTATCGCCAAGTTCTCATCACTGGACTGACCAACAACTGGAACGCTCCAGAAAGACAAAATAGCCATAGCTCCGCCAAGCAAAGCGCCCACAAAACTACTGTTAGCCTGAAAATTGATACACACAGACGCCGGTTACCTTTGCCTAAACCACCACTCAAACTCCATCTTATTCAGTCGAAGAAAATAGAGAATTTGTTTTTCCCTTTTAAGACTTCGGCTGCATTCTCTTTGCCCGGTTGCGATCATGAAACTAATTGAAAAAAGCATCCTTATAGGATTATCGACTATATTCGGCCTTTACTCAACAGGCTGCTCTCCTCAAGTGAGCGAAAAAAATACAGAAAACGAAGTGCCAATCCCACCAATGTCCTCTGTAATCCAACAGACACTTCAGTCAACCAATGGAATGCAAATTGTCAAAGAGGAAGAACTCAGCAAAACAAATGGGCTTTGGTACCTTAAAGGGACTACAAATCTATTTACCGGCATGGAACTCGATTATCACACCAATGGTGTGGTAAAATTTCAAATGACATTCACTAACGGATTACCTTACGGACTCAACACCGTATGGCATCCCAACGGAAATAAGCAAAGTGAAGGTAAATTTGCCAAAGGCAAACGCAGTGGTCTATGGGAAATGTGGTTCGATAATGGAAAGCCCGACAAAGCTGGTAATTTTGTGAATGGAAAGCCCGACGGCCTACAGGTTTTTTGGCATACCAATGAAGTTAAATCTGTCGAGTGGGAATATAAAAACGGAATGCCACATGGTAAAATTAAACGTTTTCACGAAAACGGCCAATTAGAACAAGAAGGTTCATACGACATGGGAATGCGCACTGGAGAGTGGTTTGCTTGGGACGAAAACGGAAAGAAAATTCGAACCGCCTTATTTGATGAAGGCAAGCTAATTAAAGAAAGCCAAATTGATAAACCAGAGGAAACTTCACCTCAAAATAAATAATTTCAATTAGGGACAATACATAATTGAGACTTGCACCAACTTTTTTATTGGCGCACAGCTTGGGTTCACGATGCGCTATTTTTTTATTCTTCTAAATTTCCTTGTGCTCGCCTGGCCAAGCCTTGCTAAAGGCAAGGATGCATTTCAGATAGAGGTCAAACAAATCACCCACGGCCCAATGACTCATTTCTTCGGGTACATAGGTCATGTTCAAAATATACCTTGGAACCGTAGCGGCCGATATATTGTAGCTTTACAGACTAATTTTCACGATCGCATGCCAGGTCCAAATGATCCGGCCAACGTTGTATTAATCGATACGCATAACGGATATAAAACCAAAGTGATTGACCAGTCGCACGGTTGGAACCCTCAACAAGGAACCATGTTCTATTGGAACCCAGATAGCCAAGAAACACAGTTTTTCTTCAATGATCGAGACCTCAAAACTGGCAAGGTGTTCTGTGTTCTTTACGATATAGAAAAAAACAAAAGAATCCGGGAATATCGTTTTAAAGATACTCCCATTGGAAACGGAGGAGTCGCTCAAAAAGGGGGCTGGTTTCTTGGCCTTAACTATGCACGAATGGCTAGGTTAAGACCCGTAACCGGCTACAAGGGCGCATGGGATTGGACTAAAGATATTGCCCACCCTAAAGATGACGGACTCTTTAAAGTAAATATCCAAACCGGAAAGAAACACTTGCTGGTTTCGTTTTACCAAATGGCGACAGAACTCGAATCTATTGACCACAATATTAAAACTAGTCATCTATTCATTAACCACTCTCTTTCCAATCGTGAAGGAGATCGAATTTTCTTTTTTGCACGCGCTGGCTGGAGCGGCCAGAAAGGGAAGCGTATAAATCATCCATTCATTATTAATGTCGACAACAACCATCTGAGATCTAACCGGATTCACATAGGTGGACACCCGGAGTGGGACTACGGCCACCGAATGATTGGCCGACAGAAAGATAGACAAGTCGTATTCGACACGGACAATCAAGTTATCGTTGGAACATTGGGCTCTCCGGAAATTTTCCCTGACCCGGAAGGTGACATCGCACTTTCACCAAACGGCAAACTATTTGTTAACGGCCACAAAGACCGGAAAAAGAAGTCCAACTATTACACCATCTACAACCGGGAAAACGGAGCATATGTAAGGACTGAAGGATTCAATATCGGACATTGGCAGTCTGGAGACTTGCGCCAAGATCCATCACCCTGCTGGAATCGATCAAGTGATCAAATATTAATACCGGGCGTAAGCAAAGATGGCAAAACTCGACAGCTCTTTCTACTAATGCTGAAGAGTTGAAATATATAAAGGTTAAATATTTTTACGCCGCCTTGAAAAAAATTGGTAGAATTCGAAAATATTGAAAATGGTTATTTACCAGTCGGAGCAGCACCTGCAACTCGAAGCTTTATCTCAATTTCATCAGAAACTTTTTCCTCTTTATTACCTGGATTGATTTCATAATCCGAACGCTTGATCGTAAAATCCGAACGCAACACAAGCAAATCACCCGGGACACGATTCCGTTTAACCAGCATTCCCTTAAGGAAAGTCAATGTTACCGGAACAGTAACTTTTTTAGTCACACCTTTGACAGAAAACTTACCAACCGCTTTCGCCTGAATTTTGGAACCATCAACTTTTACATTAGTAAATTTTTCAGCAACAAACTGAATTTTGGGATGGTTTGCGACATCCATCCAACCTTTATCAAGCATGTGCTCCTTCATAACCGGATTGTCAACATGAAGGGTAGACGCATCCAAAACAATCTTCCCTTTAGTTGCTGCTGGCTTCTCCGGATCAAAAGTAATAGTCCCTGAAATTCCAGTTGCTGTTCCCGAAATCGATTCCAGCGGGGCATCCAAAAGAAACAAAGCATTATTAACCTTTTTGGGATCCTTGAAATCAAAAACAATCGGATCAGCATTTATTTTTGCTGAACAAAAAACAGCTAAAGCTGCACAAAGAGTCCATCCTGAAAAATTATTATTTATCATATCAGTTTGTATTTTTTTTAAACGCAAAAGACGCACCAAAACAAATGCACGTAATTAAGACGCATGCGCCTAGCATCTCCAATCCGAAGACGAAACTATTAATCGTCACAGGATATTCAAGTCCCGTTATTTCGTCGATTTTCATCTCCGTAACGGTTGACTTAGACCAGCCTCGATGGAAGCCGCTAAATCCCCATACCGCAAGAGATAAAACCAGAATGGTTAAAGCAATCCAGCGCAAACGAATTCGCACGTCAAAAAGACTAGGAAAAAGACCTCAAAACTCAACCTATTTTTGGGATATTATAATTACTTCAGTTAAAGCTCCTGACCATTACCGAAGAAAACTGAGAGTTCTTAATTCTTAACAGAAATTTAAATATTGGGTATTATTCAGTTGAATCCAACAACCTAGAAGAAGAGTTTTTGTTAGTTTTTTTAGATAATTTTTTCTTTGAGGCTATAATTTCAAAAATTCCCAATCGAAAATCACCTTGAACTTTATCCCCCAAAAGAAATCCCACTCCATAAATATCACTTCCCTTTAGCTTTGGAATATCACTCAATTCCCTGCCTCTCCAGGTTGGATAAAATTCCTCATAAGGTAAGTAAAAATTTTGAACTATATTTTTTTTAGTCTGAAACTCACATGTATAATTCGCTCGACGAGCCCTAGGGTTCTTTGACTGAATTCTAAATTGGTATTTTCTACCATCACCTTTAACCTTCAGAGAAATACCTTTAGTATTCTTTAAATTATTAGCTTTAACTTCCGCCCGAACAGATGCAAAACCACCGTTATTCTCAAGGGAAAGATACCCTTCAAATTGAGCATTTTTTTTTGATTTAAGTTTCCACTTACTCGATGACCGCCCCCCCATTACCGTATCATTAACAATTCTCCAACTTAAACCTACGCCTTTACTCTTACTCGAAAATAAAATGACATTCGAAAACGCATTAACTGAGAAGAATAACAAAAGCGATACAAACAAAGTTACATTGTTAAATCTTGTTCTCATAAATCAAAACAGCGACGGATGCTGCCTAAACAGGCTAATTGTCTCAAGATGCAAATTTGCAAAAATATCAATTCGACTATGAATACCGACCAAAATCTAATTACCATTTTTGGCTTTTAATTCTTTGCTAGTTTTCCCCCCGTGTTTCCGAAGTAGTATATCCGTCTCGATAAGATTTCTAGAAATCGCCCAATCTAAAGGTGTTTCTCCATTGATATCCGTCGAATTGATATCTGCACCTCTTGAGATAAGCAGTTTCACAATTTCGTTATGACCATTAAAAACCGCACTAAACATTGGATTTCCGCCATATGTTTTTTTAATGTCATAATCAGAACTCAATTTAGTTCCTGAATCTAAATATTTTGTAACAGTAGAAATGTCCCCATTAGCTGCAGCCTCGTGCATAGACTTATCGTCTTGACCAGTTAATTTAGAATCTAAAATGTTGTTTTTTGTTTGAATAAGTTCCTCTTTAATTTCTTCTGTTAAAACAACTTTTTCCAACTTGTTAGTTTCAATTATTACTTCAGTCTTATCGGATGCATTGTCGCATCCAGTAGCCATCAAATGAATGACTAAAAGTATAAGTTTCAATATATGAATATTATTTAATTGCATCATCCAATCAATCTTCTCATTTCAGAAATCCAATTAACAAAATCATCATCGTAATCCAAATCTGCTTCAATTCGTTCACCAATTCTTTTAGCTCCCAACTTACTTAATGTAGTATCCAAGTCTCTAGCAAATCCATTGAAAATTTCGTAACTACGATCACCTAAACCCATAATGCCATAATTCAAATTGGATAATTCCAATTCACATAATTTGAGAGTCTCATAAAAATCTTCAGCATCCAAGGGCGGGTCCCCTTCTCCCCAAGTGCTAACTATGAATAATGATAATTGTATTTCCAGTAGATCATCAGGATTCGCGTCCTCTAAACTTAATACACTAATATTGTATCCTTCTTCATTGAGAATGCTTTCTGATTTTTCAGCTAAGTCCTGAGAATTTCCGGTTTCAGTTCCATAAAATATTGTGATCTCTTTGCTCATTGGCGTGATAACAGTAATTAATTATTTAACATTAATTATTCCCCGCATTTGACCAAAATGCCCTGGAAACGAACACAAATAATGATATGCACCACTCTTATCGAATTTGATTTTCAGGGTATCTTGCTCACTAGGACCTAGCATCTTTGTTTGTGCTAAAATATGCCTACTACCCTTCACTGGTTTCCATTCATTTTGGAGTGTTGCACCGTGTTTGGTAATTAGCTCTTGACCAAAAGTTAAAGCATCTATTCCGGACTTTAGTATAATAAGATTATGCCCCATAGCCGCTTTCGGGAGTTTTCCTATATTCTTAAGTATAATTTCGTATGCTTTCCCTTTTTCTGCACTAATTGTATTTTTGTCATATTGCATTAAATCATTAGATTGAATGACAATTTCGATTGGTTCTATTTTCCTCTTTTCTTTGTCTGCTTGAACTGAAAATCCGAATAACAATAAGCAGAAAACCAAAATATTATTAAATAAACTACTCATACGAACCGAAAGTAACACTATATTAATGATAATGAAACTCATTCTCGATTAGTTATTGAAATAGATGATAAATAAGAAGAAAACACTTGATTAACTCTAATGAAATCGGCATTTTCCCGCCTCCTTTCGGGGAAAAGCCAGTTTAGCTCAGTTGGTAGAGCACTCGATTTGTAATCGAACGGTCGTCAGTTCGAATCTGACAACTGGCTCCATTTTCACTTTCCTTTATAATTCTTTCTTTTCAGTTTTAGCAAATTTCCGTTGAGGATTATCAGCAGCTAAAGATAGCAATGCTAAAAAAAATGGAACGAATGCACTAATGAGTAATATCAATTGATAGCTACCCGAATAATGATGACATAACCCAAAAAATAATGGCCCCAAACCACTGGCGATTACCATAGCCGACATGTTAACCCCACTGATCACACCCAAATGCTGTCTTCCATAAAACCTAGGAAATACAATTCCGGTCAAACTAACGAAACCACCACTAGCAATACCATTACCAAGCACATACCCCCACACTCCCCCGGATCGATCCAGAAACAACATTCCAAGTGTTGCTGATAAGCTACCAAGATTCATTACCAGCAATAACCATTTCAAACATAAACGTGCATTAATCGAACCGAAAATTAGGTTTGTCATTACACTAATTGCCGCAATCGGGACAAAGAGGGACAAAATTCTTTCGTTTTCAAAATGATACTCTTTTGCCAATGACAAAATATGAAAAGTAAAAGCCGTCGCAAATAATCCATAAAACGAGAAAGTAAAATTGAAGACCCAAAACGAATAATCACGAAGTGCCTCACGTCGTGTAAAATCAACATGGATATGCATATCAGGATTCGAAAAAGCCTTAACTGCCACCTTTCCCCCATCCATCTCCAACCCATCTTGCTCAGGTGTATCTCGAAACAACAACCACGCCAAAGGAGCCATAACCACTATTGTTGAAGCCCCCATAACTAACCAAGCTCCATCAAAGCCATAACTCTTAATCATCCAATCTAAACCTCGTGGAGCAAATGAGTAGCAAAACGAAACCAGAATCCCGCTAATAGCCAAAGCTAATCCTCTTCTATAATTGAACCATTTTCCAATCGCGTTGCGACAGGTCATCGAGAGAACTCCCTGCGCAGCAGCGCGGATCATGTAAAACCCAAGAGAGATAACAACAAACGCTGCTATTCCAGCTGGTAACACTTGGCCAAGCATTTGGCTTACAACATCACACTTGGCCAAATAGAATAAAACCAATCCAGTTGCAATAACTGAAGCCACTGCCATTCGACGTTCTCCCCAACGATCTAACAAACGCCCGAGCCAAGGCAAAGTAAGGCCACTGGCAACTGTTCCCAAACAATAAGCTGAGCTCAACTCAACGCGCGTCAATCCAAGCTCTTCGATTAATACATCAGTGAAAACACTAAAGCCCATAGTCTGGCCAGGAATGCTGAATATCGACCCTATCGTTGCAGCAAATACAATTACCCAACCGTAAAAGAATGGGCATCGGCTAGGAGCAAAAGGCGTCCTGACACCCCAGAATCCTCGGGAAGTATTTTTAGAACGTGAATCAGCCACAATTCAGATTTCCAGTCATGGCAAAGGCACTTGCCCATCCCCTCCCAAATAAGAAATTAAATCTCGAAGCTCTTGATCGTTAAAAACACGAATCAATCCTTCCGGCATAATCGAAAAATTTTGCGAATCGATTTTATCTACATCGCTCTTAGGCAAAAAAATTACTTCACTGGGAGTAACTACTGTAATCGTTTTAAGTTCCCGACTACGAACTACTCCTACCAGAACACGATTATCTTTCATTCGAATTACTGATGTACGGTAATCGTTCGGAATTTCGGCATTGGGATCAATGATGTTGGATAAAATGTAATGAAGATTCTTCCGGTCTGAACCGGTGATATCTGGACCAATTTCACCTCCCTGCCCATACAATTTATGACACGAAGCACAAACTCGATTAAACATAGCTCTGCCATTGGATAAATTGCTTGGCTCACCATTACTCATCCCAACTATATGCTTATATTTTTTAATTTCATCAAGCTTCGCCTCTGATGAAGAACGACTAATTCCCCAAAGCCTATCAAGCAGCCGATTAATATTCGGGTCATTATGAACACGCAACTGTCGCACAACATCTGCCGGTAGCAATTTAGCGTCAATAGTTTGCTTATCAACAGCAGTCATTAATGCCGTAGCATATGTTAATCGCGATGCCATAGTTGAAAGAGCATCTCGCCTGACTTGCAATTTCAATTTCGGAAGATGAGAAAGAATAGCCGAAGAAATTTCTGGTTTATCAAAAGCTGCCAAAGCGAGAACGGCCGGTTGCTGCAAAATCTCATCATCAAGCAAATCAATCAGTAATGCGGGCAATTTCAAATCCTTTGCTTCTACAAGTGCTAACAAAGCACGCTTCCGCTTAACAGAACTAACTGACGTATCAATCAATACATTACGCATGCTATCTAAAGCCACCAAACTACCAAACTTAAGAGAAAGCAAATGCGACATTTCACGAACCTCACTTCGAGAACTTTCACTCAAAAATTTTGCAACCTCCGGCCAACCCTTTGGTTCTTGGATATCACGCTGCCCCTTTAAAGCCTCCGATATCCCCTTCAGAACATCTAATTGAAACTGAGAATCGCTTGACCCTCGTAACAACTCAACCAGCTGGTCTAATCCATTTGAATCCTGTGAAGAAACAATGCCATGCATGAATAAAATTAAAACCAGTAAGACCACAAAAAACTTCTTCATAATCTTTTAAACAAGGCAATTTTAATTAAATTCATCATATTACAAATAATGAGCCGAGGATATTTAGTTTATTAGTATAGTCTTAGTGACATTTAGCTTTCCTGAGAATATAGATTAACAACCGCCTTTAATACAGGTCGGCATTGTATGCGCAATCCTCCTTCTCGCAAGCTATCCAAAAAATTATGGAAGTTTTAACCAAACAGAATTGGCAAGAATTAACTCAAGCAACAACAAAACCAAACCAGCTACAATAAAGTAATGAAATAATTCGTCGTAATTAAAATACCTCTCTACTTCAATTTCAGTTTTTTCCAATTCATCAATATCATTGTAAATCTCCCTCAATTTACGACTAGAGTCTGCGCGAAAATATTTTCCGCCAGTCCGATCAGCAATCTTTTTTAATGTCTCCTCATCAATATTCACTTCTACATTTCGATAACGCTTTCGATTAAAGACAT
The DNA here is from genome assembly GCA_030747605.1 of Verrucomicrobiota bacterium. Taxonomy (GTDB): domain Bacteria; phylum Verrucomicrobiota; class Verrucomicrobiia; order Limisphaerales; family UBA1096; genus UBA1096. Next base: position 24,283 of record JASLKL010000006.1, on the reverse strand, counting down.
CTGTATAAGGCATAGGAGCCATACCAATTGTACCTACGCCTATAGTGTAAACCTTCACTCCAAGTAATTCCGCAGCTTCAGCTGCGGTTAATGGGTTGACGGTTCCTGAATTGTTTTGTCCATCTGTCATTAAAATAATTACTCGGCTCTCAGAATCCAAATCACGCAGGCGATTCAAACCTGCGCTAATCGCAGAACCTATTGCAGTTCCATCTTCAATGGCCTCGCTCCCAGCTTCTAATCGATTGAGATTTGCCATGAGAAAATCGTGATCCAATGTGAGGGGAGCTGCAATATAAGCTCGCCCTGCAAACGCCACTAAACCGATACGATCGGCTGGTCGATCTTCGACAAATCCCTTCAACACTTTCTTTGCAACCGTGGCACGATTAACTCTCTCCCCGTTCAGTTGAAAATCTTCTGCCAACATACTGCCGGACAGATCAAACGCCACCGCGATATCAATTCCACTCGCCTTAATTTTCTCTACCCCTTCTCCCCATTGTGGACGCGCCATAGCAACTACAAAAAGCGTCAAAGCAGTCCACCTCAAAAACCCCAGAAAAAGACCGGACTTTGGTTTACTCAAGGCAGTGATTCCTCGCAGTAATTGCACCGACGAGAACATCAGTGACGGGCGCCCACCAAACCAACGATTACACATCCAACCTATGATCGGAAATAATAGTAACAACAACAACCACCATGGACTTTCTAATCGCATCAGAAGCTCACCCCCACTTCCGAATCATGCTTGCCATCATCAAATCTCGGCTGCGTCTCGCCAATTAAACGACCAGCCGCTTCGTATAAGCGTCGCAGTTCGTTTTCAGGTGGTTCTGCTTTGGCAAACTTCACCATGTCACACTCCTCAAGAAAATTGACCAGTAACTCCTTGTGAGCATCCACTAAAAACTTACTAGATTGCAGCTCAAACAAAAATTCCTCTGTAGTTCTATCAGGCGCATGAAGGTCAAATCGTTCTTCAAGATATACCCTGATAATCAAGGAAACCTCTGTGCAAAACCGATTAGCATCATGAATCAGACCAAGTGCATTTTGTAATTTATTCCAAGCTAATATATGCGGAGGAGGAGGAGGAGGAGGTGCCGATTTTTCACTATGCTTAGCCAAGTGACGACGGATAATCCATACAGAAATAAACGCAACAAGCGAAACCGCCAACAAAACTAATAGCAACACAATCCACTCATTGACGACCGGCACATCAACAACGCCTTTAATGCCACGAATATCAGCAGCCTCCTCAGACAAGGCTGCGGCATCTTTAGGATCCGGTAATATTAATGCCGAAGTATTGGTGTTAGTCACAGGCATCAAGCAGCTAGATGACGCCTCTTCGAACGCATCTCAAAAAAATACTCTAACGCCATAGCATAAGGCTCATCAGTCCGCAATTGAATGGAGTCTATTCCTGACACACGAAATAACTTTAGCAACTCCTCTTGTGCATCGGCTTGCCTTTTCGCGTATGCCTCCCTTCTCCGTTGATCTCCTGTGTTGATCTCAACAATCTGCCCAGTTTCCGCATCCTGTAAAACCACCCAACCAACATTGGGCAATTTTAGCTCGCGAGGATCAGTTATCTGAACTGCCACTACGTCATGCCTTCGATTCGCCTGACGCAAAGCAGTAGCAGAAGTTTGAGCCAAGGTTTCAGAAAGAACCACATGCCGTCGTAAATGCATATCCATCATCTGGCGAGTTGGATTGGTTTGACCAAGAAAATCTGACACGCAAACTGTTATTGCCTTCCTCGGAACAACTCTCCCAAGAAACTCCAAAGCGCCATTCAAGTCTGTGCCTCGATTTTGCGGCTCAAAAAATAGAATTTCTCGAATTACTCGCAATACATGAAAGCGGCCTTTTCGCGGAGGCACAAATTTCTCAACCTTGTCAGTAAACAAAATTAAGCCCACTTTATCATTATTACGAATTGCCGAAAAAGCCAGTACTGAAGCTAACTCAGCAGCTATCTCGCGCTTAGTATGCTCAACAGAACCAAAGAAACCAGAACCACTCAGGTCCACCAATAGCATCAGAGTTAATTCGCGCTCCTCTGAATATACCTTTACGAAAGGCTGATTCATTCTAGCCGTAACATTCCAATCGATTGACCGGATCTCATCTCCTGGAAAATACTCACGAACCTCTTCGAAATGCAGCCCTTGCCCTTTAAAAGCACTGTGATACTGACCCGCCAAAGTTTCAGTAACAAGCCGCTTGGTTCGCAGCTCAATTTGGCGGATTTTTTTAAGCATTTCTTTTGGAATCATAACAAAACAAAAGCGACAAGCATTCTACCTAATTTCAACTTCCTTGTGTAGTCTTCGCTTAACAAAACTAGTCAGTACTACAACCAAACTAAGCCCTAAACAGAACCAGCCGAAAATATCGCCATATTTATTGTAAAATGTAGAATTGCGTGATTGGAGGATTGGAATTTCAAATATAACAAAGCCAGCTCCATATATGTCACCACTCTCCTCTCCAAAAAAACGACGCACTTGGCCAAATGAATCAATCCAACAGGATAATCCATTATTACAACTTCGCACCATAGGAACACCATTCTCAATAGTACGAAAAACTGCATTAGCCGCATGCTGCCATTGAGCCGGGCCTTTTCCAAACCATCCATCGTTGGTTAAATTCACAATCAAACCTGTCTTAGGCAATACATGTTCGCGCACCCCGTGCGGAAACGAATCCTCAAAACAAATAATTGGAGCCATCGTTAACTGATTGTCTTTAAGCGGAAATTGAACCGACTTCTTTCCCGATGAAAAACTACCTCCTATTGGGGAAAGATACTTCATAAAAGGAAATATATCCTCAAAAGGAATATACTCTCCAAACATCACCAAACGACGCTTTCGATAAACTATCGGCGTATCACCATCTATCGGCACAAAAGCTGCACTATTGTAATAATTATATTTCTCAGAACCCGAATCTTTCTCTGCATCATCGACACCAAAAATTAACGGCACATTTGCAGACTGTAGCATCTGTTTTAGCTGAGGCCACTTCTCTTGGGTTATCGGTGCGCTAGACTCAGGCCAAACCAAAAAGTCCGGTTTGGAGAGAAGTGCAAGCTCAGAAAGTTCAAGCACCTTACCCAATCTAGCTTCCTCGCTGCCTGACTCCCAAATCAACTGCTGTGGAATACTAGGTTGCACCACAGCAAATTTGAATCGAGCACTCACTTCTTCAAAAGCACCAATGCGAAAAAAACCGAAAGCACAAGCCCCCATGAGAAACAAGCAAGGTACGATAACATCAGATACCCAGACCCAAGGATTGGCTGTTTTCTTCCGAATCTGTATCGCGGCAAATAATAAACTCACCGAAAGCCAAACAATTAAAAATGAAACACCGTAAACACCAGTTATTGAGGCTATCTGAATTAACGGTTTATTCTCAAATTGAGTAACACCAAGAAAATTCCACGGATATCCTCCTAATAGACGCGCTTGAACCATCTCAATTCCAACCCAAAGAGCAGCCGCAAATAATCCAAACCCAAAACGTTTAAACCACGGCCACTGCTCCTTGCTAAACCCGCAACGAAACCAAGCACCGCACACTGACACCCAAATTGCCGGGAATAAGGACGAAAACAAACTTAATGCTAACCAACCACTATAAGCGCCAGGAGCATGCGGAATATTCAACAAAAACCTTAATGAAACTAACCGAAAGATCAAAGCCGCTAGAAAAGCCAAACTAAATAAACGCCAGCCATGCGATCCAGTCACTAGAACTAAAAGAGACCCCGGCACTAACCAAGCCAAACCGGACCATCTAGGTTCCGGAAACGCTAACGCCCAAGCCAAACCAAGCACCAAAGCTAAAATCCACCTTGTTTGTCCAAACTTATTCACTTCAATCAAAGGAAAGAGATTGCACGAGGAAAATCAACGAGTCCAGCACTCGGCTTTTGACTTGCGAAGCCGCCACCCTGCCGTCAACGTTTCCCACATGAAACCGTTAGCTGGTTTAATTAAAGTATATATCGCAACTGTAATTGCACTTGCTGCCATAACAACCACAGCCCTCGCTGAAAAAATCAGTGTCCTTTATGTTGACGGACAGAACAATCACAACTGGGCTGCCATGACACCTTACATGAAGGTGCAGATGGAAAAAACCGGACTTTTCAAGGTCGATGTTATCACTTCACCCCCTCGTGCACCCCGACCACCAAAAAATCTAAATGAGAGCCAACAAAAACAAGCTGCTAAAGCCGCAGAACAAATTCGAAAGATATTTAAAACCAAATGGGATGAATTTCGGCCTCCATTCTCAAAGTATGATGTAATTGTGAGCAATTACAATGGTGAGGACTGGCCCAAGCCTGTCCAACAGTCATTCGAAAAATACATGAAAAATGGAGGACGGTTTATCGTGGTTCATGCTGCCGACAACTCATTCCCAAACTGGCTTGAGTACAACAAAATGATTGGACTTGGTGGATGGGGAGGACGCACTGAAAAAAACGGACCTTATGTTTATTATAATGACCAAGGAGAAATTGTTCGCAACAGTCAACCCGGGCGCGGCGGAAGCCACGGTCCACAGCACGCTTTCAAAGTAATCGTACGTAAATCGGAACATCCAATCACAAAAGGCATGCCTACTGAGTGGCTCCATGCCCAAGATGAGCTTTATGATTCACTGCGGGGGCCAGCTGAAAATATGGATATTCTTGCTACTGCATATAGCAACAAAAGCAAACGCCACGAACCTATGATGATTACCATCAAATATGGTAAAGGGCTTATCTTTCATACTCCTATGGGGCATGAGAATGGCAAATCGATACAATGTGTAGGCTTTATAACAACACTGAATCGATCCGCAGAGTGGCTAGCCACCGGTAAGGTAACCCAAGCTCTACCAAAAAACTTCCCAACAAAAACTGAAGTTTCATTAGCCAAATAATTTATTATGAGCGAAAACGCTAATCCGATTGCAACCATTGAAACCACCAAGGGCGAAATGACTCTTGAACTGTGGAAAGACGTAGCCCCTGGAACGGTGGAAAACTTCACCAAACTCGCCAATGATGGTTTTTATGACGGTACATGTTTCCATCGGATTATGGCTGGTTTCATGATTCAAGGTGGAGATCCTCAAACCAAAGATCAATCACTACAAGACCTTTGGGGAACTGGTGGTCCAGGCCATACAATTAAAGCTGAGTTCAGTGATCGACCTCATGTCCGAGGAGTAATATCAATGGCTCGTTCCGCAAATCCAGATTCTGCTGGCAGCCAGTTTTTTATTTGTCTCGGTAAAGCGAATTTTCTCGATGGACAATATACAGCGTTCGGAGCCCTCTCCTCAGGAGACGATGTGCTGGGCGCAATTGGAGTTACCCCAGTTGAGTCAAGTAACAGTGGGGAAAACAGTAAGCCCAAAGAACGTATCGAAGTTACTAGCATCCGAGTCTCTTGACTAATCGAGGCAAAACTACATGTGAGCAAATCGGTCGATACCGAAAATATAGCTAAGCTCTTGGTTGACTTGGGTTGTCCAAAATCAAAGTCAGCTGAAATGTCACAACAATTGGCCAAGCGTTCAAAACAGTTAGCCAAGGAGCGAAATCAAACCGAAACGGAAGCCATGGCATATCTGATTAACCTCATGAGCCAAGGCTGGGCAGCACAAGATAAAACGGATGCCAACTGAAAATTCTAATATTAAGCCCTGGTCACTGAAACAGAGTAAAATTGTTGGCGATTTTAAAATATTTAAGGTTCGTTCAGATAATCGAACATCACCAAGAACCGGCAAGGAACACGAATTTTATGTAATTGAATCAGTCGATTGGTGCAACGTCATTGCGATTACAAAAGATGATGAATTAGTAATGGTCGAACAATACAGGCAAGGAACAAGCCTAATCGAACTCGAATTACCTGGTGGAATGATCGACCCCGGTGAAACACCAATAGAAACTGCACCTCGGGAATTACGCGAGGAAACCGGCTATGCTGGTGACAAACCGGAATCTGTAGGCTTTGTTTACGCCAACCCAGCAATCATGAACAACAAGGTCCACACTTTTGTGATACGGAATGCCAATCTACAACACGACACGGAATTTGATGACGGTGAGGATCTAGCCGTTCGCCTAATACCCATAAAAAATATTCCAAAACTTATTTTAGAAGGGAAAATAAGCCACTCGCTAATGGTTGCGGCACTCGCTAAATTCAACTACCTAAACAAAACGCATTAATTAGTACGCACTTCGCTTTTCTTCTGAGCAAGCTCCTCTTCTAGAACCTTTCGGTCACTCGCTAATTGTTTTGTCAGTTGTTCAATTTGCTCAAATTCACCAGCCTCTTCTGCCTTGGCTATCTCTCTATTTAAAAACAGCTCCTTATCAGCGATCTTTGCCTCATAAACCTTACTAAGCTCAGACAATTCAGCCTTTTGAGCATCGGTCAACTCCTGCGTCGGAGACTCTTTTTCCAAACGCTCCATTGCTAATTCATATGCTGATTTCATGATTAAAATTATTCTGATATACAAACAAACACCTCGCCATCTTCAACCTTGGTTGAAAAACATTCAACCTTGGCCCGAGGATTGGTCAAACACTTGCCAGTCTTTAGATCAAAAGGCCAGCCATGCAGGGGGCAATAAACCTTGCCATCTTCTACAAATCCCTCACCCAGAGGGCCACCAACATGAGGACACTCTCCATTTATTGCAAAGACTTTGCCCCCTTCACAAAACAAACCCACCTCACGCTCCTTGACAAGTCGCTGAACACCTCTGCCCTCTTGCAATTCCTCAAAATCAGCCACCTTAACAAATTTATCAGCCATCTTCACCTCCATCAGTTTCATCTTTATTTCGGCTCTTTCGCCAAGGCATATCCGGAAACTTACCAGGCAATTTGAAAGACTCCGCTTTAGGCTTGGTCATCTGCAATTCACTTTGATCGCTCACATCAGATGATCCTTCAGTCACAGGCTGTTTCCATGAGGCAATCTTTGATTGTAATCCGTGATGTTCAGCCGCCTCCTTATTACCAACTTTCACATAAAACAAAGACAGGTTAGTATGCACCATTTGATCATCTGGACGCATTTTCTCAACCTTGTGACCTTCCTCAATAGCACGCTCTATCTCTCCCAAACGACACAAAGTCATACTATACGACATTCTAGCATCAAAATTGTTTTTATCCACTAACAAAATAGCCTCAAAACCTTTAGCTGCCGCATCGTAATCACCCTGACTAAACGCATATGTCGCTTCATCAAACTGATCCTGTAAATTATCCATATAAGTTAACCGGTTAACAAAAATAGCCTTTGGCAAACCTTTCAGCAAGAGCACTTGATTAAATGCACAAAAAAACCCCGGTCTTATTGCCGGGGTTCATGAAAATTATTCAGACTTATTTTTTAACTTTAGCAATATGCTTAGCTGGTTCCTTAGTAAAACTGCCGAGGCAATTCCCGCAACAAAATCCAATTACAAACTTCTTGGAAGCATCAATATCCTTGTCACTAATGGGGCATTTCTTGTTATCCGGCCCCTTGACCTTGGCTATGTGCTTAGCTGGTTCCTTAGTAAAACTACCGAGGCAATTATCGCAGCAGAAGTTGATAGTAAAGAGTTTAGTTGGATCAACATCTTTTCCACTTACCGGACATTTCTTATTGAAAGAAACCTGTTTCACTTCCTCTTTCTTTTTTTCTTCCTTTGGTTCTACCTTAGCGAGCTTGAATCCAAGATTCACATCCACATTAGGCAGCGCCTTCTTTAATTCAGTCGCACCATTTTCAGTAATTCCACTCTTCCATGCATACACTTTACGCAAAAATTTCATGTTCTTTAAAACAGACAAACCGGCATCAGTCACCTTTGTGTTATACAAGTTTATCGACATGAGATTAGTTAAACCTTCAATGTGCTTCAAAGCTGCATCATCAACAACTGTATTAGCCAAACTTAATTTAGTAATGCGCTTGCTGTTTTTGATTGCCGCCAATCCAGCACCAGAAATCTTTGTATTGGATAGATCCAGTTCATTTAGATTTGCAATATCGGACAATGGAGTAATGTGCTTGTCCTCAACATTTTTCCCAATCAAACGAAAGTTGGCATAAATCAATTGAGTATCCTGAGCCAAGGCCATTACCAGAGGAGCAGCCGACTCATCCCCGATACCTTCTCCGGAACTTAGTTTGGCAATAGCTGCTTTTTCAGCATCTGAAACTGCAACAGCCTTGATCTCAGGCCTAGGAAGACGACTGGCAGCAGCCTTCAATTCAGCTCGCTCTTTTGCACTCAACAACACCAAGCCTTCCGGCCACTTAGCTCCACCATCAATCCAAGTCTTGATTCCATCAATCTGCTCCTTGGTTAACGGGTCACCCTTGGGAGGCATAACATCTTCATGATCCGAAGGCAGAGTGATTCGTTTGAATAACTCACTCTCACCAGATTCACCGGGCTTGACCACAGACAAAGCATCCTTCAAGGAGTCCAACCTCAAGTCACCTTTTTGTTTTTTCGAACCGTGACAATCGATACATCGCGCCTCTAAAACGCTTTGAACCGATTTAGCAAAATCCGCCTCAGCGGCCATTCCTTGAAGGCCAAAGGCGACTGCAGTCAAAATAAAAGCTATTGGTTTTCTCATTGTCAAATTAGTACAAGGCCAGTATTCCTGCGTCAATCAAGCTTGGCAACCGGAAAATCTCGACTGATACAGACTAATAAGTACGGCGAAGATGCGAAGGTAATATATTCAGTTCAGCCCTGTATTTGGCTACCGTACGTCGAGCAATCTTCACTCCCTTTTCCTTGAATATCTTAACCAATTCTTCATCCGAGAGCGGTTTGGTAGGCTCCTCATTCTTAACAAGATCGTTGAGCATCTCTTTTACACTCGTATTGGCTAGACTTAATCCATCGCTAGAATTGAGCCCGGCTGTAAAGAAATACTTCATCTCAAGCACTCCATGCGGGGTTTCAATATATTTCCCTGAAACCGCACGACTGACGGTAGTCTCATGCACCCCAACCGTCTCAGCTACCTGCGCCATAGTCATTGGCCTTAAATGTGAAGCACCATGTTCCATGAACTCCGACTGACGATTAAGAATCTCATTAGCAATGTTAACTATTGTTGATTGTCTTTGATGAATACTTTTTATAAGAAACTTACCAGAACGAATCTTATCTCGAATATAGTCGCGAACTTCACTTGATGTCGCAGCCTGCGCCATCAAGTCCTTATAAGCGTTGCTTATGCGCAAACGAGGAACATGTTCATTGTTTGAAATCACCTTCCATTGGCCATCACTTGCACGTCGAATAAAAATTTCTGGAACCACATAATGCTCATTATCAGGCAAGTACTCTCTTCCAGGCTTTGGTTCTAAATGACCAATCCTCTCAATCGCTTCTTGCACTAGCTCAACAGACTGATCCAACTTCTTGGCAATATCAGGGATACGGCGGCGACCCAATTGTTCCATACAATCCCTAACTATTTCATACTCCAAGGACTCAATCCGTTCACTCTTCTCAAGTTGCAACATTAAACATTCACGCAAATCACGTGCCCCAACACCAGGAGGATGAAATGCCTGAATTATATTTAAAACCATCTCAATTTGCTTTGCAGGTTGACCACTAGAAAACACAAGCTCATCAACATTTGATTGCAAAAAACCAGCATCGTCAATATTGCCAATAATTAACTCTGCAACCTTAATTTGTGTCTCATCCAATTCCGATAGTCGCGCCTGCTCTAGAAGAAATTCCTGCAGAGATTGGCCAACAGTTACAGACTCAATCATGAATTGCCGCTTTTCATCTTCATCAGGAGAACTCCGCATCGGGATATTGGTACTTGAAAAGTATTCCCTCCATTCTTGATCCAATTCTATTAATTGGTTCATCTCCCTCTGCAAATCGTCAATCGGCTCAGCTTTCCCACTCTCATCGGTAGGATCATACTGAGTGTCACTCGGCGGCTCAGCCAGATCAACTGAAGAAGTGTCTTCAGATGCTTCTCCGCGGTCTTTGTCTAAAGCTGCCTGTTCTTCCAATACAGGATTTACTTGAAGCTCTTGATCGACCATCGCTTTAAGCTCAAGGGTGGGCGCTTGAAGAAGATTCAACGATTGCTGAAGCTGAGGCGCCAACACTTGGTTGAGCGACATGTTCTGCGACAGCTGTAATCCCTGTTGCGCCATAAACAAAAGGTAAATCCAACAATCGTTCGCAACAAGATGAAATAGGCATAAAAAATGCTGCACTAGAATCATGCCAGTTCTTTTATTTAGGCATAAATGTGAACAACTTTTTAATCCTCCTAATTGCCGCAAACGCCTAATCACATTAGGCTCAGCTTGTGCCAACTAGGTTCACCGTTTTGGGTAGCGGATCCGGAGGAAACGCATCCTTTCTTGAGACAGATCAGACTCGAATTCTTATCGATGCCGGCTTGAGCGGACGTCAAATTCGCCTGCGCTTGGCCCAACTAGGCAGAGCCCCTGAAACACTCGATGGCATCCTGCTTACTCACGAGCACAGCGATCACACTCAAGGGCTTAAGGCAATATGCAAAAAACTCGATATACCGATATATTGCAATCGCCTCACCGCTGACGAATTACGTTTTCGTTTAAAAACTGATCTCAATATTCATCAATTTGTGACTGGCGAACCGTTTGAGATTGGAAACATGGAGATCGAAAATTTCTCAGTTCCTCACGACGCGCAAGATCCAGTAGGTTTTCATATCAAAACACCTGATGGCGGTATCGGAATCCTAACCGATCTAGGGCAAACTACCCGACTAGTATTAGAACGTGTTCGCGGAGCCAAAGCTCTTTTAATTGAAGCAAACTATGATCTAAATCGCTTACAAGAAGACTCCCGAAGACCATGGGCAACAAAACAACGTATTATGAGCCGACATGGCCATCTTTCTAATCGAGACACTGCAGAAGCAATTGAAAACCTAGCTAACGGAAGACTAGAGAATGTTGTACTATGCCACTTAAGCGGCGACTGCAATACACCAGAAATTGCAAGGCACAGCGTAACAGAAAAACTAAACAAAGCAGGAATAGACAACATTCAGATTACAGTCTCAAATCAAGGAGAACCAACTGAGACAATTATCTTGTGATAAAAGATATTAAAGAAGAGAGAAAAAAGTAATCAACTACAACGCCCACAGTTACTAGGGTTACCTGAACAACTTGGAGGCACTGGTTCTGGTTGAGAACTTGATGCAGCAAAAACTGACAAAGCTTTCTTCATACGAAGTGACCCACAGCATGGACACTCTGGAGTTCGGCTTTCACTGATAGAACGAATCAAGTGTTCACTCGTCTTCAGGCACTTCTCACAGGTGTACTCATAGATTGGCATTTTATATAGGATTAAACTTCAGGTGTTCGCCCTGCATCAACCACTTCGAAAACATATCCATTAAGATCACGAAAAAAGAAACGTTCAAAGGGAGTTTTTCGAATTGGATCAATTAACTCCGCCCCTCGACTAACCAACCGTTGCTTTAAATCTGAAAATCCAACGAGTGGATACTCAACAGCAAAATGGCGACCAAACTCTTTTTCAAAATTGGATGGCTCAAAGTCAGCAACATGAAGAAGGTGTAGCTCTTGCCCAGACGCAATTCGTAGCCAAGCACCCTCTATATCAACATTACCAGGTCTCTCAATAGGCTTCCATTCAAGTGTTTCAGAGAAAAAATCTCGCGTCGCAACTACATCACGAGTAGCTAACGTAAAATGTGCAATACTCATAAGATCAGGAAATAGGATAGTCCTCAATCTCGGCAGTAACACAAATTTGTACAGCGGCATTAAGCGGCATTTCATCTATTCCGACCGCAAGCCGTGCATGCCTACCACGTTCTCCAAATACGGAGTTGAATAATTCTGACGCACCATTCAGCACCTGAGGATGACCACGGAAACCAGGCGCTGTATGAACATAACCATCAACCTTCACAATACGTCTAACTCGATCCAAGTCTCCGGCGGCAGCCTTTAGTTGGGCCATTGCATTAATAGCGCACTGTCTAGCAGCTTGATAACCTTGATCCTCAGTGATCTCAGCACCACATTTACCCGAGAATGCTAATTCACCATTACACCAAGGCAACTGCCCAGAAGTCAGAACAAGATTTCCTGTACGCATCCAAGGCTCATAAGCTGCTACAGCAGGAGGCGGAGGTGGTAATTCAATCCCTAATTCGTTTAGTTTTGACTCAATACTCATTTGAAAAATTTATTTTGTTCCTATATTGCTCAAACAACTATTTAAAAAATGATGGGAACAGTGATTTAGTCGCTGAAATCCCTCGGTTTACATAATCTAAATCCCCGGCAATACTAAACAACTGACAGCCTAATTCGCGACATTTAATCGCAAACTCTTCTGTCTTGGAAAGCGCACCCCAAGCCTTACCATTAGCCTTAGCAGCAGAAGCAATTCTTTCGATCGCATCTAACACATGAGGATCCATGGGATTCCCAGGTTTACCAAGATTATTAGACAAATCGCTTGGACCAACGAATAAACAATCGACTCCATCTACTGCAGCAATACCTTCCACACAATCTACAGCCTCTGCAGTCTCAATCTGAATAACCGTCCAACGATCACGATTAGAATCGACTACATGTTTTGCCGCAGATTTAGAACCAAAATCCGCTTCATAGTTCCCTAAAAACATACCACGTTCACCTACTGGATTATACTTCATCCAGCGCACCGACTGCTCTACCTCAGCAACACTTCGCACCTGTGCCATCATAACTCCACTTGCCCCACCCTCCATTGGTCGCATTACAGTTGCATAATCGGTCGGTGCCACACGTGCAAAAGCATCTAAACCAGAGGCGCGACAAGCTAACAATAACAGCTCTAGTTCCTGATTAGGCAACCCGGAATGCTCTTGATCAATCCATACCCCATCTAGATCACCAAACTTTCCGGCTACTTCAATTAGTTTCGGGCTAGGAAACGCACTAACTGCCATCACGCGAACCTCCAATCCCTCCGCTAATTTTTGCTTTAATGTTTTAATGGGCATTCGCTCAGGAAAAATAAAAGTTAGAGAACATGAAAACAAGCACAGTGCTCATACAAGCCATATCAATAAACAAGATAATTTAACTTTTTGAAGCACTAATTTGCTTAGAACGACGTTTAGCTACAATTCGCTTAATCATCTCATCAGCAGTCACCCCACCTAGAATAACCAAGCCAATGATTGAAAATTCCAAGTGGGTAGAAATCCCAATAAGATTAATGGAATTGCGTAAAAGGCGAATCACTGCAGCAGCAATAATTACTCCAAAAATAGCACCCTGCCCTCCTCTCAAGCTGCAACCACCCAAGACAGCAGCAGCGATAGCATAAAGCTCATAAAACTCACCAGTCTGGGCTGGCTGAACAGAATCCAATTCATAGGCAAAAAGTAAACCAGAAACACCTGCAAGAAAGGAACAAATCACATATGCTGCAATTTTTAGTCGATCTGTTTGAATACCACTATAACGAGCACCATCTTCATTGTTCCCCAATGCAAGTAAGTATCGCCCCCATATTGTACGATTAAGAAAAAACGCAGCTATAAGGGCAATTGCAACTAAAAAGAAAAACGGTGAAGCCAACGCAAATTTTCCGAAAATTAATAACTTACCACTAAAAAAAGAATCCAAACTTTCCGTACCAGGGAATTGCATCGTCTGATTATCAGTAAGCCATCTAGAAATGCCGCGATAAAACAGAAGCCCACATAGTGTTACAACAAACGGCTGCAACTTAACTTTGGTAATTAATAAACCATGCATTAGTCCTATGACGATTGAAAGTCCGAGTAGCAGAATCACTGTGAGTGTAGGATCCCACTCATTCTCAATTGCCAGAGCCAATAATGATGCCACAAGCCCAATCACCGATCCGATTGAAAGATCGATACCCCCAGTGATAATCACAAACGCTACACCGATACCCATGATTGCATACAGACTGGACCACTTCACAAGATTGGTCATGTTATAACCATTGGCAAAATTCTCGTTGGAATACCAAGTAAAACCAAAGATCAAAACAAATAGACTTAAAATCCCAATCGTATTTTTGTTCATTATTTCTCTTTATGCTGCAGCTTTATTACCAGTTGCCAATTGCATAATAGCTTCTTCATTTAATTGTTCTCGGGATAACTCACCCGTAATTGCTCCTTCGTGCATGACCAAAACACGATCAGCCATACCAAGTACTTCCTCCATTTCACTAGAAACAAAAATGACGGCCACTCCACTTGCAGCCAATTCCTCCATAAGTTTGTAAATTTCCTGTTTTGATCCGATATCTATTCCACGAGTCGGTTCATCTAATAATAATAGGCTAGGATTCATTGAAAGCCACTTACCAAGCACCACCTTTTGCTGATTTCCTCCAGAAAGATATTGAACCACTTGATCGGAGTGAGGAGTTTTTATCTTCAGTTCTTCGATCATCTTATCTGCTAATTGAGCCTCGTTATTGAAATCGATCATGCCAACTTTCTGATCTCTACGCAAACGAGCCAAACTAGTATTCTCTCGGACACTCATCTCCAAAACCAAACCATGCCGCTTCCGGTCTTCGGGAGCCAAAACTATACCAGAATCGATCGCATCTAATGAGTTTTTAGGCATTAATTCCTTCCCTTTAAGCTTAATCATGCCTCCGACTGCAGGAGTGACGCCAAAAATCGTCTGAAGCAACTCAGTTCTCCCGGCGCCGACTAACCCGGCGATTCCTAGGATCTCCCCACTTCGCACACTAAACGAAATTTCATTATTTGGATAAGGCGGAGTTCGCAACCCTTTCACCTCAAGAATCTTTTCACCTAATGTCGTGGCTGTACGGTTATAAAACTGCGACAAGTCACGGCCGACCATAAGTTTCACCATAGCATCATGAGTAATTTCACCACCAACCAACTCACCAGCATTTTCTCCATCTCGTAAAACAACCACACGGTCAGACAGATTGATTACTTCTCCCAATCGATGCGATATATATATGATAGATATACCCTGAGACTTCAAATCCCGAATAACTTCAAAAAGTTTTTCAGACTCTTTCTGAGATAAGCTTGAAGTGGGTTCATCCATAATAATTATCCGCGCATCAACGGAAAGTGCTTTTGAAATCTCAACCAATTGCTGATGGCCAATCGTTAAATCTGCCACAAGAGTATCGGTTGGAAATTCTAAACCTACACGCTTCAGGAATTGCGCCGACTCCCTGTGAATTCGCTTGCGATCAATTACCCCGCTTTTGTGAGGTTCATTGCCTAGAAAAATGTTGGCTGCAATGTCCAGATTATCAGATAGGTTCAACTCCTGATGAATCAGTGCAATACCGTACTTTTGTGCTTCACGAACATTTGTAATTCGGACCAAATTACCATCCAATTCGATAGCACCCTCATCTGGGGCATGAATTCCAGCAAGAATTTTCATCATGGTGCTCTTGCCAGCTCCATTTTCACCTACCAAAGACAAAATCTCACCTTGGGACAAGGTGAGATTAACATTATGCAGCGCCCTAACACCAGGAAACTGCTTTCCAATTGCAGACGCTTGAAGCAGTGGTGGATCTTCAGGCATTAATCCTTCTTCGCACCCAAAGCAGCCATTTTATTTTTTTCG
>JASLKL010000006.1:0-8433 GCA_030747605.1 Verrucomicrobiota bacterium | reverse complement strand
ACTCCAGAATTCGTCGATATTTTCTGCTGTTACTGATTTGTAACCCAAATCGATAAATTTATTTGGAGGAATAACAGAGTTGTCACCATCTAGAATACTCTTGAGCACCCTTACTGACTGGTAACCATAGTTCCAAGGTTGCTGACTAATTGTCCCATAGGCATGACCCTCTTTAATAGCCTTAAGCAAGGCATCATCCTCATCAAATCCACAAACTTTAATTTTACCAAGTTTTCCAGCTTCTTTAATAGCCTGCAAACAGCGCGGCGGATTATATGCAAATAACCCAACCATACAGGCCAAGTTCTCATATTTAGTAATGGCATCCTCGGCGTTAGACTTGGCAGCATCCATAACAAAGTTATCGGTCCGAGTGTCCACAATAG
This sequence comes from Verrucomicrobiota bacterium, assembly GCA_030747605.1. Lineage (GTDB taxonomy): Bacteria > Verrucomicrobiota > Verrucomicrobiia > Limisphaerales > UBA1096 > UBA1096. The sequence goes on along the minus strand of JASLKL010000006.1, from coordinate 8,047 downwards.
TATACTTCTCCCCTTTGAATACTTTTGCGACCTCATCAAATTTAATCTGACCAAGTGTTTGGCTTGGGCGATCCAATAATTCATCAATCACTCCTTGCCGCCTCTGGCGAGCATTCAATTGTTCTAGTCGTCCTACAAAAATAGCTACTTCACCACCATCCGGAATTGCTCCCTTTACCAATTGACCAAGGGCACGACCAGCCTTGTAATTGTCAGTCCCGATGTAGACCAAACGATCACTTTTCGGAGCATCTGCATCGTGAGTAATCAACTTGGTTTGACTTGCAATTTCATTCAAGAACTTGGTTTGCCCATCAGCATCAACAGGGCTAACAGCTATTCCCGAAATACCCTTTGCCATAAGAGATTCCATTATACTCTTTTGATCAGCCAAACCTTTTGTTGGAAAATGAATCTCACATTCAACCCCACCCAACTCAGATTCTGCCTGCCGCACACCTGCCGCACACAAATCCCAAAACGGATCAATGCCGTTAGTGACATAAGCAATTTTATGTTTAGTTTTATTGGTTCCATCATTTTGTACATCCGTACCGTTGTTGGAATTACTCCCACAGCCAGCCACCAAAACAACTGCCAATGCAGCCACTATAAATGTCGGTTTTTTAATCATAATATTAAGATTGTTTTATTAATTATTGAAATCAGTGAACAGTGTTGCCTCCATTCACATGTATATTCTGCCCTGTAACAAACGACGAAGCTTCACTAGATAAATAAATAATGGTACCTGCCAAGTCTTCTGGCACTCCCCAACGTTTCATTGGAATATTATTGAGATATCCATCCTTTAAATCCTGAGGGTCCTTCTCGTGACGTTCGACCGGTATCCAGCCTGGTGCGATCATATTCACCGTAATATTCCATGGCGCCAACTCGTGAGCTAAGCTTCGATTAAACCCGTTCTGCCCACCCTTTGCAGAAACATAAGCGGTAAATGGTGTTACACCTAAGTGAAACACCTCGGAACCTATGTTTATAATGCGACCCCATCGCTGTTTCTTCATATGAGGTAAAACAGCACGCGTCACTAGATATGGGCTCTTGATGAAGAAGTCCAACATGCTCTGATAAAAATCCCAATCATATTCTTCAATCGGCTTTTGAGGCTGATCCGGAGTGGCATTCAAAATTACAATATCCACTGGCCCCAGCTTCTTCTCTGTCTCGGAAACTAACCGATTTACATCTGATTCATCAGTAACATTGGCGCGAATCATAGCACCCTCAGCTCCAGTCTCTTCGAATTCTAACAATGTTTTTGCAGCCCTCTCCTCATTATTAAAATAATTCATCGCTACTCTTGCACCAGCCTGACCAAGAGCAACGGCCATACGCTTGCCCAAACCAGTCGAACTACCTGTGACTAAAGCAGTTTTGCCCTTTAGTGAAAATAAATCGGTGCTCATTCTTATTTCGAGAGGTCGGGAAAACTAGCAAAGTACCCTGGGAATGAAAACCGATTTTTCGAGTGAACCGGTATACACTAATTTAAATAAGAAAAAGGCGAATCAGGTTCAAATACCTAAAATTTCATTAACATTGAGGTGATTAAGGTTCGGAACAGCCCAATCCGGCTTACATGCCTCCAATTCCTGCAGGGTTGCCCCACCTGTTGCAACGGCAAGTGTTCTAGCCTCAATATATTTACCGCAAGCAACATCCTTAGGAGTATCACCAACTACAACAACCTCAGATCCTTCTAAATGGCACCCCAAATATTTACTAGCCTTCTTCTTGGCTGCAGCGGCAATCAGATTGCGATCTTCATTATCATTGGCAAATCCTCCGAAAGAAAACCTGTCCCACAGTCCATAGGTACTAAGTTTCCGCTTAGCTCCCTCTTCAATATTTCCAGTTAATAGGCCAATAGCCGGGGCATTAGGCAAGCCAGCTAAATCATCCAGCATTTTTAGCACTCCCGGAAATGGACCGCCCTCTCCTTCATCTAAATGGTTATCAATCAAATGCAAGTAGTGCTCAAAAAACAATTCTCTATTAGAAACAGAAAAATCAACTTCATTCCAATGACACAGTTCACGAAATAAAGAATAGTCGGTACGACCAGAAAATTTAATTTTTTCGGTGGCATTAGGAATACCAAACGCCGCCTTAAAAGCCTCACCAAAGGCCTTTACTCCAGCTCCTCCGGTGCTTACCAGAGTACCATCAATATCAAATAAAACTACCCGCACTAAAGGAAGTCTTGCTTTCAGGGCAGTCTAGCGTCAAGCGCCGGAATTTGTTGCATCGGATTGCTTCCCACGTTGACGCACTAAAAATTCCTCCACGGCAAGCTCATTGTCCCCAGCCCTTCGGGCTACTTTCAAGAGCTTGTTCATTGTTGAAAGCTCCTCAAGCTGTTCATCCAAAAACCAACTCAGAAAATTTTCCGTTATGTGATCTCCTTGATCGACCGACAATTTCAAAAGCGCATTGATCTCTTCTGTTACCTTCATTTCCCAATCAAGTGATAATTGAGCCGCTTCTTCGACAGATTTCACTTCACTACTCGGGGCTTCAATAGTCGGGATTTCCAACTTACCATTAAAGGCTACAACATGATTAATGAACCTCTCTGCATGATCTCGTTCATCTTCAGCTTGTAATTTGAAGAATTCTGCCAATTCTGAAAGACCCTCTACATCAAAATGAGTAGAGATAGTCAAATATTGCAAGTACGCTCCAAACTCCATTCCTATCTGTTTGTTGATGGCCTTATTGACTGCTTGATTAATTTGCATCGTTCTTACTTCCTGTTTGTCGTATGTGTTAGGGGTTCAAGGGTATCCCTGAACAGCACCAACATAAAAACAATCTTTTATTCTATTGAGACTGTCAAGGCGTAAATTGTTGATAATAAACGACTTGCAATTGAGACTCAGGATCAGATTGTAGGAGATTATTACATTATTAGACTGATATTTAACCTTCTATTATCGTTTGACTTATAACTCAAATACTAATCAATCCGTAACTAGCCGAGATGTCTGGAAAACTTGGTATCCACTCGCACTGAGCTGGCTAATGATGGGTATTGAATTGCCGTTTCTAAGCGCAATAGTCGCAAGATTAGCTAATCCCGAGATAAACCTAGGCGCCTATGGAGGAGTGGTATTTCCATTATCACTACTCATTGAAGCGCCGATTATCATGCTATTGACCGCAAGCACCAAACTTACCCGCGATCTGAGCTCATACAGAAAATTATGGAAATTCACTATACTTTCTGGAGGTAGTCTTTCTGCGTTACATCTACTTGTCGCCCTTACGCCAATATTTGATTTAATTGCTGGCAACCTGCTAGGTGTCGAAGATGATATTATAGAAACTAGTCGATTAGGGATGATAATCATGACGCCATGGACTTTAGCCATAGCTCACCGACGTTTTAATCAAGGTATACTAATTCGCTTTGGCCAATCTAAAGCAGTTGGCTGGGGAACACTGGTACGGCTTGCTGCGGATGCAATTGTACTTTTTACATGCTTCGGACTCGCCTCAACCATAGAATCTAACTCACTGGGAATCATCGCGGCAACAGCTGCTGTCTCCGCCGGTGTAATAGCAGAGGCAGCGTATGCAGCATGGCGGGTTCGTCCAATCATTCGGAATATATTACCAAATATTAAGTCCACCGAACCTCCAATTACCCGAAAAGGTTTTCTTTCTTTTTACATACCTCTAGCACTCAGTCCCTTATTAGGACTAGCCGCACAGCCAGTGCTTACTGCAGGAATAAGCCGAATGCCATCCCCAATGGAATCACTGGCAATCCTCCCTGCTGTTAATGGTTTCACATTCTTATTTCGCTCCGTTAGCCTCGCATTTCTAGAAGTAGTTGTTTCGTTAATAGAAAGACCTGGCGGCTACCTTGCATTAAGGCGTTTTGCCTGGCAGGCAGCCATTATTGTGTTTGGACTGCAAATTACGATTGTAGCTACCCCTTTGGCTGGCATCTGGTTTGGAACTATTAGTGGGCTAAACCCTACACTTGGAAATCTGGCAACCACCACGGTTTGGGCAGCAATTACTCTCGCAGCAACCGGTTTTGGTAGTAGTTTTTGCCAAGGGTTACTCGTTCATTCACGCAAGACACGAAGTATAACGGAGTCAGTAGCATTATTTTTTGTTGTTATTGTATTTGGGCTGACAGTTGGTGCTATCGGCGACTGGATGACTGGGGCTATTTTTGCATTAATGGTATACGCTGTTGCGCAAGCAGCTCAATTTGGATGGCTATTTTTCCGTAGCCACTCAGACCGTCAGACACATTGCAAAGCAAAATAATATTCATCGCACCGGATTGTCGTACCAGTACTCGCAATTATCCTTATTTTTAAGAGCCTCTCCAGCAGTAAACAGTGCCTCGACTCCATGTGCTAAGTTTTTGGAGGTAAACAATGCTTTTACCTTTCGGCCAGAAGTAATTACTTGGGGTTGTAACATTATCAAACGCTTTGCAAAGATTTTACCGAGACGATTCAATCGCTCGCAATATTCCACTTCTTCTGCTGCAAATAACTCGGTATTAAATCCATCTAATTTCCGAAAAGCATTTGCTTCACAGAACAAGAAAGAGCCTGCTGCCCAACCCATAATTTTAGCCAAAGTGTTCCAAATATGAACAGTCTGACAGGCCAACCAAGGGCCACTATCAAACTTAACAGGAGCTCCACCACCTATACAATTGCCTGAAGCAATTGCCCGCATCATAGCTCGAAATAATTCTGAAGACACTTGGGTATCTGCATCTAAAAACACCAACCAATCACCCTTCGCAACTCGGGCTGCAGCATTACGAGAAGCAGAAATTTGGTTAAAGGATTCAAAAACCACACGAACTCCATAAGCCCTTGCAATCTCAGCGGTTGCATCAGTTGAGTTGTTGTCACACAAGACTATTTCACTTCCCCAACCAGCCGCCTCAAAAACTCTGCTAGCATTTTCAACTGCCTCTATTGTATTTGGAAGATACTTAGCTTCGTTGAAAGCTGGGATTACAATCGAAACAACCATTTAAGTAATTTAATCTTCAATAAATAATTGCAAACGGTCCTTAAGTTGCTGTGGCAGTCTTTTAACATTGCCATTAGCACCCGCACAACCATGCAACGTCTCACCTTCTAGAATAAGAATAGAACCCTTCTTGATCCTATAATCAAAACCAAGTCTTGCCCCCTTGAACATTGTTGCACGGCATTCGATTATCAATTCGTCATCATACTCCGCAGGAGCAAAATATTTTAGCTGAACTTCGGATACAGGAAATAGATAACCTTGTTTGTGATAGTCCTGAAATGTGGTGCCAAGGTGGCGAAAAAACTCACCCCGAGCCTCCTCCAAAAAATACGGATACCTCCCATAGTATACATGATTTCCATTCGTACAGTCACCATAAGTTACTCTATACAAATGAGAGTATGCCTTTAATTGCATGCCCGATTCTATAGAGCCTCTTATCCTCTATCAATCCAACTGCATTTATTCTGGTATTTTCATAGAAAATAGCTAGTTTCCCGCCATGTCTTTCCTTCAAATAAAAGCGTTCAGGCGTATGGCCAAACGGATTGCACTGGCCGGACTTTTCGCGATGGCAGTCGGAGGCGCGGTTGCAGATCAGCCTAAGTGGATTTGGAGCTCCAAGAACGCCAAAGACGGCGAGACACTGTTCTTTCGAAAAGCCATCAAGCTAAACAAGGAAACCAAGTCGGCCAAGCTGACAATGTCCTGCGACAACGGATTTGAGGCTTATATCAATGGAACAAAGGTGTTAGCTGGCAGCGAATGGACCATTGCACAAACGGTGGACGTCAAAAAACACCTCAAACGCGGCAAGAATGTGATTGCCGTTCGCGCGTGGAACGACAGTAGTAATGTTGCAGGTCTGGTGGGACAACTTGATGTCGCCAGCATCACGGCACGGCACAGGCTGTATTCGACTGACAAATCATGGGTCTTTAGTAGTAAAAATCCGGAGGGCTGGGAGAGTCTGGGCTTTGATGCACAGAGTTGGAAGACCTCCCAGGAAACAGGTAAACTCGGTGATGCCCCATGGGGTAATGTCTTTACCCTCGCCCAAAAGGGCGGCACTGATACCCCAGAAAGTAACCCAGCTGATCTTAAACTGGCCAAGGACTTTAAGTCCGAGTTACTCTATAACGTACCGAAAGGATCGCAAGGATCATGGGTTGCCGTCTGCGTAGACGACAAAGGCCGCATCATCGCCAGCGACCAAGGAAACAAAGGACTTTACCGGATCGACCCGCGCGGTGAAGAGATCAAGGTGGAGAAGCTCAATATCAACATCTCTAGCGCACAGGGCCTACTTTATGCGCACGGTGCATTGTGGGTGAACATCAACGGCAAAAATGCCGGTGTCCATCGCCTCACTGACACCAACGGAGACGATCAGTTTGATAAAGATGAATACCTCAAACCAATGCAGGGTGGTGGCGAACACGGCCCACACGCCCTCGTACTTAGCCCGGACAAAGAACATATATATGTTATAGGCGGCAACCACACCAAGTTACCCAAAACAGATACTTCTGTGGTTCCTACTAACTGGGATGAAGACCTACTCCTAAAACGACTTCCAGATGCCCGAGGTCATGCGGCAAGTATTCGTGCTCCAGGAGGCTGGATCGCTCGATTCGATAAAGATGGAAAAAATTGGGAAACAGTTGCGATTGGTTTTCGAAATCAATACGACATGGCTTTCAATATAGACGGGGAGCTTTTCTCGTATGACGCCGATATGGAATGGGATGCTGGCACCCCGTGGTATCGACCTACCAGATTATATCACGTCACTAGTGGAGCTGATTTCGGCTGGCGCACGGGAACTGGTAAGTGGCCTCAGTGGTTTCCTGATATGCTGCCTCCCACCTACGATATCGGCCCTGGATCTCCCGTTGGTGTAACTTCCGGCTTAGGGGCCAAGTTTCCGGCTAAATATCAAAAAGCTATTTACTGCCTCGATTGGACCTATGGCACCATGTCAGCAATGTTCCTCACACCGGCCGGCGCCTCGTACACTGCTGAACGAGAAGAATTCGTAGCCAGTTCACAAATGCGCATGACCGACGCTGTAATCAACCCTTATGACGGTGCGATGTACTATACTGTAGGTGGACGCGGAGGCCAAAGCGCCCTGCACCGAGTCACTTACGTTGGTAAGGAGAGTACGGAACCAGTTAGGGTTAAATCTACCAACGAAGCCGATCGCAAACTTCGCCACAGCCTCGAAGCATTGCACAAACCAAAAACAACCGGCGCCGTGGATAAGGCATGGAAGCACCTCGGTCACAATGACCGCCATATACGCTGGGCTGCACGTATTGCAATTGAGCTTCAACCAACCTCAGAATGGCAGACTAAAGCGTTGGCAGAAAAGGATGCACAAGCTTCTTTGACTGCACTCTGCGCCCTTGCCCGCCAAGGCGATGCAAGTCTTCAGAGTAAACTTGTCGAAGCACTTAATCGCCTTAACTGGGTGGAACTAAAACCGGCACAACAAGCTGAATTATTGCGCGTTTACCAGCTTGCATTCATTCGTATGGGGAAACCATCCACCGCTATCGCGTCATCTGTAGAAAAGAAACTCGATCCGATTTATCCTGCGCCGATGGCTTCGTTAAATCGCGAGTTATGCACTTTACTCGTTTATCTCGAGTCACCAAATGCCGCAAGCAAAACCCTTGCTCTTATGTCCCAGAGTGCAGATCAATCTAAATACAACTGGAGCAATGATCTTTTAAATCGAAACTCAGGCTATGCCCGAGCGTTCGCCGCAACAGCAGCTTCATCACCTCAGCGTGACCAAATTCATTATGCCAAGGAACTGCGAAATCTTAAGAACCACTGGTCCGACAAACAACGTCTCGAATACTTCCGATGGTATCGAAAAGCTGAAAGTTTTAAGGGAGGCAACAGCTTCGCCGGATTCTTAAATAACTTCCGCAAGGAAGCACTTGCCAATGTGCCAAAAGAACTACTGGATGAAATCGAAAAAATTCAGAAA
>JASLKL010000069.1 GCA_030747605.1 Verrucomicrobiota bacterium | reverse complement strand
TTGGGTGCCCAGCGTCGTCGTGCAGCCCAACGGAGTTGGTTAATAACAATGTTGTGCGCATCCTCGGACTCACGCTTGAAAAAGTTCGGCCTAATGAACGCCTTGTATATCCAAGACACAGGGGGATTGTCACGGCGAGTTGCTTAGCCGTCGAGCATGGACTTTGTTATCGAGAATTAAAAGAGCTGATATTTGGTAGGGAAGCGTAGTATTTGCCATTTTTCTTCATGTGCCTTCCATTCGTCCCATTCCAGCTCGCCTAGTAGGCGGATTCTCTTTTTGTATAATTTTTTGTCGTGTGGCAAACGCTTAATTTTTTCATTAAGTAATTTCAATGCGGTGGCGATGCGGCCATGCATATTTTCTCGCCGAATGTGTAGTAAAACAAATTTATCATCCTTGGTTTCCACCCATTTTTGTAGTTCAGAAAAATTCGATTCGAATTTATTTTTCACTTCTGAAATTTGGGTTTTTTTCACATCACTATTAATATCATCGTTCTCTCGGAGCTGGGTCTCTAGATAGCCCAGTGCTCGCCCCTTACGATAGAGAGCGTCGGTTAAGGTATTCAATTTTTTATCAATCTTTGTTCGTTCAGCTTGAGCATTTTCATCATCCTGATTGAGTTTTATTCCGTAGTGTTTTGCTAAAGCTTCCGTATCAATTTTAGTGATAACTGCATCAGCCGCGGCAATGATTTTTTCGAGGTGTTTTTTGCGTTCGGTATCGCTATCGAGCCGTCTGAGTTGTTCTACTAGTACCGGCAAATGATCAGGACTGACTGCTAGAATTTCCTTAGCAAGTAGATCAAAATCCTCCGATTTTTTTTCACCATGTAGTTTGGCCAAACGAGCAACCTTCAAATCGCGGATTGCTTCGGCTATTTGTTCTGCCTCTGACTTTTTTTCTTTCTTATTATTTTTACTGCTGCCACTGGGTTTGGTTTTAACTGGTTTGTTTGGGGGAACTATCATTGAAAGGGGAAAGCCATCCGGTTTTTTGCCTGATCCAATTAAATTACTGTTACTTTGCCCGTAGGAGATGCTGCCAAGCAAAATATCTCCAGCTGCTGCCTCGCTTGGCATAGAGCTTGGTCGCTCGATGTAAATTCGGGTTTGATTTCCTCGCGATAAGGTGCGAGATCGAAATCCACTTCCGCCTGTTATCGCATTATCAGGGTCGCTATGAAATTTCAATGGAACTGGTTTGGCTAGTTTCAAATCAAGGTTTAGTGGCATATCTTTAAGCTTTTTAAGATGCTTCAATTCATGGTTGCGCACATGGAATTTTAGAGTGTAGTCCCCTTTAATTAAGCTTGTGGAGCCTCTGCTGCCACTAGATCCTGCTGCTATAAATCGTTTTGATTTATCGTATAGCATCCAGATCAAAGACTCCCAGGATTCGTGAAATTGATCTTCCAGTGCAAGGGCCGGCTGTGGGGTAACAGTAGTTTTTTTACTTATGCTGAAAGAGTAATTTAATTCAGCCTCGTATATGCGGCGATTGCTAGGGAGTGAGTCTCGCGGATCAGTTAGGGGTCGTGTTTTAAAATTACTTGGAGCAATTGTTTTACGAACTTTGTTGAAGATACCACTTGGAGCAACAGCCTCGTTGCCTAATGGGGCAGTTATATCTACTTGGGAAACGAGTCTCGCGGCGTCTATATGAAGAGAATGACTGTCTGGTTTTATACCATGAAAAGTTGCGTTAACGGTTAACTCTGTTTTTCCAAGACTTGACCAGTATTGGGCAATAGCCAATTCGATAGTGCGTCCGCCGGTGACTTCAAAGCTTTGAACCTGTGTGTCTTTATCGCGCATAGTGATATATTTCCGCGTTCCACTTTCGCTGAATGATTGCCCGGGTATTTCTTGCACGGTATGCATTACAATACGACGCGTGCCATCCATATCCCCTGTATTAAATGTTACATCAGCCCACGTAGCGCCGTTTGGAATCTGGAGAAAATTACGATCAATGTAACCAGGGGTAAGGGTGATTTTCTTTGACCAATGTACGTTTTTTGATGTCTCTATTGGTTCGCCCTTAAGCACTGTAATTGGGACTCGAAAAACTGGTCCGCGCTCAGGGTGATCGGCATCGTAACCGATTACTTCGGTGAAATGCATGCCGATAGTTAGCGATTGCGGATTGGTTTCGATACTAAAATTACGACCGCCATGCATAAGGACAACATGCTTTGGGAGGTCTATCCAAGGGGCCTTGCACTCAAGGTTAACCCGCATTTCAAAGGCCACCTTCTCAGCGTTATCCTCGTCTTCATGGAAGGTCGGTGTTACGACGATAGTGGATGATACGGCACGGTCGGTGTTAAATGATTCACGAAGGTAAACCCCACGCCCACCTTGACTGCGATTGGATATCACAAACCGCAAGTCATGATCCTTAGATTTTTTGTTCGTCACTAAGTAGTCGAAAGCCTTGTCAATCTGCAGTACGCCGTGCCCTTGTGCGAACCTCTCTACATTTGGTATTAGTTTTGCTGTATTGACGATCGCTCTTTTGATTCGGTGTGGGGACCATTTTTGTTTTTGATGTTTCAATCCGGACAAAATTAAAGCAACACCCCCGCATGCGCTTGGTGATGACATTGATGTCCCATTCATCATCATATTGCCTTGCAGTGTCCAGTTGGAGACTGGCGCGATGGCGCCCCCAGGCGCAGTGAAGTCCACTCCAAGATTGCCATCAAAAGTCGGACCACGGGATGACCATGTATATTGGATAGCGGGCATTGTTTCACGAAGTGAATACTGAGCTTCCATCATTGTAGGGGATACGTATGCGCCAATCCCAAAAAGCGCTGAAGTAGTGCCTCCTGGAGATCCGACGGTTGAGAGAGCCGGTCCGCTGTTGCCGGCACTGGCTACAAAGATTACTCCATGCTTATTAACAATTTCCGAGTATAGTCCTGCAAGTCGACCGTCATTTGGATCTTGAGTAGGGCCGCCATAACTCATGTTGATCAATTGGCATTTATTTTCAAGAACTGCGATTAAGCCGCGGACTTCTCCGGTCCCCATTGAAGAACTTCCCATGCGGCGGTCGCCGATTTTAACTGAGACGATCTGTGCTCCGGGGGCGAGGCCGTTTAATTCTGGTTTTTCAGGATAGTTGGCTGCGACAATCCCTGCTACATGAGTTCCGTGCGCCCCCACGTCTGTAACGATCGAAAGCGTGTCCCCATCATCGTAAATATTAAGTGCAAAATTCATCATTGCCTGTTTGCCGAAGCTTGACCATTGCCGTTCAGTTCGGAAATTAGTCATTAGCTTTTCGTCATTAAAATCACCATCTTCGTCGGTATCCACTGCAGCGCGCCATGCTTTACCATCATGGAATGCTATACAGTCATAAATGGGTCCTGGATCATTGAAGCTGCTATTTAATGAACTTATCAGATCAATTTTTGCCTGTATCTCTGCGCGCTCTTTTTTCTTGTCTCCTTTTGGAGAAGAGTTTTCTTTGTCAAATTCTGCCAGGTTAGCCTGTAAGGATGCAGACCGTTCATGCTGTTTTTTATCCCACTCCTTTTTGCGCTCTGATTTTAAGCGGGAAATTAAATCTCCTGGAAATAGCTCGTAAGCTGCTTTAATGCCTAGTCGCCATTTTCCGGTTTTATTTTTCCAGTTGCTTCCGAGTTTCAGTGTTCGTCCAGTAAGCCCGGTCAATGAGTTGTCTGTGGCTTCGAATATTTCGGACATATTTACGTCACCACTTCCAGAGCCGTCTACAACATCAACGATTTTAGGTTGGCCTTGGCTGGTTGTTTGTAGCCCTGGCGCGCCGGGGTCGACTCCGGTGTCGAATATGGCGACCGTGATCCCGCGCCCATCATAAATTGGATGTTCTTCTAGAAAGCGAATAGCTCCGGTTTCTTCTTTAGGCAGAATGCCCTGTAACGGAAACGTCTCTGAATGTGACTGAGCTGGCATGGCCAGTATTTGGATAATTGCCAAACCAGCCAATAAATGTCGGTTCATCATAAAGCTAAGCAACTTTGGCCAAGACTGACAGAGTCGCCAAGGCCAAAACTAGATAGTTTGGCTATCGATTCAGTTTGTCAGTATACAGTCCTGAAGGCAGTGTTTTGGAGTTCATGGATAATCTGGAAGTTATCATAGGCTTGTTAATCGGGGCATTTCTTGGTGGGTTTATCGGTTGGTTGTTAGGCTCTAGAAAGGGTGCTCGTGCTGAGGCTGAACGAGAAGTGACTGAGATACGCATTGAGGAGCATCGAAAGGCCTCTGAGGATCAATTAGCAATGATCAGGAAGGCAAATGATCAGGCGATTACACAATTGAAGGAGTCATTCAAGGCATTAAGTGTTGATGCTCTAAAGGAGGCTCAGCCGGCATTAGTAGAAAAATTAGAGAAGTTCCAAGAGATCACAAAAGGTGACTTGAACACCAGCAAAGAGGCAGTGGCCAAGTTGGTTGCGCCACTGAGGGAGCAGCTTGAAGCTTATCAAAAGCGTTTGGCGCAAAGTAGTAATAACCAGACCGAGCAACTTTCTAAGGTTGCTCAACAGCTGGTGTCTCTTGGGCAGCAAAGCCAATTGCTTTCCAAGGAAACTGAGCAGTTACGTCAAATATTGAACTCCAGCCAGCAACGTGGACGCTGGGGAGAGGAGACGTTGCGTCGCGTAGTCGAGGCAGCAGGGCTCAGCGCTCATTGTGATTTTACTGAACAGGCTCAGGCAGTTGAAGGTAGACCAGACTTAGTCGTACATTTGCCCGGTAATAGGCATATTGTGATTGATTCTAAGGTTCCGGACTTATCTTTTCTGAATGAATTGGACTCAGCTGACCCTGCCGAACGCAAGGCTACGTTTGAGCAGCATGCAAAAAAAATGCGTGATACAATCAAAGCACTAGCGGATCGAAATTATCCGAAGCACATCGATGGAGCTTTGGATTGTGTTGTTATGTTTGTGCCTGCCGAATCGCTATTCAGTGCAGCACTTGAGGGGGATCCAGGTCTAATCATCTGGGCTGCAGAACGTCGCATTACACTAGCCACGCCGACTTCTTTGATAGCTTTGTTGAGTTCCGTGAAAGTAAGCTGGCAGTACCACACCCAGTCTGAGAACGCTCGGAATATAGCTGAGGCTTCGCAGGAGCTATATAGTAGGCTTGTTGTTTTCATTGGCCATTTTGACAAGATTCGAAAAGGCCTAGAGCAGGCGGGCAAGGCATACAATTCAGCCCTTGGCAGTTATGAACGATCTGTTAGGCCAAGTGGGGAAAGGGTTAATAAGTTACAGGTAGGTGAGACTGAAGGCAAAGAATTGCCCAGCTTCGAGCCGGTGAACGAGGTGTTGCGAGAAATCCCTATTGCTTTACCAGAGAATTCTGAGCGAGATTAAAAGTTTTTGGTTAACTAAAAGATCTTAGGAGCATTCACGTCCATGCTTAACTAAGTGCTAATCGGTTTGTTCTTGTTCGGATATGGGAGGCAATCCAAGAGCCATCAGGAATGGCACTACTAGGAATATTGCCCCCACCCAGTAGGGAATAGTACTACCAAATTTCCAGTACAAGATGCCACCAATTATAGGGCCAATTGACCGACTTAGTGAACCAAGGGAACGAAAAACTCCGAGTGAAAGCCCTTGCCGGTCAGCTGGAGTGTAACGGGAAACAAGTGAATTAAGCGAAGGCATCGCCATGCCACTACCGGCAGCCATAAGAAAAAGGCCTCCGTAAAGAATTTCGCTGCTAGTAGCATTTCCTATAGTGATAAATCCTGGAAGTGTACAAAAGATGCCTATTAGGGCGGTGTACTTTTCGCCCATGCGCTTGATAAATTGCCGGGCAACTCCTCCTTGAAAAAGAGTTAGGGTGATTCCGATGAATACAAACATCCAAGCAATGTCGATTGGCTTAAACCCATGCCTTTCCATTGCGTAAAATGTAATGGTAAATTCAACAGAAGAAAATGCGGTCCAATAGGCAAAATAAATTAAGTTTGTACGTGCTACTCCTGGCAGGTTAATTCTCTTAAGTTGAGCAAATGGATTAAAACTACGCTTGTTGGTGTTATTGCCGCGTTTTTCCTTAGGAAGGCTTTCCGATAATTTGAAAATAACCAGCAACCAGTTTGCCGAGGATATGGCTAGTGCAATTACAGCCGCCCCAGAAAAAGGGTGCAAAGCAAATCCTGCGACCGCCTTGTCCGGTTCCACCATTTGCCAGCTATAAGCTAAACCGCCAATGGCTGGCCCAAGTATGAAGCCCAAGCCGACTGCTACGCCGATATAAATCATGCCAGATGCTCGGTTTTTTTCAGAGGTGATATCGGCTGCTACAGCTGAAGCTGTTGAGATGTTTCCAGCCATAATTCCTCCAAGGATACGGCCAATAATCAGAAGAGAAAAACTACCTGCAAACATCCATATCAAATTAGCGAAAACAATCCCGCCGAGTGTAAAAATCAGTGTTAGCCTGCGGCCATGTTTGTCTGAAAAAGCCCCCCAGATTGGCGCAAAGATAAACTGCAAAATACCGTATATTGATCCAAGAATTCCTCCGAATAGAGTGGCTACGGCATTCTTGTCTTCACCAGCAAATTGCTCGAGCCAGGCAACTAGGGAGCCTATAAGACTTTCTCTGCCGTCCAGCTCTAGATAGTAATCGAGCATTGCAGGAAACAACGGAAAAATAATAGAGAAGCCAACCACGTCGATGAACACGGTAAGAAAAACAATAAAAAGGGTCGGCTTCTTCATCCGAGAGAAATAACGACGTGAACTTCAGTGTCGCGGGCCGCGCAGTCTAGAGTAGTCACTTAACAATTCAACGACTTTCCTCAAAAAAACCATGTTAAGCAAAAATGACAAGATTATGGCTGGCACTAAACTTCGTTTAGTGGCTCAGTTGCATCGCCAAACGTTTTGGGGCGCACATTCATCTTGTCCATCATGCTCAAGAATAGGCGGCACATTTGCCGGTTATTCTTGCCGAGGTAGTTCAAATGCTGCCCTCCCTTTATCCGTCCCCCTCCTCCTCCTAGCATCACTACGGGTAATTGTGTTGCATCGTGGTGTCCAGTTAACATGCTCGAGCATAACATCAACATGGAATTGTCAAGCAAGGTGCGATCACCCTCCTGAATGTTGTCGAGGCGATGAGCGATATATGCCATCTGATCAAGGAAAAACTGGTTCACTTTTAGCCAATCATCAGTATCACTGTGTGAGAGTAAATGATGGATCATATAATCTACGCCAATGTGCGGGAAGCGCAGTGTGCCATGGTCGTTGTTGAGTTTTAGGGTGCAGATGCGAGTGGTATCCGTCTGAAATGCAAGCACTAGTAGGTCGCTCATGATTCGCATATGTTCGACAATGTCCTGTGGGTAGCCATCTTTTGGGCGTGGTATGTTAGGAGCGGTCAATGTAGGCCGCCAGCCCTGCAATTCTCCGCGTTTCCCAGCGCTCTCTATGCGTTGCTCCACCTCTCGGACAGAGTTAAGATATTCATCGAGTTTTTGTTGATCTAGGCGGCTGATATTGCGGCGTAAATCTTTTGCATCTGACAGTATCGCATCCAGTACACTTTGATCGCCAGCCTGTGTTCTGTTTTTAAACATCTGGTCAAATGCAAGCGCCGGATAGACTTCTAGCGGGGTTGGGGTGGTAGGGCTTGTCCACGAAATATGTGAACTGTAAAGCATTGAGTAATCCTTATGTACGGATGGGTTCGCTTTCTCACAGCCTAACACGAGACTTGGAAGTTTAGTGCGTTGGCCAATCTGTTGAGCAACGAATTGGTCGACACTGGTGCCAGACTGGATTCTTCCTCCGGATGCCAGTGGAGCGCCTGAGAGGAGGTTGCCTGTTTGTGAACTGTGAATGTTTCCTTTCAGTGCTTCAGCGTTGTAGAGGCCGCGAATGAAAACCATTTTCTTCTTAAAATCATTAAGTGGATGGAGGACTTTTCCTAGTTCCATGTTTGTGCCTTCTCCTTTGGCCCACCATTCCTGCTTATGAAAACCGCAGCCGGTAAAAAGGATTGCCATTCGGGTCGGAGCATCACTTGCCTGTTGGCTCTTACGGTTAGTGTCTCCCCACACACGAAGCGATTCCATCCATGGTAGAGCCATTGATACACCAAGGCCGCGTAACATAGTGCGGCGTGAAAATTGTTGGGATGATGCCTTCATTGGTTCGGATTTCGGCTTATGCTGAATTGTTGACTGCTCTAGTCAATACTGATTTATAGTCTGGCGACCCCGAATTTTTCGGAATTGTGGACTGAGTATGATTACTTCGATTGCCTTGCTGAATCGATAATTGTTTTTCTCCAGATGATTTTTCATCTTTTCGATTAACAGCAAATCTGAAAGTGCGACTTCGCGGCCTAGGGCATAGCCAAGAAGTTTGCGGCAGAATTGATTCATTACATCATCAAGCCGGTTGGTCGCTAAGTGCTCTCGAAGCCCGATCAAGCCCTTAATTTGTGTGCCATCCATTAGTTTTGTTTCGCTATTAAAATTGGTTAGGCGTTGCCTCCCGATTGCATCAAATTCTTCAAGAGCAAAACCGTAAGGATCAATTCGTTCATGGCACTTCGCGCATTCTGGCACTTCGCTGTGTTTTTCGATCAGTTGTCGTGCGGTTAGTCCGGTAGGCACACTTTCAGGTAATTGTGGAACATCCGCCGGAGGGCGAGGAAGTTTTTCGCCTAGCAAAGTTTCATATACCCAATTACCCCGCAGGATTGGACTGGTACGAGATGCACCAGAGTTTATTGCAAGCACTGTAGCTAAACCTAACACACCACCTCGGCCTTTAGCCTGCATTCCATCAATACGTCGCCATTCTTCGCCGATAATATTATTTATTCCGTAATGCTTAGCCAAACGCTCATTCAAAAATGTATGGTCTGCTGTTAACAGGTCTAAGACTGAGCCATCATTGCGAAACATATCCTCGAAGAAACGAACCGACTCTTCGTACATGTCTTTCCTTAATGTGGCGAATTCTGGGAAACGTTGTTCATTTTTATCATCATTTTGGTCAAAATCTCGTATATGAAGCCATTGGCAGGCAAATTGTTCAGCTAAGCGGCGTATCCGTGAGTTTTTCAACATACGATTTGCTTCGCTAAGTAACACATCGTCATTCATCAATTTACCGTTATCTGCCAACTCCCTCAAAGTTGTATCTGGGATGGATGACCAGAGGAAGTAGCTGAGACGTTTAGCTAGTTCTATGGCGCTAACGGTGACGGGCTTAGTCCCTTCACCAGCTTTCTCGCGTCTATACAAAAAAGTAGGAGATGTGAGCACCCTTGCGAGGGTTAACTTTATGGCCTTTTCGTGGTCAATTTCTCGATTGCGGAGAGTTTTGTAGAGTGTTCGAAGGCTATTCTTTTCTTCTTTATTGAGTGGGCGGCTCCATGCGCGTTCGGCGAAGTCGATAACCGCATCTAGGTGAATTGGTTCATCTGCAAGAAGTCTTGCTCGAAAAGCTGCTACTTCGTCCATCAATATTGGCTTATAAGGTTTCCATGCAATTACAAGGTCGGGACGGTCCTGTGTTGAAAACTCAACGATTTGTTCATAGGCAACTTCCTTTTTAAAGGGCTCTTTCGTAATATAAAGCAGCTCATCCCAAAGTTGGTTCAACTTTCTTTTTTGTTCGTCATCGAGCATAAGACGTTGCAGTGCTTCGTCTTCCCGAAAATAAAGTGACATTGTAACTACCTCATCGACAGGCACAATTTTCGGATAACAAATTGATGCAGGGAATAGGTCTCGAAAATCATCTAGACTAGCATTTATACTCTTTTCAGTGCCGCTATTAGCGGTCGTGATTATTGGTTTTGAAGGCGAAAGCACATCAAGATTTGGTTTATCCAGCCCTACAGATAATTGCACACTACCGGAGTGGCCATGCTCAGGTTCTAGATCTCCTGAGACAACCAGTGTGCGCCCTTCTGCTATTTTTGATGGAATACGTAATTCTATTACATGTGGTGCCTTTGAGATTAAGTCCGCTGAAACCACCTCGTGTCCAAGAGGATGCTTGCCGAATCGTGGATCTGGCTTGACGGATTTTAGGATGGATTTGAATTGGTTAGGAACAGCTATTTTTTGTATGTGTTCTAATAGTATTGTGTCGGGCGAATTTGGTTTAGGTTTAAATTTGCCGGTTGCCAGGGATTGGATGCTTGCAGCAAGGCTATTGCGTTTTGTTATATCCTTTTCATCAAGCCATTTTGTAATTAGTGACCCCTCTGGTACTTGTAATACTTTATGAGGAACTTTCGCCACATCCTCTATATTGCCACTATAAAAGTGCCAAACTGCATTGTTGCCGTACCGGTCTTTCAGTGGGTTCCCATCAAGTATCCTGCCAGATATATCTTTAGATATGTCCCAAGTGTTTTTGGTCCCACCGGTTTCAGTAAGGGTCATGTCAACGTGAGTTAGATCGCAGGCGTGACTCCCATCCCTAGGGCCGATTGCCAGTCTAATCACATCGCCGACATTTACATTTAATTTAAAAGGGTTTAGTTCTCCTGAGCCGCCTGTATTGTATTCACCATATCCAATATTTACTAATTTACGGCTGGTATGATGTTGAACCCACCATTCACCTCCATTACCACAGTTCACATGTGCATCCGCTATTTTTGCTGAGATAACAAGTTCCCCACTAGTTGGGCTTTTCCATCCTACTGCAACAAAGAGATTAGGTGAGGGGTGTAATTCAACTCCGTGAGGTCTAGCAATGCCGGGTATGCGATACTCAGAGTCAGAGGAATTAGCTACAACACTCGGCGTTTCTGGTAGTCCCCAGCCGTTGACATAGTCCGTACCACCCAATCGCTGAAGTTTATTGGTAAATAATCCTTCGATCTCTACCGGGCGTGCCGGGCTGACTGCTAAGTAATCCAGCCAAGAGTAGAGTATATCTGGTTCTAATTTGTATTGATTGGCCAACTTGTCTACGTCCGGCTGTCCCTCAATTGCCTCCACAGCAGCATTTAGATACCGGGAAGTTAATGCTAATGATTCGTTGCGTAATCTCGTTAACCGTTTAGCTAATCCTGAGACATCGCGTATTGATAAATCGGATTTATTGTTGCCAGTCAGGCGAGGGTTTCTCCAGCGTACAAAATCATTTGTTTCACCATCTCCAGCATTCGTTGCTGAGAGATAAATTACCAAGTCTTCACCATTTTTTTTGGGAGTAAGTTTTAAGCTAAAATCAACAGAAGACTGGGTGATTGATTTGGGATTCATCCAAGCAGTTGGTCCATCCTTGCGGCCAATATGGCCAATTGGATCAAACTTC
Source organism: Verrucomicrobiota bacterium (assembly GCA_030747605.1). Taxonomy (GTDB): domain Bacteria; phylum Verrucomicrobiota; class Verrucomicrobiia; order Limisphaerales; family UBA1096; genus UBA1096. The sequence continues at coordinate 641 of JASLKL010000069.1, read as the reverse complement.
CAAAGTGCTTGTTGCCATTGGTGGATCGAGTTGATTAATGGTTTAGGATTTGTGTCTTTAATCGCCTGCCACTGTTTTCGTAATTGATTGAGCAGCAAGGAACCTTCTGGATCAATATCTAGGCTTAGTGTTTTCCATAGTGACTTTAAATATTTTTCATTTAATTCATGTTTTTCAGCAAGTTCTCTGAAACTTTTATTGTTTTTTTCGAGCGCCTCCCGTTCTTTTAGTAAAAGCGAAAAATAAGCCTCCAATGGGATACTCCCGTTACGTTCAATAACATTTGCTTTGGCTTTGTCAGAATCATTCCAAGTATCACCGGACTGCCTATTGACATTCGCGAACTGAGCATAAAATTGACGGATGCTTGCTATTAGCTCATCAGCTCTATCCCGTTCACTGGTGTGTTTTGAGAATCTTATGCCGTCAGGAAGTAGCACAGCGTAATCAGCGATTTCTTTGCCGGCATCTAGAAATTTGTTGATTAATGCGGGTGACATCCCCAGTGCATCTCCAGTGTTAGTAAACCCTTCGCCGGCCGCCCCATCTACCGGAAACTCGCGAGTGGGATTAAGTGACATTATGCCGGTTAAATCGCGTACGGACTGATTGTATTCGTAGTTGTTTAACCTGCGCAAAAC
>JASLKL010000068.1 GCA_030747605.1 Verrucomicrobiota bacterium | reverse complement strand
TGCAATTCAACATTAATCGCATTACCGAGGTCACATTGGACAGCCAAAGCCCTATAAAGCTCCCGCCGGGCAACCTCTGCGAAGTGGAGTTGATCAACGGTGACCATTTTCGAGGCAATCTTGCAGGAACCACTAATAGTTCTTTTCTATTAGACACGTGGCACTCCGGTAGGATGAAAATTAATCGCCAAAGCATTCGCAAAATCGCGCCCTTAGCAAAAGGTCTTAAAACTATTTTTCAAGGACCCGAAAGCGATTCAGCATGGACACATGGCAAGATCGCCAACGAAATTTTAGGTCAATCCGGAAAATGGCGCTATCATAACGGGGGGTTTCATGCCAAGCCTGCCGCGTCAATTGCGCGTAATCTGAATCTCCCTGATCGCTCTCGCCTGTCTTTTGATCTCGAGTGGAGCGGTTCTCTCCACCTCGCATTTGCGCTATACACAGATACACTTCACCCTATCAGCCTTTCAACGAAGGAGAATGAACCGGACTTTGGAGGGTTTTACAGTATTCAACTAAATAGCTATTCAGTTAATCTTTTACCCGTGAAAAAGGATAAACCGCTGACCTATCTCGGACAAGCAACACTGCCTGGCTTTCGTAACCAGTCCAACTCTCATGTTGAATTCTTTGCTAGCAAACCTGAAAAAATGATCGCTGTTTCTATCAACGGTAAAGTAATTCGTAAATGGACGGACTCTGATGGTTTTGCTGGGGAAGGAACAGGTATTCGAATAGTGCATCAAGGGCGTGGTGCAGTACGCATTGCCAATCTACGAATAGAGGAATGGGACGGCCGTTTTCAGGAACCTCCCACTCATCCAATAGGATCGGAAAGTGATCTTGTGAAGTTAATTAACAACGATCGAATGGAAGGCACCGTTACTGGTATTTCCGATGGTAAACTTCAAGTCAAAACGCTCGAAGGAGAATTTCCCGTACCACTTGAACGGGTAAAACAAATAGAGCCAGCAACAATCAAGACCAGCTTAACCATGCCGCTCAAAAAGCGTGTCATTGCTCATCTCAGTGATGGCAGCCGGTTGACATTTGTATTAGAACAATGGACGAAAGCAGGCGTTGAAGTAAGCAGCCCAAGCTTTGGGAAAGCTACCTTTCAGCCCGCAGCGATCATGCGAATGGAATTTCAAGCACATTTCGCTCAGGCAGATGTAAAAACTGTTTACCGGGTAAAAAAAGGCGATACGCTGAATAGTATTGCTCGAAAAAATAATTCATCTGTAAAGGCCATTCTCCGCGCAAACCCTCCCCTCCCTCCCCCCCCTTCACCTCGAGTAAAAGTAGGCCAACAATTAATTATTCCCAAAAACCCTTAATTGTCAGTTATATGCTTCTATAAGCAGCGTATCTTGTTGGAATACCTTTAGAGTTAAAATCTCTTTCAAAGTCGGTAATAATTTTCTTCACGGACTCAGGCGTCTCTATTGAATCAAATCCTTTAGCCGCACCGAACACCTCCAACATTTGTTCAAAATATTCTATATTATCAGTACGCAGATAGATAACACCATCCTTCCGAAGTAATCGCTTAACTATGGCAGGAAATAGTCCCCCAATAAGCCTATTTTTGTGATGCCGTTTTTTTGGCCAAGGATCAGGGAAATAAACATGAACAGCTTCAAATGAATCCGGCGAAAGTAAATACTCGAGAACATATCTTGCCTCTGCTCGAAGTAATCTAAGGTTTTTCAATTCAGCTCGATGCGCCTTACGGTTAAGTTTAGTAATACGACCCAGTAACCGTTCCAGCGCTACAATATTAAGTGCTGGATTTTCCATGGCATACTGCAGCGTGAAAGAACCATCTCCACAACCAAGCTCTAATTCCATTGGTTTTTGAAGCGCAAATAATTTTTTCAAGTCGATAGGCTCAATCGCGGAAGTGATCGGCCATATGAGGGTTTCTGCAGCAGGGAGAGAACGTTTTCGACTCATGGTTTGACCTACTTCAACTTGCCAATGCAATAAAGATGCTGATGCGACCGAATAAAGAGCTGGCTCTGGCTAACAGCCGCACTAGCAGAGACCCTCTCTCCTAAATCATTTTTACCAACAACCTCAAATGCATTTCCAGGGCGAACAATCGAAGTAATTCCACTATCAGAAATAAAATAAACCAGCCCATTAGCTGAAACAGGCGATGGGCTATGCCCCCCAGGTAATCGCTCCTGCCATAAGCGCTTTCCACTCATAGCATCGAAACAACTCGCAATCCCGCTATCCGCAACAATCAATAAATATCGCCCTACAACTATTGGAGATGGCACGTATGCCGCACCTCTTGTGGTTCGCCACACTATATGTGTGTCTGTCACATTGCCGACGCCATCCGGATTAATCGCTAAAATATGTCGCTCCGGATAACCACCAGTAACAAAAACATATTCCCCATTGTAAACCATGGATGCGACAAATTGTTCGGTCGGGCCATCTACAATCCAGTGGCGGCTTCCTGTCCGAGGATCGTAACTTGCTACAGATAAACTCCCGGATAGAAGCATCTGTGTTCTTCCTTTAATCTCACGAATGATAGGAGTTACATAGCTGCGCGTTTTATTTTCACGAATTGTTCGCCATTTCTCTTTACCGGTATGGCGATCAAGTGCCACGAGATAAGCATCGCCATCATGGTCCCCATTAATTATGACGAAATCCTCAAATAACAACGGGCAAGAGTTAAATCCATGCGCACTGACAAAATCGCCAACGTTAGTTTTCCATTTTTGTTGCCCTTTAAAATCATACGCAGCGACAATAATTTTCCCAGGTGTGATCATTCGCTTTGATCCAACATTAGGCGCAATTACCTTTGCTCCTTCTGCCCGCATGAACGCAACATAAACCTGCTCCCCATCTGTAGCAGGCGTGCCTGAAGCACGGCTATTCAGACGATGAATCGACTCGGGTGACGATTGGACTACTAACTCATCCCACAAAAGCCGCCCCGCAAGTCGGTCCAAGCATAATAACCGTCTTTCATTCTGATCAGTTAAGCTAGTTGTAAGGAAAACTCGGTCACCCCAGACTATAGGGGATGAATGCCCTTCACCTTGAATTGGTTTCTTCCAGGCAATGTTTTTTGTATCACTCCATAGTTTTGGGACTATTTTCTCATTGCTAATACCATCTCCATTTGGGCCGCGCCAACCTGGCCAATTTTCCGCACTCAGAGTTACAATAGCAAAATATAGTGAAATAAAAATACGCACGCAGGGAGTCTAGTTAGCTGAGGCGGGGGCACAAGTACAACTATACGCTTAACCAAACGAAAAAAACTGCTTCTAATTTAAGTTATTAGCCTTTAATTATTTTGTGCCAGATTCCTATATAATTTTCCTGACAAAACCGTTTTTATTAATGCCAGTGCAGCCTTACTATAACCGTTATGTCAGACAGTAGAGACAATTGATATAAACTCTGTTCTGATAAATACAAAAGTCATCAATCAATATTATGCTTAGCTTTAGGATCTTTTTTGTTTACGCCTTAATAGTATGTGCCACACAAGCTGCGGTAAAAGGCAATTGGCAGCGCCACATCATCTGGGAGGGGTTACACAACAATGTTGCAGTCGCCGCAGATTTCACCGGTGATGGTAAAATTGATGTGATCAGCAATGCCGGCAGTATAACTCGATTGTTTGTAGCGCCAGACTGGAATCAGTTCATTATTGGCAGCCATAAGGATCACACTTTTATTCATGGTGAAACCTTCGATGTAGATAATGATGGCGATGCCGACTTCATTGGCGCGCGATATCAGCCCGGGCTTATCGTTTGGTTCGAGCAGCCGAACAAGAATTCAACTAGCACACCATGGAAGACTCGCATTGTTGAAGATGAAATTATAGGCATCCATGGGGTGCTCAAGGCAGACGTCAATAACGATGGCAAACTTGATCTCCTCGCCAACAGCGCCCAGCCAAAAGGAAAGTTTCCTGATTCCGCCGTTTGGCTGGAAGTCCCAAAAAAACCTCTTAGCGAGGAACGCTGGACACGTCATGTGTTTGCCAAAAACGATGCTCCTGGCTTGAGCCATTACCTCGGGGCAGGAGATCTCAATGGTGACGGCCTTCTCGACATAACTCTTGCTGCCAAAGGCGGTAATCAAGACAAATCCGGAAAAGGCGAATGGTTCGCATGGTGGGAAGCGGGAAAGGATACCACGAAGCCTTTTAAGAAACATCTCTTGCCTGGCAACCATCCAGGCGCCACAAATATCATGCCCGCCGACGTGAACAATGATGGCAGACTAGACATTATAGCTGGACGTGGTCACGGCACGGGGCTCATTTGGTATGAGAACCCTAAGTGGAATATCCATGACATAAACACCGACCTCATGTCGCCACACTGTCTACAGGTCGGGGACATCGACGCCGATGGCGACATCGACGCCGTGACCTGCGCCTACGTCAGCCGAAAAGCCGCTTGGTTTGAGAATAACGGAAAAGGCAAATTCACCACACACATCATTCACGACGATCAAGCCGCCTACGATATACGCCTCGTAGACATGGATGCCGACGGGGATCTCGACGCTCTAATCGCAGGCCAGCAAAGTAAAAACATTGTGTGGTTTGAAAACCCGTTGCAGTAATAATAAAATCTCTGGCGAAAAACGCGAGATGGTGATAGCAGTGCGGGAGTTCATGAGGTTCTTTTTTTGGTCTATTACGTGTGCTCTTCTAAGTAGTGGTCTGACTTCCAGCCTGGCCCAGCCGCAGGAAACGCCCAAGGCGCGCTTGGCCAATTTCAAAAATGAGGTAGAACCAATTTTGAAGCGGACGTGCGTAAAGTGTCACGGCCCAAAAAAACAAAAGGGGCAATTCCGAGTAGACACATTAGATCCCAACCTGCTGAAAGGGAAGGATGTCAACTGGTGGCTAGAGGTGTTCAACGTAATTAGCAATGGTGAAATGCCGCCGGAAGATGCCGAAGTGGATCTCACGAACGCCGAGAAGGCAAATATTGTCGAATGGTTATCTGGAGAAATTCAAACGGCATCACAGGTGCGCCGCAGCCAAAAAGGACACACATCGTTTCGGCGGATGACACGCTACGAGTACAAGTACGCACTGCAGGACTTGCTTGGAATTCCGCATGATTTTTCTCGTGATCTCCCGCCAGAAACGGCATCGGCGGATGGCTTCAAGAATAGCTCAGAAATGTTGCAAATGACCGTAGTGCAGTTTGAACAATACCGGCAAATGGCAAGAAAAGCACTAGAGCAAGCAACTGTTCGCGGCGAACACCCAAATCCCGTTTACTACGGGATCTCTATGAAAGCCGCGGCTAAACGGATCAATCCTAAGTACACAGCAACCATAGAAGGAACTCGAAAACGAATTAAGGAAGAAGGGCTTACTCTTGATGAAGCAATTAAGGAACAAGAAGAAACATTTTCGCATGATTCCAATAAGCTCCACTATAGAGATCTAATAACCGGCCAAGGCATTCCTCCACGCTGGAGTTATAATGGCGCCAAGCATGCATGGGCCCCAACTCCAACACGCCCTGAAGTCCCAGCCGTTTCTTCAGACGTAATTGTGATCCCTGCAAATGCAAGACACATCGTCGACCTGGGAGACGGATTGCCAGACACAGGGAATATGCGAATCAGCATTCGCGCAGCAAAATATTCAGAAGAAGAAAAGCATCCCCCAACATTGCGATTATATTTTGGGAATCAAGCAAGCAATGATTCACGCGTGGCGGTAAGAGCTAGCAAGCGTGATATCACTATTACTGCGCCTCCGGATAAACCTGAGTTTTATCACTGGGATGTGCGACTTAGCGAGATTACCCGAAACGCTTATCGTCACATCACAAAACTGGGCGATCTGCCCAATCCGGCAGAGTTCCTTTCTTTTCATAACGACTCGAGCAAAAAAGTAGCGGTAAAGATCGACTACATAGAGATCACAGCCCCAACTTTCAAACAATGGCCGCCGAAATCGCACAAACGAATTTTCTTCGAAAAGGGCAAGAGTGAGGATGAAAAAAAATATGCCCGCGCTGTACTAACTCGCTTCATGAGCCGAGCTTGGAGGAAGCAGGTAACAAAAAAAGAGGTTGATCAAAAACTAGCTCTCTTCGCAAAATTACGTCCCGAATGTCAGGATTTTCAGGAGGCAATAGTAGAGGTTTTATCCACAGTATTGTCATCTCCAAAATTTCTATATCTCGTTCGGACTGGTGAAAATAATAAAGGGAGAAATGCAGATCATATTTCTGATTTTGAATTGGCAAGTCGCCTTTCGTTTTTTCTTTGGAGCAGTACTCCTGATGCCGTTCTGTTAGAACTTGCAGCTAAAGGCGACCTTAGCAAACCGGAAATATTACAAGCGCAGACATTACGATTGTTAGCTAATCCAAAAGCAAAACGTTTTGCGTATCACTTCACCCGCCAATGGCTAGGACTCGAGCTATTGGATTATTTAAAGATCGATTCCAAGGCATTTTTGACAACCCCTGATGGCCTAGCCAAAAAAAGAGGGCGATTCGATCCGATCGTATTAGAAGCAATGAAAGAGGAACCTATTGCATTTTTCGCCGAGTTACTTCGGCATAATCATAGCGTGGTAGATTTTCTACAATCGGATTATGTAATGGTAAACGATCGCCTCGCAGAATATTACAAAATGCCAGAAGTCATCGGGAATGAATTCCGAGCAGTAAAACTTGAAAATAATAACAGAAGGGGGGGCGTTCTCACACAAGCAGGCCTGTTAGCAATGAATTCCGATGGCAAAGATTCCCACCCGCTCAAGCGCGGCATATGGCTGTTAGAAAACCTACTGAATGACCCACCCCCGCCTCCGCCTCCAGCTGTACCTGAAATTGATTTAGCAGATCCTGAAATTATGAAGCTCACCCTAAAACAGCGCATGGAAGATCACCGTAATGATCCTGCCTGCCACGCTTGTCATGCAAAAATTGATCCATGGGGTATTGCTTTCGAAAACTATGATGCAATAGGCAGATGGCGCAACAAAATCGGCAAGAATCCCGTAGACGCTAACAGCATGCTATTTAACAAATATGAGCTAAACGGCATGCGAGGTTTAAAAGAATATCTGCTAACGAATCGGCAGGATCAGTTTATTCGAGCGCTGACGCACAAATTAATAGGCTATGCCCTTGGCCGACCATTAACATTTGGAGACCGATCTCAGGTTGACCAAATAACCGCCGATCTACGCAAACAAGGCGATGGCCTCAGAGATCTTGTAATTCTGATTGTGAAAAGTGATATGTTTCAGCTAAAATGAGCTCTGTTGGAGCAAAAGCCATGAATTCTAAGTTATCTTCTCTAGACCGCCGGAAATTTCTAAGGGGAACGGGCGTGGCGCTTGCATTACCTTGGTTTGAATCGTTCTCTAGCATCGCTAAAGAAACCAAAAAAAACATGAAGCGTAAGAGGCTTGCATGTTTTTACTTGCCTGATGGGGTTCCTATGCCACTAGAAAAAGATCCTGCTTTCAAAGATTGGAGCTGGTTTCCGCATGGGCAGGGGAAAAATTTTACCTTTACGAAATGTATGGAGACATTATCCCCGCTACGAAATGATCTGACCATTTTCTCCGGATTGTCTCACCCTGCAGTGCGAAGGGTACATGGTCACTCTAATGCTGATCAATTCCTGACCGGGGCGGACACCGGGGCGGATGGTGATTATCAGAATAGCATTTCACTCGACCAAGTTTTCGCCGCCAGCGTTGGAATGAAAACCCGCCATTCATCACTTGTATTGTCTACCGATGGTGGGACCGGATCTCCACGTGGCGCACAAACATTGTCCTTCAATAGCAGCGGCCGCCCAATTCCTGCCGAACATAAGCCCAAACGAATTTTCGACATGCTCTTCGTGAAGAGTGGTCAAGACTCCGCACAGCGCCTCTCGCTTAGCAAGAGCTCTCTCGACGACCTACTGGAGGACGCACGTTCTCTACAGCGCTCTTTATCAAAGCACGATCAGAATACATTAGACGAATACTTGCAGTCAGTTCGCGACACCGAAACAAAAATCGAAAAAGCGGAACGCTGGTTAAATATGCCTCTACCACAGGTAGGAATAGATCATCTGAAGCTAGATATTACTCCCGAAGATCCCCGTACATATCTGCAAACCATGTATGATCTGATTTACCTCGCATTCAAAACTGATACCACGCGTGTGGCCACCTACCAACTTGGCCGTGAAAACGGCGTAGGAATTAGTGACTACCTTGGTCGAGCTGTCGGATTCAAGCTTACGCATCAACTTTCCCATGCAACCAAAGAGCCTGACGGCTGGAAAAATTTTGGCACCTACTGTCGGTTTATTAACGAAGAGCTCGGACGCTTTGCCAGTCGGCTAAAAAACACTGCCGAACCTGGAGGCAAAGGAAACATGCTTGAAAATACCGCTCTCTTATTTGGATCTGCTTCAAGTGCCTTTCATTTATCTCGCAACTATCCCCTGCTACTAATTGGGGGCAGCAACATGGGATTTAAACACGGTCAGTATCTTAAATATGGCCAAGGAAACGAAAGCAATCAGGCCACCTCCGGCATATCCACGGATGCCGGCTGGCGTGCCGAAATGAATTACACAGAATTACCCCTCTCTAATCTTTACTTAAACATGCTCCAAAAACTCGGCGTAGAAACTAATAGCTTCGGCGGAACCACGGAATCCTTATCTGAAGTGTAGTTTGTTAAGCTCAACAAATAGCAAAATACAAAGTCCTGTTTTTCATTACCACCCATGCGCAGGCCTTATGAACTCTTCATCAGTCCGGACTCTATCATTCTCTCATCATATCTCATGAAACGAAAAATATATCTCATAGTGTGCGTCCTTGGCACTCTCTTAGCATCCTCCGGAATCGCGCAAGCCGCTAAACCAAATTTCATTATCATATTCACTGATGATCAAGGCTATGGAGACCTGGGCTGTTTTGGATCTAAAACCATTCGCACTCCAAACATCGACCGCATTGCAAAGGAAGGGAGAAAATTCACGAGCTTCATGGTGGCTTCCCCGGTCTGCACTCCTTCCCGATCGGCTTTGCTCACTGGCTGCTATCCTAAACGCGTTGGCATGCACCAACATGTACTGTTTCCGGCATCCAAGAAGGGGCTAAATCCAAAAGAACACACCATCGCTGATCACTTAAAGTCGCAAGGATACGCCACCGCTTGTTTCGGCAAATGGCACCTCGGACACCACAAAGAAGTATTGCCTACCGCAAACGGCTTCGACACCTACTACGGCATCCCATACTCCAATGATATGAATCACCCAGATAACAAGGGCAAGCCTCGCGGGGGGTGGGAAGGCATGGATAGCCTCTGGAAGGATCCTAGATCAACATTAACCAAATGGAAGACGCCATTGATTGAGGACGAAAAAATCGTTGAGCTACCTGTAGACCAGCGAACCGTCACACGCCGCTATACACAGAAGTCCATAGATTTTATTAAGGAGAACAAGGAAAGGCCCTTTTTCGTTTATCTGCCGCACTCCATGCCTCATATCCCGTTGTATGTACCAGACGATGTTCGTGATCCAGATCCCAAGAACGCCTACATCAACACTATTGAGCATATAGATTCTGAGGTAGGCCGCTTACTTAAAGCTTTAGACGATCTTAAACTAGCAGACAAAACTTACGTCATCTACACAACAGACAACGGTCCATGGCTACCATTCCGCCATCATGGCGGTTCCGCCGGCCCCCTGCGTGATGGAAAAGGCACAACTTTCGAAGGAGGCCAACGCGTACCTTGTGTAATCCGCGGCCCAAACATCCCTGCAGGCACAGTATGTGATGAACTCACCGGCACTATCGATGTACTCCCCACCATCGCCGCCCTAATCGACACAACTTTGCCCAAAAATAAGATCGACGGGTTGGACGCATCTGGAATCTGGAAGGGAACTGTAAATCAATCACCACGCGAGGAATTCCTTTACTATACCTCGCGCGGGGCCATCGAAGGCATCCGTAGCCACAACTGGAAACTTCTAGTGAAAAAACCTCGAGCTCGGCGAAGAGGCAATGCGAACCCATCGGGGGTTCAGTCTACTCAAGTCTTCCTCTTCAACCTTGCAGCGGACATCGGTGAACAGAATAACTTGGCTGAAATAAAACCGGAAATTGTTAAAACCCTTCGTAATCGCATGGAAAATCTTGATGCTGAAATCACAAAAAATGCTAGAGCCCCATGGGTTAAGAAATAATCAATGATTCTTTAACTTGCTATGCAATCAAAAGACATAGTTGCCCCTTACAAAAATCATGGCCATGTAATTTGGCTAAAACTTAATTAACGTGAGTCTGCCAAAGATCGCGGTAACCATGGGAGATCCGGCCGGAGTAGGCCCAGAAGTTTGTCTTAGGCTTTTACAGAACAAGGACATCGCAAAAATTTGCACACCAATCATTTTTGGTTGTTCCTCGGTCTTAGAACTGACGGCCACTCTATGTAACTTAGATAAACCAGAGCGAGTTATAACCGGTTTAAGTGAGGCGGACAGGCCTTGTGTCCTTAACATCGGCGCAATCGATCTAAACGAGTTTACTATCGGCACCGCAAATGCCAAATCGGGGCAAGCCGCTTATTCCTATATCGAGGATGCCATTAATGCCGCACTGAGCGGGCAAGTTTCAGCCGTAACAACAGCTCCAATTAATAAAGAGGCGCTGCATTCGGCCGGAATTAAATTTCCGGGCCACACCGAGATTTTTGCCGACAAGACACACGCTGAACATGTTTGTATGCTGCAGTACTCAAGCGAGGTGCGGGCAGTATTTGTAACGACGCATGTGAGCTATGCCGAAGTACCATCACTTCTTACTGAAGCCCATATTTTCAACGCCATTGAACTCGGAGCGAAAGCCATTCACCGTATTAGAGGCAACAAACCAAAAGTTGTCGTACTCGGATTAAACCCGCATGCAGGAGAAAACGGATTATTCGGAATGGAAGAACAAGCGTCGATCATCCCAGCGATTGAATCGGCAAGAAAGCTGGGCCTAGATGTTGAAGGGCCTGTCTCCCCAGACACCGCATTTCTTCCAGCCAAGCGGCAAGAAACCGACTTGTTCGTTTGCATGTATCACGATCAGGGGCATATTCCCCTCAAGGCACTTTGCTTCGATGAAGCCGTGAATACAACTCTTGGGCTACCAATTATCCGCACTTCGGTCGACCACGGCACCGCACTCGATATTGCCGGGCTTGGCCAAGCAAATCCTGGCAGCTTGTTCGAGGCCGTTAAGTTGGCAGTAAAGTTCCTATGATCAAAGATTGCCTGAAGCGTAAGCTTCGGTAACGCTTCCCCCATGTGTCTTACAAAAACTTTTTCGGGTTTATTGCTACTAGGATTATCCGTACAGGGACACGCAACGTACTCCGTTGAGTCACTTTCGGGGGCCCAAGCAAATGAGTACAAACTCGACCGTACTTTTTATAAAAAAGCAACCATGGTTCAGGACATCTTGATCGTCACCTCTGACAAGGTTGCCAATCTGGCGCACAATGAAACTGCATATCAGTTCGACATGCTCATGCGCAATCTGAAGCCGAAGATCGCCGATCGTATCCGAAAAAAGAAAGTACTTTGCCTACTAATCGGACACGACGAATTAACTTCTCAATTGCCTCAATTTTCATCCAACAAAAGCGGCAAGGAACTAGATTATTACAATTGGCGTCAGCGCGGCTTTCTTACGTACATCGGCTCACGGCCAACTGTGGTTTTTGCTGAGGAAGATGTCATGGAATACAAGGGAGGAATGCAACTTGAAAGCATATTGGTGCACGAATTTGGGCACGTTGTACATGGAGCTGGCTTCGATGACACACTACAAAAAAGGCTTACAGCAGCCTTCGAGAACGTAAAGAAAAGCGGAATCTGGAATGACGGCCGAGCCGCACAACGCTACCGACGGATCAAG
>JASLKL010000067.1 GCA_030747605.1 Verrucomicrobiota bacterium | reverse complement strand
GAGCCCATCATGATTTGTTTTCTTGCAGTTATTGTCGGCAGTATTGTGATTGCTATGTTCCTGCCTTTGATCCAAATGATTGACACCATGGGTAAATAAGTTTTTCCGTGTAATCTTCCAAGGCGATTTCTAACTAGTAAAACTCTTCTTTTTTCAGCACTCTTCGAAGCGATTTTTTGCAGTAAGGTCTATAGCATATAATGTGTAAGGCCCATTTCAAACACCGAAATAATTTATGATAAAGTCCCGCAATATGCGCTATTTGTGATCATGAAATTGAAACTTAGAAATGAGGTAGTTAATCGACTAATAGATATTGTGGGTGTCGATGCGGTGATCTCAGATAAAAGCGAATTAGTTGTTTATGAGTGTGATGCATATACTATGCAGAAGAATCTTCCCTCAGCTGTTGTTTTGCCTGGGAGTGTCGATGAAGTTGTTCAGGTTGTTCTGTTATGTAAGAAATTTAATTTACCAATTATCCCGCGTGGAGCAGGCACAAGTCTTAGTGGGGCGGTTTTAGCTGTTGACGGAGGTGTGATGATCGCGTTAACACGAATGAATAAGATTCTGGAAGTTGATCCGCGAAATCGCAGGGCTTTAGTTGAGGCTGGATGTGTAAACGCATGGGTTACGAGAGAGGCATCTCCTCATGGATTATTTTTTGCTCCTGATCCGTCCAGTCAATCGGCATGTACAATAGGCGGTAATATAGCAACCAATTCAGGCGGCCCTCATACTCTAAAAAATGGTGTAACCACAAACCATGTCCTAGGTTATGAAATGATTCTGCCTGATGGGAGTATTGAGTGGTTTGGTGTGAAGCCTGATGGAGGTGAAGATGTTGAAGGGTATGATTTTCGTGGGGCTGCGATCGGAAGTGAGGGGATGTTTGGGGTTGTTACAAGGGCATTGGTTCGTCTTGTGAAAAAGCCAGCTTCTTTTAAAACTTTCCTTGCGGTTTTTGATAGTGTGGAACAAGCCAGCTGCACTGTTAGTGATATAATTGCTGAGGGGATTGTGCCTGGCGCTTTGGAGATGATGGATCAGGTTATTACTCAGGCGTTGGAAGAAGCTTATAAAGTTGGCTTTCCGACTGATGCAGGAGCGGTTTTGATTATTGAATTGGATGGGTTGTCAGGCGGGGTAAAACAGCAGGCTGGGCAAGTGGAATTAATTTGCAAACGCAACAAAGCCCGAGAAGTACGATTAGCTAAGGATGATTATGAGCGGAATGCTTTGTGGAAATGCCGTAAGAGAGCTTTTGGTGCGGTTGGTCGGTTAAGTCCAAATTATGTTACACAAGATGGGGTTGTGCCTCGCAGTAAGGTGCCGGAAATTATGCGCTTTATTGGTGTTGTAAGTGAGAAGTATAACCTTTGCATTCCAAATGTATTTCATGCTGGAGATGGGAATATTCACCCTCTTATCCTATTTGATGAACGTAATCCTGACCAAGTTAAGAAGGCGCTTTTGGCTGGTAATGATATTTTAACAAAGTGCGTTGCGTTAGGGGGGAGTGTTACCGGTGAGCATGGAATCGGGGCGGAAAAAATTGACTTTATGAATAAACAGTTTGCTAAGGATGATTTGGAAGCTATGAAAAAGTTGAGAACTGTTTTCGATCCAGAACAACGTTGCAATCCTCATAAAATGTTTCCTGGTGCGAAGCGCTGTGCGGAATTTATGGTTAAAAAGCAAGCTTCAGCATAATGTTGATAAAACCAGATAGTGTTTTGCAGCTTCAGCAATTAATCATTGAAGCTGATAAGGTCGATCAAGCTGATTTATCTAATATTAATCAGTTGGTTGAGCATGTGCCTGAGGATATGACTGCAACGGTTCAATCTGGAATGTTTGTTGAAGATTTCCAAAAAAAATTATTTAAAAGGAGGCAATGGTTGCCGCTTGACCCGCCAAATCCTAAAGATATAACAATCGGTGATCTGCTTTCGGCTAATTTAAATGGAGCCCGTAGATTTGGTTACGGTAGTGTGAGGGATTGGGTGCTAGGTATGGTTGTGGTTTTGCCAGATGGCAGGCTAGTGCGCAATGGGGGGAAGGTGGTTAAAAATGTAGCTGGTTTTGACCTTTGTCGGTTATTAATTGGTGCTCAAAACACATTAGGGATTATTGTTGAGACTACATTCAAGTTGCAGCCACTGCCGGAGATGGAGATTCATTTATCCAAACAGTTTAAAGAGTTGAGTCAGGCGGAAGAAAATCTCGAAAAAATTTGGTATTCGGACCTGCAGCCAGTTGTTCTCGATTTGTATCGAATTAAATCTGAGGGAGTAACTATGGTGGTAAGTTTTGCTGGTCCTATTTCGGATGTTGAGTTTCAAGCTTCTGAGTTAATTTCGATGGGTTTTAAGAGTGGTATGTCGCTGGGATATGATGCTGAATTTCGCTCCAATAGTTGCTATGTTCAATCTGTTTTGCCTAGTAAATTGATGAGTTCATTGGGGGAATTAGGCAATATGGATTTTGTGGCCCGAGCTGGAAATGGAGTTTATTATGTTCGTGAACATCAGTTTGAAAACAGACCCAGAATATCTGGTATTTTGGAATTGGAACAGCGATTGAAAATGGAGTTTGATCCATTAAATAAGCTGCCCAAATTACGGTGAAAATGACATCTAATTTCCTCAATGAGACTAAGGCTTTAGCCTGTGTGCATTGCGGATTATGTCTATCGTCTTGTCCGACATACCTTGAAACCGGGAATGAGAATGATTCGCCGCGCGGCCGAATTTATCTGATGAGAGCGATTCAAGCTGGCAAACTTGGCCTCGATGCGAGGCCTGTGGATCATATTGACTTATGTTTGGGTTGTCGTGCTTGTGAGACCGCTTGTCCTAGTGGGGTGCAGTATGGGTCGTTGCTTGAGGAGACTCGAGAATACATAGAAAAAAATCATCGTCGTAGCATTTATCAAAGAGTGCTTCGGAGGTGGGTAATTGAAAAAATATTCCCGTTTCCGTGGCGAATGCGTATTGCATTGTTTCCTGTTCGTTTAATTCGTTTTCTACGATTAGAGAAATTGTTGCCAAAACCTGCTAGAGAAATAATGGGGTTGGTTCCATCGAAAATATCTGGAACACGTCTTGAATTTAAGCGTGCAGCAAAAGGTGAGATAAAAGGTGATGTTGGTTTTATTGAAGGGTGTGTAATGCAGGTGATGTTTGGGGACACCAACAATTCAAGTGCGAATTTACTTCAGCGTGATGGCTGGAATGTTGTTACTCCTAAAGATCAAGGATGTTGTGGTGCCTTATATGCGCACTCTGGTCAAATGGAAAAAGCCCGTGATTGTGCCAGGAAAAACATTGCTGCTTTTGAGGGGATGCCCTTGAAAGCAATCATTATTAATGCAGCGGGCTGTGGTTCTACATTGGTTGAGTATGGTCATCTTTTGAAGGATGATCCTGATTGGGTTGATCGGGCAGAAGAGTTTAGTGCTAAAGTCAAAGACTTGGTCACTTGGTTGGACGAATCTAACATCAGTTCGGTGAACAGTAGTGAGAAAGTTACATATCATGATGCGTGTCATCTTTGTCATGCTCAGGGAATTAGCTTAAAACCAAGGCAGTTAGTTAAAGCTAGAGCTGGAGATAATTTTATTGAATTAGACGAGTCGGATTTATGTTGCGGGAGTGCTGGAAGTTATAACCTGACGGAGCCTAGTATGGCTAAGAAGCTGCAATCGAGAAAAGTGCGGAATATTATTGAGTCCAGTGCTAATGTTGTCGTTACGACTAATCCTGGGTGTTTGCTTCAAATTCAAGAAGGATTAGAGAAGGAGAAAGCTAGTCATATTCGAGCAGTTCATATTGCCGATTATTTAAAAGATTGAGATGTGTGACTTTTCAGCGTGCGTTTATTTGTAGAGCGATTATTTTTTTTGAGTGTTTAAAATGAAAATTAAATCCATTTTAATATTTTTGTTTTCGTTGGTGTTAGTGGCTAATGCTGAGGCTCGAATGCCGAATGTGGTTATTATTTATACAGATGATCAAGGTTCGATCGATATCAATTCTTACGGTGCAAAAGACTTAATAACGCCAGCAATGGATTCGCTTTGTCGTGAAGGTGTTAGATTTACTCAGTTTTATTCAGCTGCAGCAGTTTGTTCGCCGTCACGAGCAGCATTATTGACAGGCCGGGTGCCAGTTCGGGCTGGTGTTCCAGGCAATGTGTCATCGCATCCAGGAGGCCGTGGTGCTTTGCCAGCTGAGCAAATTACTATGGCAGAGATGTTTAAATCGGCTGGTTATTCAACGGCACATATTGGCAAATGGCATCTTGGTTTCACTCCTCCGACTATGCCAAATGGACAGGGGTTTGATTATTCTTTTGGCCATATGGGAGGGTGTATAGATAATTACTCGCATTTTTTTTATTGGGTTCCCCCGAATCGTCATGATTTATATGAAAATGGTAAGGAAATTTGGAGGACTGGTGAGTATTTTCCGACTTTGATGGTCGATGAGGCTGCTAAATTTATGGAGACTAAACGTGATAAGCCATTCTTTATGTATTGGGCGATTAACTTACCGCATTACCCTCTCCAGGCTACCGAAAAATGGCGTCGTCGCTATGCGCATATTAAAGATGAGAAGCGCCGTCGCTATGCTGCATTCATGTCGTCAATGGATGAAGCGATTGGAGACTTACTTGAGGAAATCGATAATCTTGGATTAAGGGATAACACGATTGTTGTATTTCAAAGTGATCATGGCCACTCAGTGGAATCTCGGACGTTTGGCGGAGGTGGTAACTCGGGGCCCTATCGAGGTGCAAAATCTAGTTTTTTTGAAGGGGGGATTCGTGTTCCTTCGATAATTAGGTGGCCGGGAAAGATTCCTAAAGGGGAAGTCAGAGATCAATTTAGTGTGTCTGTTGATTGGTTGCCCACCTTGGCTGAGTTTGCTGGGGTGCCTTTGCCTGATCGTAAGCTTGATGGTAAGAGCTTGGTTCCTGTTATTCGATCTGCCTCTGCTAAATCTCCTCATATGGAATTTCACTGGATGGGAGGTGGGCTTAATCCTCAATGGGCAGTTCGTGAAGGAGATTGGAAGTTGATTGGTAATCCTAAGGACCCAACACTAAAATCATCGTTAGATAAGGACGATAAATTGTTTCTTGTGAATTTATCTGTGGATGTTGGAGAGGAAAAAAATCTCCGGTACACACACCCGAATCATTTAAGGAGACTTAAAGCAATTCACGATCGTTGGCTTTTGGATCTACGAGGTTCAAAGTGATAGTGCAATTCCCGTGTGTGTTTAGAATGAAATTCAGTTTTTTTTGAGTTATGCGTTCATGTCAGAAATCACAGTCATTATTTAATCAGGCATTGAAGTGGATACCTGGTGGAGTGAATTCACCTGTGCGTGCTTTTCGCGCGGTTGGAGGAGAGCCTTTTTTCGCTGTGCGAGCAAATGGCGCAATGGTCTGGGATGCTGATAATAATGATTATATAGATTATGTTGGAACATGGGGGCCAGCTATTTTAGGGCATGCGCCTCAGGTGGTGGTTGATGCTGTTAAGAATGCTGCCGAAGCGGGAACTAGTTTTGGTATTCCTAATCCGCTTGAAGTAAGGATGGCTGAGTTGGTGGTGAATGCTGTCCCTTCATTAGAAAAAGTGAGGATGTGTAACTCTGGAACCGAGGCTACTATGTCTGCGATCCGCTTAGCTCGGGGTTTTACGAAGCGTAATAAAATAATCAAATTTGAAGGTTGCTACCATGGGCATGTAGATTCTCTTTTAGTGAAAGCTGGTTCAGGGGCATTAACATTGGGGCAGCCTGATAGTGCAGGTGTTCCTTATGAATTTACCAGTCAAACAATAGTATTGCCGTTTAATGATGAAGAAGTAGTTCGTAGTGTGTTTGACGAATATGGTTCAGAAATTGCTGGAATTATTCTTGAGCCGGTGCCTGCTAACGCAGGGTTGTATTTGCCTAATGATGGATATTTGGAGTTTTTGCGTGATATTACTTTAAAGAATGATTCTTTGTTAATATTTGATGAAGTTATGACTGGGTTCCGGTTGGGATTATCCGGGGCACAGGGGAAATTTGGAATTATCCCTGACTTAAGTTGTTTTGGTAAAGTAATTGGAGGTGGGTTGCCTGTTGGTGCATTTGGTGGACGTTGTGATGTTATGGATTGTCTTGCACCTGATGGCCCGGTTTATCAAGCAGGAACGCTAAGTGGTAACCCCTTGGCGATGGCAGCTGGAATTGCTGTATTAGAGTCTTTGCTTGATGGTGATGTATATAATAAGATTGAAGAGTTAGGCCAGAGGTTGTCAGACGGTATATTAAATGCAGCAAGATTATCTGGGGTGTCGGTCCAGATTCAGAATATTGGGTCAATGTCTTGCTGTTATTTCACGGAAAGTTCGGTGCATAATATGGACGATGCCATGAAGTGTGATCGCGAGAAGTTCGCTAAATATTTTCATGGAATGCTGGAGTCTGGAGTCTATTTGGCGCCCTCTCAATTTGAGGCTGGATTTATTTCTGCTGCTCATGATGAGGAGTCTATTGAGAAGACTGTTTCCGCTGCATTAAAGGTTATGAAGCAGCTGTAATCTATGCGTATTTTAGCTATAGACCACGGTACTGTTCGAATGGGTATCGCAATTAGCGATGAGTTGAAGATGATTGCTCAGCCGTTGGAGTTTATTCCTGCGGAGCCGTTTTCTGGGTTTCTTGATCGACTCAAAGTCTTGCTTAGTGAGTACGAGGTGGAGCTTCTGCTCATTGGTATGCCGAGAAATATGGATGGTAGCTATGGTGATGCATCGATAAAAGTTAAAGAATTTGAGGCGGTTCTTAAGAACAGTACTGCTATTCCCATAAAGACATATGATGAAAGATTAACATCGGTTCAAGCTAACCGAGCCTTAACGCAAGGTAAGGTAAAGAAGAATAAGAAACGGAAAAACGTCGATGCTATGGCAGCTGCTATATTGCTACAAAGTTATTTGGATAGCTTGGTTTGATCTATATGGGGAGCGTAAAGTTGAAATTGACTCTTGCTTATGATGGAGCCCGCTACAAGGGGTGGCAGGTGCAAAAAAGCGGTATTACTGTCCAGCAAAGAGTCGAAGAGGCATTGAAAAGATTGTTTCCTAGTGTTGGGAGGGTTCATAGTTCTAGTCGTACTGATACTGGGGTGCATGCTCGAGGCATGGTCGCTCATGTGGAGATTCAAAAGGACGAATATCGAATTGGAGAGTTGAAATTACGATTAGCCATGAATGCTTTGCTTCCAGATGATGTGAGTGTAACTGAAGTCAAACGGGTGCCTGGAAACTTTCACGCCAGATTCGATGCCACAGAAAAGCAATACAGGTATATGATATGGAATCATCCTGTTGCTAATCCTCTTAAGAGGCACGTGGCGTGGCATGTTCCTCGTGAATTGGATTTTGTACTTATGCAGCAAGGGGCAAAATATTTTATTGGCAATCATGATTTTAGTGCATTTGCTGTTAAGCGTGAATATGAGATGCGATCGACTGTTCGTGTTGTGACCAATTGTAAGTTGTATAAAAAAGGTTCAATGCTTATGTGTGTTATTGAAGGTGAGGGTTTTTTGTACAAGATGTGTCGAGGTATTGTTGGTACATTGGTTGAAGTTGGTGTGGGGAAGCTGAAGCCGATTGATATTCGTAATATTTTGAAGTCATGTGATCGAGCTAAAGCCGGCATGACTGCTCCGGCGCATGGTTTAATATTATGGAAGGTCAAGTACGGTAAAAAGAAGGCCAAGTGATGAGTCAGGGAGGATGTCAGTTAAACATTGTCTTGGTTGAACCGGAAATCCCCCCCAATACCGGTAATGTTGCTCGTCTTTGTGCTGCTACCAATACGAAACTGCACTTAATTGAGCCTTTAGGGTTTGAATTAACTGATAAACAGTTGAAAAGGGCGGGGATGGATTATTGGGAGCACGTTGACTGGTGTAAATGGCCAAGTTGGATAGACTTTAGTGAGGGCATTAATCCATCAAGTAGGTTGTGGCTGATTGAGTCTGGGGGAGGGGTTAGGCATTCTGATGCTAAATTTGCTAAGGGCGACTATTTAGTCTTTGGGAGGGAAACCTTAGGTCTTCCTGAGAGGCTATGTTTTGATGCTGGAAAACGTTGGTTGCGTATCCCAATGTTCAATGCTGATGCACGTTCGTTGAATCTATCAAATTGTGTATCACTTGTGCTTTATGAGGCATTGCGTCAGCTAGATTTTGATGGAGAATTATAAAAACTTGGGAAAGTAAATTTTTTTGGTGCTGGTGTCGCTTGCTTTGAGGCTATAGAAATTAACCCCTTTGGCGAAAAGTATCGCCTGTTGATGAAGAATTTAGTGGAAATATATGACACTACTCTGCGGGATGGTACGCAGGGTGAGGGGGTGAGTTTTTCGGTTGCAGATAAATTGCGAGTTGCCGAGAAGCTTGATGCTTTTGGTGTTCATTACATCGAAGGTGGTTGGCCAGGTAGCAATCCTAAAGATATTGAATTCTTTAAGGAAGCATCTAAGCGTCAATGGAAGAATTCCCAGATTGCAGCGTTTGGTTCGACGCGGCGAAAGAAAATTGCAGCTAAGGATGATCCGCAGGTTAAGTTGCTTATAGATGCGAAGACACCAGTAGTGACAATTTTTGGTAAAACTTGGTTGCTGCATGTGAAAGAAGTGTTGCGTACTAGTCCAAAAGAAAACATTGCAATGATTGCTGACACGATAGCGTTTTTGAAAAAGAGCGGACGTAAAGTGATTTATGATGCAGAGCATGCTTTGGATGGTTATAAAGATAATGCAGAATACGCGATGGCTACATGGAAAGCTGCTGAGGAAGCAGGAGCGGATTTTGTGGTTTTATGTGACACTAACGGCGGGTCTTTGCCATCGGAAGTTTCTCAGGTTACATTCGCAGCATCGAAAGAACTTTCCTGTCAGGTTGGTATTCATACGCATAATGATATTGGTTTAGGTGTGGCCAATGCTATTGCGGCCGTAGATCAAGGGGCGACACAAGTTCAAGGGACAGTTAATGGTTATGGAGAGCGTACTGGAAACTGTAATCTTACAAGTGTTATTCCTAATATTACACTTAAGATGGCTCGTCGCTCTATACCTAAGTCGCGAATCAAGAAGCTTTGGGATCTTTCTCGGTTTGTTGATGAAGTGGCCAACTTTATTCCTGATAACCGTCAGCCTTGGGTTGGGGGTACTGCCTTTGCGCACAAGGGTGGCATGCATGTGAATGCGGTTCAAAAAGTAGCGCATAGTTTTGAGCATGCGAACCCAGACGTTGTTGGGAATAAGCGACGAATTCTGGTAAGTGATCTTGCTGGTCGAAGTAATATTGTTATGAAAGCTCAGGAGATGGGCATAAGAATTCATAACGATACACCTGAATTAAAAGATATTCTTTTAAAGGTAAAGGAACAGGAGCATTTAGGGTACGATTATGAAGGAGCTGAAGGGTCGTTAGCTCTACTTATTCGTAAGGCAATTGGTCGAGTGGAGCCGGCTTTTTATTTAGATGCTTATCATGTTTCAATGCGAGGAGATTCGGATGACCATGTATGTGAAGCGACCGTGAAAGTTCGAGTTGGCGAGAAGACTGCTCATACGGTGGCTGACGGAGATGGTCCAGTTAATGCATTGGATCAAGCATTAAGGAATGCACTTCGCGGCTTTTATCCAGTTTTGAAAAAAGTCAAATTGACAGACTACAAAGTGAGGATTTTGAACTCGTCGCGTGCTTTTGGTACAGCGGCTAAGACTCGAGTGTTGATTGAGTCTACTGATGGCAAAGATCGATGGTACACTGTGGGCGTGAATGAGAATATCATCGAAGCTAGTCTTCAGGCATTATTAGATAGTATCGAGTACCGCTTATTAAAAAAATAATTTTTAAGGGCTGTATTTAAAATTAATTCCATGGAGGAAATTCCCAAGGCTTACGAACCTCAGACGGTTGAAACGAAGTGGTATTCGTTTTGGCAGGAGAATAATTGTTTTACTGCTGATCCGGAACGGGTCAGTGATGAACGTCCGGCTTATTCAATTGTTATACCTCCGCCTAACGTCACAGGTGTTCTTCATATGGGGCATGTGCTCAATAATACAATTCAGGATATTCTGGCTCGCAAGGCCCGCATGGATGGTAAGGAAGTGCTTTGGCTGCCAGGTACAGACCATGCTGGCATTGCGACACAGAGTGTGGTTGAGCGCAAGCTGATCAAAGAAAAAGTAATGCGCCATCGTGATGATCTTGGTAGAGATGGATTGCTGAATCATATTTGGGAATGGAAGGAGAAACATGGTGGTATAATAATCGATCAGCTTAAAAAGCTTGGTGCCAGTTGCGATTGGTCACGTTTACGTTTTACGATGGACGATGAGTACACTAAGTGTGTTCAGCGGGTGTTTGTGGATCTATATAACAAGGGGTTAATATATCGAGGTAAGCGAATGGTGAACTGGTGCCCGAAATCTTTAACTGCACTTTCGGATGAGGAGGTCATCATGAAGGAACAAAGTAGTAAGCTATACTATTTTAAGGTTCAGGTCGTAGAGGAGCCGGACACATGGTTGGAGATAGCTACTACTCGCCCAGAGACTATTCCAGGTGATACAGCCTTTGCGGTAAACCCTAAAGATCCACGCTATGGCCATCTTGTTGGCAAACATGCTGTACGTCCGTTGCCGGTTGAGAATCAAGCTCATTTGCCAATTGTGGCTGACGAGCATATTGACATTGAGTTTGGTACCGGTGTGCTGAAAGTTACGCCTGCTCATGATAAGGTTGATTTTGATATTGGTCAGCGTAATGGAGTGGATGTCATTGAAGTAATTGCTGCCGACGGCAAGATGAACGAGTTAGCAGGAGTGGAACTTTCTGGAATGGATCGCTTCGCAGCTCGTAGTGCAGCTTCTTCGAGGCTTGATGAACTTGGGGCGCTGACAAAGGTGGAGGATTATAAAAATAATGTTGGATTTAGCGAGCGTGCCGATGTGCCAATTGAGCCTCGGCTTTCTAAGCAATGGTTTCTTAAGTATCCAAGTCAAGAGCAAGCGCGCGATTGCGTTTCAAATGGCTCAATGAAATTTTATCCTGAACGGTGGTCTAAGACTTACGACTACTGGATGGGAGGATTGCAGGATTGGTGCATTAGTCGTCAATTGTGGTGGGGGCATCGGATTCCTGTCTGGTATCGAGGAGATGAGGTGTACTGTGGGTTGAGCCGCCCTGAAGGTAATGGTTGGGAACAGGATTCTGATGTGCTTGATACGTGGTGTAGTTCTTGGCTTTGGCCATTTGCGACGATGGGATGGCCAGATGAGACGCAAACCCTCAAGA
This sequence comes from Verrucomicrobiota bacterium, assembly GCA_030747605.1. Lineage (GTDB taxonomy): Bacteria > Verrucomicrobiota > Verrucomicrobiia > Limisphaerales > UBA1096 > UBA1096. Next base: position 773 of record JASLKL010000067.1, on the reverse strand, counting down.
AATTTTATCCCACTACAGATCTTGTTACTGGGCCCGACATTATTTTCTTTTGGGTCGCTCGTATGATTATGGCTGGCTATGAATGGAAGGGTGACTTGCCGTTTAGAAATGTTTATTTCACAGGGATAATTCGCGATAAGAAAGGTCGGAAGATGTCTAAAAGTCTTGGTAATTCACCTGATCCGCTTGAGTTAATTGCTAAGTACGGAGCGGATGCATTGCGTTTCGGAACTATGCGAAGCGCCCCTCTTGGTCAAGATGTGTTGTTTGATGAAAAAGATGTCGAGCTCGGCCGTAACTTTTGTAATAAATTATGGAATGCGTGTCGTTTTCGTCAGATGCAGGGAGGTTTAACTGAAGGTGAGGTTCGACCGGAATTATTAACGAGCGATGATCAATGGATTTTATTGAGGCTTGGTCAGGCGATTGATGAAGTTACTGCTGCTTTTCAGGCTTATCGTTTTACAGATGCCACGGCAACTTTATACCGCTTTTTCTGGAGTGAATATTGTGATTGGTACATTGAGTCATGCAAGGCGGTGTTTTTTGGTGAAGACCAAGAGCGTAAAGCTAATGTGCTTGCCGTTGTTGACTTTATAATGGGTAACATGCTCAGGTTATTCCATCCGTTTATGCCGTTTATTACAGAAGAGCTTTGGCATGGCTTAGGTTTCTCTAGTGATATGCCTGATGATCAGGGAGGGCGGACGATTATGACTGCTTGTTGGCCTAAGTCTTTTGATGATAATTTTATTAACTTGTATGGTCTTGAT
>JASLKL010000066.1 GCA_030747605.1 Verrucomicrobiota bacterium | reverse complement strand
GCATCGAGATCTGAGAGATCTAGTAAACCGTCATCGCCTGTGACTGCGATGAATTCGAGCTTAGCCCCTATGCGATTAGCCAAGAGCTGCCAGGGTACTAGATTGCTGTGATGCTCCATCTCAGTAAGTAAAATAGTGTCGCCTGCGCTGAGATTTGATTGCCCCCAACTCTGAGCTACTAGATTAATGCTTTCAGTAGTTCCTCGTGTAAAAATGATTTCTTCCGGTTTTGATGCATTTAAGTATTCAGCGATACGTTTTCGTGAGCCCTCATATATTTCTGTAGCACGGTTACTTAGTTCGTGGATTCCGCGGTGAACATTCGCATTATTGTATGCGTAATGGTTTCGGATTGCATCGATGACAACTTGTGGTTTTTGGCTGCTGGCGGCGTTATCGAGATAAACCAGTGGATGTCCATTGATTTTTTGATTCAGGATGGGAAAATCTTCTCGGATTGCTTCCCAGTCATTTGTTTTCTCAGTTGTCTTGGCCTCTTGCTTCATTACATCATGCCTAGTTGAAGTTGGGCTTCCTCAGTCATCATGTCTCGGTTCCACGGTGGATCCCATACGATCTCTACGTCAACTTCATCTACGCCCTCTATGCATAGCAATCGGTTTTGTGCGTCTTGTTGTAGTACCGGCCCCATGCCACAGCCAGGAGCTGTGAGCGTCATCTTCACATCTACTTTCCAGCTGTCATCGATCTTGGTTGGTTGACAAGAGTATACAAGGCCAAGATCGACAATGTTCACCGGGATCTCCGGATCGTAAACTGTCTTGAGCTGTTGTTGGATCTGCTCATCCAACTCCTTAGTATTTTTTGGGCGTTTGGCCCCTTCGGCGGGAGTCTTAATTGGCTCGAGCCCGAGCACGTCAGCATCGCAACCATCGATACGAAACATATTACCATTAATGATCACAGTGTATGAGCCGCCCAGAGTTTGAGTGATCTGTGCTTGTTCGCCCTTTTGAAGGGTTACTTTGTCACCGGACGGAACGATTGAGGCTTCTACGTTTCGATTTAATTCTATGAGTTCTGCTGTGTGCATTTTTAGGAAGCCTGAGTAATTGAATCTTTTGTAAGCGATTTAACACGGTTGACCATGGAGTGAAGCCCATTGCGGCGAGTGGGGCTAAGATGTTTATCAAGGCCAAGCTGCTCGAATACCGTTGAACTGTTTATATCTAATATTTGTCTAGCTGTTTTGCCGTTATATATTAACAACAAGACAGCAATAAGTCCCTTTACAATAAATGCATCTGAGTCGGCATGAATTTCATATGTATCATCTATTCCCGGAAGAATTCGTAGCCAGACGCTAGCTTGGCAGCCATGTACGCGGTTTTCTTCAATCATATCAGCAGCGTCGAGGGATGGTAGTTTTTTACCTAGTTCAATAAGATAGGCGAAGCGTTCTTCCCAGTCGCCGAGTAATTCAAAATTCTCGATTACTTCCTCAATTGTTGTGTCTAAGGAAAATGCCACTTCAATTGAGATGATATTCGTTCTCGAGCCGACCCCAAACCAACTCATTGAGTTCGTCTCGAATAGTATTGTGTTGAATACGTTCGACTATTTCACCTGTGAACCCGTGCATTAACATGCGCCGCGCAGTTTGGGAGTCAAGCCCTCGGGCTCGAAGATAAAAGATCGCATCATTATCCAATTCGCCAATGGTAGCTCCGTGGGTGCATTTCACATCGTCTGCATAAATTTCCAATTGTGGCTTGGTGTTGACAGTGGCTTCGTCACTAAGAATTAGATTTTTGTTGGTTTGCTTCGCATCGGTTTTTTGTGCTTCAGGTTCGACAAGAATGCGACCATGAAACACTCCGCGGGATTGATCATCGAGTATGCCATTGAAATATTCGTGGCTATTGCAATACGGCGCAGCATGATTAACAATCATATGGTGGTCAGCAAGTTGACGGCCACGTGTCATGTACAGTCCGTTGAGCATGCATTCGATTCCTGGTTTAGCTAAGTCCATCCGAAGGTTATTTCGTGATAGTTGTGCGCCGAGCGCAAACGAATGAAAGGCATAGCGCGCATCACTGCCCAGCTTTGAGTGTAGTGAAGCAAGGTGAATAGCTAGGCTTGATTGATCCTGAAGTTTAATATGCTCAAGATTTGAACCATCTCCCAATTGGGTTTCAGTAACGACATTGGTGCTTGCTGCCGCTTGTCCAAGCGAAATATGGGACTCGAGGATTGTGCCTTTTGCGTTTGCCTCTGCGATAATCAAGTTTCTGATGTGCGAGGCCTGACCGTCTTTTATTGCTGTATAAAGAAATACAAGATGGACCGGCTTGGATAAAGCCTGATTGGCTGGAATATGAATCCAAGCACCGTCTGTAAAGAATGCATCGTTAAGTGCAATAAGTGGATTTTGGTCCTTGCCAGAGAGGGCTCCAATTTTGTCTTCTATTGTGGTTAAGGCACTAGCTAGATTTGAAACTATGACTCCTTCTGATTGATTTGATATTTGTGAAAGCTCACTTGAAAGATGGCCGTCAACGAATACTAAACGATCGGTGTCGTGCTGGCTAAAGGCGATACCGTTAATTACTGATTGGCCAATCGTTTGAATGGTTGGCTCAAACATTGTTTCAAATGGCATTTCAGTGAATGGCTTAAGGCTTGTGAAGCGCCAATCCTCATCATTAGTCGTTGGGAATCCGCTTTCTTGGAAACGGGCCAGCCCGTCCTGTCGAAGCGGGAGCAATGCTGTTCCTCTTCGTTTGATTTCGGCGAATGCATTGGCTGGCTCTTCAGCCAAATTTATGACTGTAGTGCTACTCATTAGGAGTCCTTGATTAACCAGTCGTATCCTTTTTCCTCGAGATCGTGTGCTAATGTTTTGTCGCCGGATTTGATAATACATCCATCGTATAGCACGTGCACAAAGTCCGGCACAATATAGTCGAGTAAACGTTGATAGTGTGTGATTACGATCTGTGCGTTGTTTTGGTTTTTGAGGCGGTTGACGCCATCGGCCACAATGCGAAGCGCGTCGATATCAAGCCCTGAGTCAGTTTCGTCGAGTACAGCAAGACTTGGGTCAAGCATTGTCATCTGAAGTATTTCGTTGCGTTTTTTTTCGCCTCCAGAGAAACCGGCATTAACAGGCCGTTTTAGGAATTCCTCGGCTAGTCCAAGCTCTTTCATTTTAGTTTTTACCAATTTTAGAAATTTCATTGCGTCAAGCTCCTCATCTCCACGATGTTTACGGATCTGATTGACGGCAGATCTAAGGAAATAGGTACTATTCACACCGGGGATTTCTACCGGATATTGAAATGCTAGAAATACTCCCTCTCGAGCACGTTCCTCTGGAGACATCTCAAGTATATCATTGCCTTGAAGCAGGACTTCTCCATCAGTTATGTCGTAGCCTTCGCGTCCGGCAAGTACGGAGGCGAGTGTACTTTTGCCGCTGCCATTCGGCCCCATGATAGCATGAACCTCACCAGACTTCACTGAGAGATTAATCCCTTTTAGGATCTGTTTTTCGTCAATACGAGCTTGTAGATTTTTTATTTCTAGCATTCAGTAAAAAAGGTTAGCCGACGCTGCCTTCAAGGCTGACGTCGAGGAGCTTTTGAGCTTCTACGGCAAATTCCATGGGAAGTTCACGAAAAACTTCTTTGCAAAAACCGTTGACAATCATGTTGACGGCATCCTGTGTTTCAAGACCTCGTTGATTGCAGTAAAAAATTTGGTCTTCTCCAATCTTTGAAGTAGTAGCCTCGTGCTCGATACTTGCCGTTGGGTTTTTTGCTTCGATATAAGGAAAGGTATGTGCTCCGCATTTGTTACCAATTAGCAGCGAGTCACATTGCGAAAAGTTACGTGCATTGCTGGCTTTTTTTCCGACTTGCACCAATCCTCGATAACTATTTTGCCCCTTACCAGCGGAGATGCCTTTGGAGATGATAGTGCTACGAGTATTTTTGCCTATGTGGACCATCTTGGTTCCAGTATCAGCTTGTTGCGCCTTGTTAGTTAGAGCGATGGAGTAGAATTCACCAATCGAGTTGTTGCCTTGCAGGATCACACTTGGATATTTCCAGGTGATTGCTGATCCGGTCTCGACTTGGGTCCAGGAAATTTTTGCATTGGTTTTGCATATGCCGCGTTTAGTTACAAAATTATAAATACCTCCGCGGCCTTCTTCATCTCCGGGATACCAGTTTTGCACGGTCGAATATTTAATTTCAGCGTTATCAAGAGCAACCAATTCGACCACGGCTGCGTGTAGTTGGTTTTCATCACGCATTGGTGCGGTGCAGCCTTCAAGATAGCTGACGTGACTACTTTCTTCGGCAACGATTAGGGTTCTTTCGAATTGCCCTGTATTTGCGGCATTAATCCGGAAGTAGGTGCTTAATTCCATCGGGCAACGTGTGCCTTTTGGGATATATACAAAAGAGCCATCGCTGAAGACGGCAGAGTTTAGTGCTGCATAATAATTGTCCGTGTACGGGACAACGGTGCCGATATATTTTCTTACCAACTCTGGATGTTCTCGAACTGCTTCAGAAATTGGGCAAAAAATGACTCCAGCCTTAGCGAGATCCTCCTTAAACGTTGTGCCAATAGATTCGCTGTCGAAAACAGCATCGACTGCCACACCGGCTAATCGAGCTCGTTCATGCAACGGTACGCCGAGCTTTTCGTAAGTCTCAAGCAGTTTCGGGTCGACTTCATCTAGGCTTTTTGGTCCATCGCCTTTTTTCTTAGGTGCACTGTAATAGGAGATCTCTTGAAAATTGACTGGCGGATATTTTACATGCGGCCAGGTGGGATTCTCCATTTTTTCAAAATGCCGAAATGCCTTCAGCCGCCATTCGAGTAGCCATTCTGGTTCATCCTTTTTAGCAGAAATGAACTGGATGACGTCCTCGTTTAGGCCTGGTTCGAGTGATTCACTCTCAATGTCAGTGATAAAACCGTATTTGTAGTCACTTGATACGAATTCATCGATGGTATCTGCACTAGTGCTCATAGTTTATTTAACTTATGGTCACAATTTTCGCACTTGCCGGTACAACTTCCATGTAGGGCGATGTCGATACTTCGTACGTCAAAATCAACTGGTACATCTACTTCTGGCACACGAGGTGAATTCTTTAGGCTTAAATCAAATACTTTTCCGCAATCATCACAGCAAAAGTGCGCGTGTTCGTTCATATTTGAACAATACATCGCGGCACCACGATCTACGTTTACTTGCCTTATGACGTTGCACTTCACTAATGCGTCAAGGCTGTTATAAACGGTTGCCATGGAGATCTCCGGTTTCGTCTGTTTAGCCCGCATAAACACCTCCTCAGCAGATGGATGATCGCGCTGGCTTAACAGAACCTCATAGACATGTTGCCGTTGAGAAGTGAACCTAAGTCCTTTCTCGGCTAGTCGTTTACTGAGGGATTCACCGGACGCAAGAAGTTGGTCCGTTGCCATGCGCGCAATCTGCCATTACGTAAGATATATGTCAATATTTAGAATAATTCTAAATAAGAAACCAAGGTATACGAGTCTACTTTTTTAGGCTGATATTACTTTAGTCTTTGGGAATCAGTGCCTTCCAGTCGATTGTGGGGTGGCCGGCGGCGATAATTGATCGGTTTCTGAGATCATCTTTTGCATATTTAAGTCTATACCCATCTAAGGTACAGACTGAGCCTCCCGCTTCCTCAAGGATACATTGTGCAGCTCCAGTATCCCATTCCATGGTTGGTACGAATCGTGGATAAAGGTCGGCTTGCCCCTCTGCGACGAGACAGAATTTAAGCGAACTCCCCATGCTGACGAGTTTGGCTGAAGGAAGTTTCTCCAGCATTGCAATGATCTTTGGGCCAGCATGATCACGGCTAGCGACGATTCGGAGTTTATTTTTGTCTGCTGCGCTGACGTTAATCCTGATGGGATCTGATTGGCCTTTTCGCTTGAATGCACCTTTGTCTCGAATGGCAAAGTATTCGAGATCGGAGGCCGGTGCGAGAACAACACCGAGTGTAGATTCGCCATTCTCGATAAGAGCTATATTAACCGTGAATTGTCCAGTTTTCTTTATAAACTCTTTTGTGCCATCGAGTGGATCAACTAGCCAGAAGCGCTTCCAAGACATGCGTTCTTCGGCGGTAATTCCTTCGGACTCTTCAGACAGCACCGGGATATCTGGTGTTAGTTTTGTAAGAGCGGCAACAATGCAGTCGTGAGCCGCACGATCAGCTTGTGTGAGTGGTGAGTTGTCCTCCTTAGATTCCACTTGGGCTGGGCCGCTATAGGTTTTCATAATAGCTTTTCCGGCTTCAGCTGCTATTCGACGAATGTTGTCTATCATTTTAATTTAAACCCAGCCAAAGCCGGGAAATTTAGCCATCAAATTTTTTCGTATCTTTGGATACTCGCGCTGTTTGAACGTAGGCCAATCGTCACAGAAATCGATCTTTTTATTTTTCGGTGTTAATAGTTTGAACCTTACAATTTGTTGTCCTTCGCAGATCACGGGGTGTTTGTTTAGACGAAAGCACTCGTGCAATTTTACATGCAACTCCACTGGAACTATTTTACTGGTTTTGTCTGTTGGAGATTCTGGATAATGTAGTTTTTTTGGTTGATCATTGGGCCAGTCTATTGTGGTTGGGGCAAACTCATCTAACCACTCCCATTGGGCCTCGGGCATATGACTTCGAAAGGCTGGTTTGACATTGGAGGCTATTGCTTGCTTGGCCAATGTCATGCCTTCAAAGGCTCTAGTTAGGCAATTCAGAACTGCCTTTTCATCCAGTGGTGGAAATTCCAAGTCCGGTTTTGCAGCGCAAATCCAGTTGAGTCTCAAAATCTGTTGTCTGATTGAGTGGTCAAATGACTTGGGCTTGAACCAATCATGTAAGCAGGCTTTGGCTAATGCTAGCCCGACGGCTTTCGGGTTCCCTTTAGACTCATGTTTTCGCTCTATTTCCATGTCTCGAAAGCGTTTTATTCTATATGTTTCAACCCGTTTAGGTCCGGGATCAAATTCACTTTCATATCTAGTTGTAATTTCATCAGGGAAAAGTTCTTTTATCCATTTTAGCTCGATCGCTGAAGCTAGGCTTAGCAGGGTTTTAGTTCGGTTGCCGCGAGTAGATATCTGCCGAATTTCTGCAGCAATGAATAGTGGCGATTTTTGTGTTACGCTTTCACGGACTAGTGTGCCGCTTCGTTCTTTTGGGAGTTTGCAATTCAGAGTTCCTGTATCGCAACGAATGCAAATCTGATCTGCAAAAGCTGATAGAATGCATAGCCGAAGAGCGGTAGATTTAGATCGGTCTGGTTCGGTGTTTTCGTTGCATGTAATGCCATTCCCTTTGGCCAATTGTATCAGTTGACGAAAGGTTGTTTCGACTTCTTTACAAGAACCAGCGTGAATTCCATGTGCACGACAGTCATCAACATTGTAGTGACGTGATTTGGCATACTGCCATGCACGGATTAACACCTCGAAATCGGAATCAGCCCCATCGCGAAAAGGCTCTTGAGCTGCCTGAATTCTTTTGTCTTCTCGTGCTGATCGAATAAGGATGTTCCGTCCACTGAGGAATGCCGCACACAAGGCGGCTTCATTAACACATCCCCGTTGTCCTCCCTCAATCATCATTCGTGCAAAGCGTGGGTGCATTGGGAGCTTCAGCATTGATTTGCCAATCTCAGTGAGTCCAAAGCTGTTATTCGAAGTGAGCTTAGTTAGTGCACCCAGTGAGCGTAGTAATTCCTCTGCAGTCTCGACGGCAGTGGCATCAGGTTTTTCGAGCCAGTCAAAGGTTGATGCTTTGTTGATGCCAGCTGAGTGTAGCATGAGAACAGCTTCTGCAAGATCCTTACGGTGAATTTCCGGGGTATTATACTCGGGTCGATTTAGATGTCCGCTTTCTGTCCAAAGCCGATGACATGTTCCAGGTTTAGTGCGGCCTGCTCGGCCAGAGCGCTGCTCTGCGGAGGCTCGACTGATTTCTTCAATCAAAAGTGTGCCAAATCCCCGCTCACTGTCGAACCGTGATACTCTTGCAAGACCGCTATCAATAACGTGGCAAATACCATCGATAGTTACTGACGTTTCAGCAACATTAGTTGCAACGATAATTTTTCTATGGTTGCTGGGGGTAAATGCACGATCTTGTTCCGTAGCTGGAAGCTCGCCGTGAAGCGGAATTAGGTCAACTGGTTCTTGAAGGCGCTTCCGTGTAATTGCTCCAATAGTACTTCGGATTTCCACCATGCCTGGCATGAAAATTAAAATGTCGCCAGGTAATTCATTCCGAAGAATATGTTCTACTGCGTCGGCTGCTTGTTCCGTGATAGGATCAAGGTTGCGATATTTTCCAAAGTTAATATCGACCGGGAAGGTGCGACCCTCAGAATTAAGCACAGGGCAAGCAGTACCATAGGTGGGGCGAAGGTAGCTAGCGACAGATCCAGTTTGGATAGTCGCAGACATAATTATTATCTTGAGTTCTTGGCGTTTGTTTTTTTGGAGTTTTTTTATGAGCCCAAGAGCAAGATCGCTCATGAGATTGCGTTCATGAAATTCATCGAACAACACCGCCCCGACTTCCTTTAGTTCAGGGTCATTCTGTAAACGGCGCAGTAAAACACCTTCAGTGATGAACTCAATCATTGTTGTTGGAGTTGTATGTTTTTCGAAACGCACCTGATATCCAACTCCCTCACCAATAGTGGTTGATCGTTCCCACGCTACTCGTCGAGCAAGCGACCTTGCGGCAACTCGGCGTGGCTGCAGTACAATAACCTTTCGTTCGTCGCAGAGGACGTCGTCAACAACCATTTGCGGAACCTGTGTCGATTTTCCAGAGCCGGTTGGAGCCCCAAGTACAAGGCAATTTTGAATTGCCAATGAGTCTATTATTTCCCCGTGGATATCCCAAATGGGGAGTTTTTGGTTCATTTAATAATACGCCTTGATAATTGCTAGGCTTATGGAGCTGGGGAACTTACTTGAGAATTATCCACACCAAAAAGGTGATTAGTGTAATGATACACATTATTCCGCTTGGCATGAATTTTCCGCTACGGATGTATTTTGTGCCAAAAAGAATTAGTAATACTGCAAGTACTATGCTCGCTAGGGTTGATTGTAATACTTTTAAACCTACTAGGATTAGTGGGATAGCCGAGATAGTAGAGGCGATGATAGAGGCTTTGCTTTTAGCTTTAATATATCCCATTAACCCTCCGGCGATCAGTAGTACAATGTAGATCCAGAGAACTGTAATTTTTAATGTTAAATATTCAGAGAACATGTCGTTGAGCAGTTAAAGTAAATCGCTTTATATAAGGTGTCCTAGTTTTTCGCGCTTTGTTTTTAGGTATTTTTTGTTGTGCTTGTTTGCTTTCACACGTATCGGAACTTGTTCGACGATCTCGAGTCCATATCCTTCTAGACCAACTATCTTTTTTGGATTGTTTGTAAGAAGTTTAATTTTTTTGATACTTAAATCAGCGAGTATTTGTGCTCCGATTCCGTATTCACGAAGATCCATAGGAAATCCGAGCTTTTCGTTGGCTTCAACTGTGTCGTATCCCTCTTGTTGCAGTTTGTAGGCCTTGATTTTGGGGGCAAGTCCAATTCCTCTTCCTTCTTGTCTCATGTAAAGAATAACGCCGTGCCCCGCTTCACTTACTTGTTTCATGGCTTGTTGTAATTGAGGCCCACAATCGCATCGTCGTGACCCGAATACATCTCCTGTAAGGCATTCACTGTGTACTCGTACAAGTGTGCGGCGTTGTTTATTCATCTTCCCCTTGACTAGTGCTAGGTGGTGTTCGCCGTCTAAATTGGATCGGTATAGGTGTAGTTCGAATTCGCCAAAATCGGTTGGCATTTTTATCACTTCTTCCAAAGCGACAAGTTTTTCCCGTTTACGCCGGAACTCAATTAACTGGGCAATGGAACAAAGTTTTAGTTTATGCTTTATTGCGAACCTTCGCAGTTCTGGAAGTCGCGCCATCGAGCCATCTTCGCTCATAATTTCGCAAATAACTCCTATTGGCCTGCAGCCTGCTAATTGTGCCAGATCAACCGCAGCTTCGGTGTGGCCGGCTCGTTGTAGAACCCCGCCGATTTTTGCGCGGAGCGGGAAAACATGTCCGGGTTGAACCAGATCTTTCGGAATTGAAGTGGGATTGGCCAGAGTCTTGATCGTCTTAGCCCGGTCGGCTGCGCTTATGCCGGTTGTTATGCCGTTGGCGGCATCGACGCTAATTTGGAAATCGGTTCTATGGCTTTCACGGTTGTTTAGTACCATCCGTTCGATGCCCAGTTGTTGTAGTCTTTCGGGCACGGTAGGCACACAGATTAGTCCTCGGCCAAACTTAGCCATAAAATTTACCGCTTTAGCCGTGGTTTTTTCACCTGCCATAATAAGGTCGCCTTCATTTTCGCGATCGGCATCGTCCACCACGACGACCATTTTACCGCGAGCGATGTCTTTTAATACCGATTCAATTGAACTAAATTTGGATGAAATTCTCTTTGTGGCCATTAAACCTTAAATTACCGGGGGAAGTGTTACCCTTGGTTGGCCAGTTGGTCGAGATTCGAGGCGAATTTTTATTAAAATTGATCATATTGGAACTTGAATTTGTCTGTATGCAAGCTGCAGACTCTGGCAGTCAAATTTGCATTCTATAATATGAATATAAAACAAAAATCGCTCTTGATTGCACTAAACTTAGCTTTAGTGACGTTTGCCGTTGCACAAACCCCGCCGACTCCGCCAAAGCCAACAGTAAAACCAGATTTCCCTTCTTACACTACTGTGCTTAAAGGTTTTGTTCAGGTTATTTCCAGTATGGATAAAAAGGACAGCTTGTTTTCAATTTATACCCGAAAAAAAGATCAGCAAATGTTGGCAGCTCTTCCAGTAGGTTATGAGTCTAAAAAGTTTTTTATAGCGACCACGGTAGCAAGTGGAGAGACTTATGCTGGTTTGCAGGCCGGAGAGAAATACGTTTATTTTAAACGACTAAACAAACAGTTGTTGATTATTGAGCCAAATTTAAATGTACGATCAACAGGAGACTTAGAGTCTCGTGCCTCGGTGAAACGATTGTTCACTGACCGTGTTGTGACTTCTGTCCCTATTCTAACAGTTTTGACAAAAAATCGTCCGGTAATTGACATGGACGCATTACTTGTTGGTTCAGCTTCAAAGTTTTTTGGTAGTAAAGGAGCCGGATTCAATGCTCGCTTGGCACAGATTAAGACTGCAAAAGCTTTTCCAGGTAATGTGGAGTTAGCTTTTACGGCGCCAACTGGCAATGGAGTACTCAAGACATTGCACTATTCAATTAGCTCAATTACTCCAAATAAAACCTATAAGCCTCGGGTGGCTGATCAAAGAATAGGCTATTTTACTACAAGCTACTCTGATCTAGGTAAGTATACGGATGAACAGAAAAAAGTTCGCTATATTAACCGCTGGCACCTCGAGAAGGCGGATCCGAAATTGAAAGTAAGCCCAGTCAAGAATCCGATTATTTTCTACATTGAGCACACAGCGCCAATTCGTTACCGCAGGTGGGTAAGAGAAGGGGTTTTGATGTGGAATAAAGCTTATGAAAAAATCGGATTAGCTGATGCCATCGAGGTTTATTATCAGGATGCGGTTACTGGCGCGCATATGGAGAAAGATCCAGAAGATGCCCGCTACAATTTTATACGTTGGTTGAATAACGATGTAGGAACGGCAATTGGGCCTTCTAGGGTGAACCCTTTAACCGGACAGATACTTGATGCTGATATTATTCTGACTGATGGTTGGATTCGCCACTACTGGAAGCAGTTCAACGAAATATTGCCCGAGATTGCGATGGAAGGGTTTGCTCCTGAAACATTGGCTTGGTTGAAGAACCATCCTGATTGGGATCCTCGTGTGCGGTTGGCTCCTCCTTCGCAACGTGGTTCCATCCGTGCCCAGCTTGCGGCCTTAGGTGCTGAAGCTTACGGAGGGCACGCTTTAGCAAAGGCTGATGCTGAATTAATTGGAGACAACGAGTATGACGGGTTACATGGTAGAATCAGTCAAGTGAATGGATTTTGTCGAGCTGCAGATTGTAAGTCGCTTGATTTGGCGGCTATGCGTCTAGAACTGGAACTTGCCCGCGAGGGACTTGATAGTGAGAAAGATGGAGATAAGAGTGATAAAGACAGCGGGA
>JASLKL010000065.1 GCA_030747605.1 Verrucomicrobiota bacterium | reverse complement strand
ATAATTCGCAACTAGCTCGGCGTGATCTTGAGAAAGCAACTCAGTGATGATAGGCAATCCGGTTTCTTCTCGGGCTTTAGCAAGTAGTTTTAGTCCTTCTTCACCTAGCCCTTGGAATTCATAGGGAGAGGTGCGGGGTTTATAGGCTCCACCACGAAGCATGGAGGCACCAGCGGCTTTCACTGCATGCGCGGTTTTCATCAACTGCTCTTCACTCTCTACTGAGCAAGGGCCAGCCATTACCTGAATTTTTTTACCGCCAACAATGGTGCCGCCGGCATTGACTGTGGAATCTTCAGGGTGTGCTTCTCGGCTAACTAGTTTGTGTCGCTTTTGTATTGGAGTAACCGATTCAACTTGTGGCCAAGCGTTAAGCACGTCCAGATCTCCATGTGACAGCTCATCACCTATCGCTCCTATTACGGTGCGAGCAACGCCGTGCATAATGTGTGGCTTATAACCTAGTTTTTTTATTTCCTCGACGACTGCTTGTTCATCTTCGGGGGAGACACTGTTTTTTAGTACTACTATCATTTTAATTTAAATTTTTCTTTTTGAGATAAAAAAAGCCGCAGGCTTTTTCTGCCTGCGGCTTGGTAAATTCTTTTTTGACTCTTTCAGATTTCCAAGGCTCGCAGGCGGTTTTGGCTGGTAAACCGAAACCAGCAGCTAAAACAGCTAAAAAACTTTTTGCCTTGAAAATTCACGGACGCGCAGATTAGCAAAAGTCTCTTGACTGTCAATGGGTTTTCCTGTGAGCAAATCCAAAAATTTACTGTTAAGCTCAGCCAATTGGAATAGCGGTTGGCTATAAGTTATGGTTGGGTCAAGCCAAGAGACTGGATTGTGGCTGTGTAGATATTACTGAATTCCTTTGGGCAGGTGAAAAGGGTGGGGTTCCCATAGTGCGTGGTCATGACCCTAGTTCTTCCAAGTGGATCTTTATTACCAAACGCTAGTGTGAATTTCTTTTCGCCATTCGAAGTGTCCGCCTCGGCGACAATTTGTCCTACTCCGCCTTCTATTCCAGCAGCCTTAACTGCGGCATTACCTTCGCCAATCCACTCTACTGCTGTCATAATGCCCATTCGGTAAACAGTCTCCTCTAGCATAGCAGATTGAATTTGATCAAGTGGCTTATTGTCATTGTTACGCCAAGTCGCGTTTGGCATGCGCAACATGCGGGTAGGTTTGTTTTTCAATGTAATTGTAACTGCAGCTACCTGATTAGTTGCGAATGTCCATAGTCGTCTTTGGCGGAGTTGGAATTCTTCTTTGGGCAATAGAATTGCTTGGACTCGCGGCAAAGATACAATTGTTGGTTCGCTGTTTAGTCGGGCTACAACTTGTTTGTTATCAAAAGTCCCGAAAGAGATTGATTTTTTCCAGATGCCTTCAGAAGGAGATTCGCCGTCAATTGCCAAATTCAGCCAGGGTTTATCAAGTCCATTCTTCTTGTAATCGTTGTCAGTAGCGTTGTCTTTAACAAAGTCGATTATTTGTCCATTACGAATATTTGTTAGCATATTATTCACTAGCAGAGTATCGGCTGGAAATGTTTTTGATCCAGTGACTTGCCATGATCCATCGGTCTGTTTGTTTACACTAAATTTTTTAGTGGCTTCTACTGAGAAAGAAGTGACTTCATCAATAGGCCTGCGAAAGATCGTGTGGTTTCGGAACTGATCATGTGGCAGGCGAAGTAAAGTCAACAGACCGTCATCTTCAATTGCAACATTACCTCGGCTAGAATGATTTATCCAAATCTTGTCATCTTCCGAATCCTTAGGTTTTCGAAAGCTTAGTTCAACAAGTATTTTTCCATTTTTAGCCAATCTAACTGTGGCATCAGGTTCGCTTTTTATTGGCTCTTCAGGAGCTACCTCAATGATCCGGGATAGTTGCATGCGATTAATAATTTGCAGAATTATCGATTGGTCCGTTTCTGTTTCGATTGGTTCTTTCATTCGCCATATTTTGTTGCTTTCTTTCAACAATTGTACAGTGCGGCTTTGTCCCCAAAATCGTAGTGAATCAAAGTCTAGATCCTCAGGGATAAGACGTAGATCACGCCAGTCGTTAGTGGTTCTTGGAACCCAGTTAGCCAAATCGTTATCAACTAAAACTACATCGCGCGTTCCGGGGAATCTCACATAGGTTTGGCGGCCAAATAATGCCAAAGCTCCAACCTCGATAGATTGTTCTTTTTCTCCAATCCTCCAGCGAACTAAAGCTTTGGTAGAGTCGATCAGGCCAAATGTTTCTTCATTGCCAGTTTCAGTCCAGTCAGCTTCAGCTATATGTTGGCTGACTGTCAGCTCAGCGAGTAGTTTGGCCAGTCGTTTAATTCGTTCTGGATGCGCCGGGTAATCAGGGTTGCTTACCCGCCATTGACTATTAGTTTTTGCGGCAACAATAATATTCTGTCCGCGAATGACTGTAAAAGAGTCTATTGCATCCTTATCGAGTTTTGGGAATAAACGCTCAGATTTATTTAACTCCAGATCGGTCGGCGTCAGCAGATAGTCATATAGACATACAGCAGCCAGCAAAGCTGCCAAGATACTGAGCCATTTGAATTCCTTTGGGTTCATTATCGTTTCATTTGGCGACGCCACCATAATAGGCCAATACCAAGTGTTCCCCCTGGCAACAAAAGAAGAAGTACCCACGTAATGGAACTCATTTCCGCACTAGAAAGGTTGATTTGATACTCTGTTACAGCCCGCGGCTCGATTTCTAGAAGGTGTGTTCGCTCAAGTAGCCAGTTAACAGCAAGGTTGGCAAAATCGCGATTAGCACCTGCCTCAAAGGCACTATTTCCGAGAAATAATGAGTCTCCAGTAACGACAATTCTCGCCGATGCTTGGTTTTTATTTACATGTACTTTAGCTGCTATTAGTGGGATTTCCCCCTCTGTTTCAACTGCACCTTTTTTGTCCTGTGTTTGGATTATTGCCTGGCTAGAGTTCGATGAGTTTGCGAGCACTGTAATAGGTGATGGGTCATCTGTGCTTTCATCTTGTTTAGGATAACCGATAGAACGAGGTAGGATCATTTGTAGCCTGCTGCCAAGGATTGGTTTAGTGATAGGATGGCTGCCGAGATCATCAATAAGTAATAGTCCGCTCTTGCCAGACTGTTCGTTTTTCGAGTCGGAAACTTGATTGATCCCAATCTCAAAACCGTATTCTTCGAGAAATGTTTCGAGTCCACTTGGGCGTTGGAGGGAGTAGAAATTGAACAGAGCAAAAAGGTTTCCGCCTGTATCAATGTATTCACGGAGTTTATTAAGTTCACTGGAACCATAAGGTGTCCGGGGGCCAGGAACTACTAGAAGTCTACAGTCTGCTGGTATGGAATTAGTCCCACTAAGTGAAATATCCAGAAGTACAAATCCCTTTTGTTGAAGCATGAGGGCGAACTTCGAATAGCCCCATTGTCCACCTTGGTCACTGGCTTTATGCTCACTATGGCCAGTTATGAATCCTACCTTGGTTTGAGTGTCTTCATTCACCGCGACTATTGCCGATGTGAATAATTTTTCACCAACAAAGTGTGTTCTACGTGCCACACGTTTGTCCATGAACTCTGAAAAGTCTAGAATTGAAAGTTCGCTATCATTAACAATCTTCACTCTTTCCTGTGCGGAAAACAATATGCGGCTACTAGGTGCATTGGCTGGTAACCGTAGTTCCTGCTGAACTTCCTCTGCGCGGGCTGGATCTCGAGCTAAATCGATAAACTCTAGCTTTATACTTGTCGATATGCGCTCGTATTCAATAAGTAAGTTTCTTACAGGATCAAAAAGATCAGACTGTTTATCAAATAGAACAACTACTCGGACGTCGTTAGTCAACGATTCTAGGACTTTTTTAGTGAGAGGCGAAAGATTATGGTTTGCTGATTTGGCGAGTACGATTTTTGTGGGGTTTCGAATTGCCAATGTGTTTGCAAGGAGTACACATAAAACAGCTATGATAGCAGAGAGAAATACTCGTTGTGAGATCACTCTGCGAACAGAAGGTGAAAAACTAGCAAATTTTACCTTATTCTCCATATTCTATTTCCATCGTCTACTTTCGACAACCTTGTGGGTTAGATATAGAAACAAGCTTGTCAGGCTCAGGAAGAAAATGATTGCTCCTAGGTCTAGTATTCCTCTGGTGAAAGACTCCATGTGATTTGCCAGCGAAATGTGACGAGCAAGTAGCGAGAAAAAGTCTGTTCGATCTCCAGAAAAATATGAGAAAAATCCAGTAAAAAATAGTGCTGCTCCAATGGCGAAACTCCCTACTGCAGCGACCGCTTGATTTTGAGTTAATGCTGAAGCGAAGCATCCGATTGACACATATAGACTTCCTATCATTAAGATGCCCATAGATGTGGTAAACATGGTGCCAAACCCGAGAACAGCAGATTCACCTACATAAAACCGTACTACTATCGAGCATACTAAGAGAGGAGTCCAAAGAATCATATAAAAAATTAATGCACCAGTGAATTTTGAAAGTACCACCTGCCAGTCACCAACTGGAGCAGTCATTAGACTTTCGTATGTGCCACTTGCGCGTTCCATAGCGAAACTTCTCATTGTAATCGCAGGGGCAATCAATAGTAAAATCAACCAAAAGAAATAGGTTTCATAAAATATCTGTGTCACTGGCATTGGGGTTGCTTCACCGTTAAGTCCATAAAGTACAACCAGAAAACCCAAGCTAATAAGGAAAAGTACAGCGGAGATAATTATGAAGCCAGTTGGACCCTGAAAAAACATAGATAACTCTCGTCGAATTAGTGCTCGGAAAATATTCATCGATTTCCTTCCTTTCCGTTTGTAAGGCTTACGAACAAGTCTTCGAGTGACGGGGTGTGACGGGACAGCTCTCGTAATTCCCAGCCGCGTTCATTTACAGTAGCAAAAATTTGTTCTCTTGCATCGTTATTTTTTGTTCCGGAAAATTGGCACCGAACATATCCGTTTTTTTGTTCTATGAGTTCTGAATCTTCGAGTGCAATTTCATTCACCCAATTTTTTATATCAATTAACGGTGCGCGGATCTCAGCTACTACCTTCGAATTAGATTTGCTTATCAATTTATTCATTTCTCCGCTAGCCAATAGCTTTCCTTCATGCAGAATGATCACTCTATCACATGTCATTTCAATCTCCGATAGAATGTGTGAGGAAATTAGAACTGTATGTTTTCCTGCGAGTTTGCGAATTAGACTTCGAACCGAACGAACCTGATTTGGATCTAGTCCAGATGTTGGTTCGTCAAGTATGATTAATTCCGGGTTTGCCAGTAATGCGTCTGCCATACCGACCCGTTGGCGATAGCCACGAGAGAGCTGGCCAATATATCGATTTTCTTCATTAGAGATGCCACATTGTTCAACTACTTCATCTACACGTTTTGTGGCCATATCTTTGCTCAGATGTTTGAGCTGTGCGCGGAAAACCAAATAGTCTCTTGCCCTCAAGTCGATTGGTAGAGGATTGTTTTCCGGCATGTAGCCAATACGACTTCGCACCTGATTAGGCCGCTCAAAAACACAATCACCACCTATGTGCACCGATCCAGAGGTTGCGGCTAAAAAAGTGGTGAGTATCCGCATGGTAGTGCTTTTTCCAGCTCCGTTTGGGCCGAGAAAACCAACCACCTCGCCGTGCCCTACAGCGAACGTTATTCCATCTAGAGCTACATGTTGCCCATAGTGTTTAGTCAGGTTCTCTACTTCAATCATTGGTGGCCTTATCTCGAAAACAGGACCAACCTAACGGGCAAGCCTAGTTGAAAGCAATCCGCGTGTGCTATTCAACAACATGCTGGTCGGGGCAATTTCTACCCTCTAAACTAGCTTTATGGAGGTGATTGTCTGGTTACTTACGGGTTTTATAGGTTATTTGTTCGGTTCTTTCCCTACAGGTTATATTGCGGGTAGGTATAAGGGATTGGACTTGCGTAAGGTTGGTAGTGGCAATATTGGGGCTACCAATGCTTTTCGGAGCTTAGGGGTTGTAATTGGAATTGTAGTGCTTCTGGTCGATGTAATAAAAGGATTAATCCCTTGTATTGTTTTCCCAGGGCTCATCATGAAGCTGTTTCCAGATGGATATGTTCCTCAGTTAGAATATTTGAGTTTAACTTTGGGTGTCGCAGCAATACTTGGTCATAACTTTAGTTGTTGGTTGGGATTCAAGGGAGGTAAAGGAGTAGCGACCACCGCTGGAGTAGTGGGTGGACTTGCTCTAATACCATTTATTATCTGCTTTTTCTCATGGCTTCTGACCCTTCTTGTTAGTCGTTATGTTTCGGTGGCTTCAATAGTAGCAGCAATAGTTTTGCCATTAGCCATGGCTATTTGGCCAAACGATCTTACAAATCGTTTTGGGCTTCTTTTTTGGGTGTTTTTGATTCTTGGTGTTATGGTGATTTGGAAACATGGATCCAATATTCAAAATCTAATGAGCGGAACTGAGCATCGCCTCTTTAATAAGAAGAGCCCTAATAAAATTAAGGAGGAATCATGAGGACAACCGTGATAGGTGCTGGGGCGTGGGGTACAGCGTTGACGCGACTCATTTATATGTCTGAAGGAGAAGTATGCCTTTGGGGTCGTGATAGCGAATCTTTAGTAACGCTGGAAAGCACAGGAAAAAACGAGCGTTACTTGCCAGATATAAATTTGCCAGTGGGTATTCCAACACACTCAAATTTGATAGAGGCTGTCGACGGGGCCGATTGTCTTGTTCTTGCCGTGCCGTCTAATGCTTTTCGTGATATCACAGCTCAATTAAATCAGTACAATGGTGTGGTTGTAAGTGTGACTAAGGGTCTTGAGTTTGATACGGGGCTGACTATGAGTGGGATAGTGGGGGAGAATATGCCTTTGGCTGAAGTGGTAGCATTGTCTGGGCCAACTTTGGCCGAAGAAGTCTGTCGTGATATGCCGACAGCTGCTGTATCTGCTAGTAAATGTTCTGATGCCGCAGCAGCCGTTCAACAAATTTTTCATAGGCCTTCATTTCGTGTATATACTAGTAAAGACCCAATAGGAGTTGAATTAGGAGGGGCTTTGAAGAATGTTATTGCTATTGCTGCTGGGGCTTCATCAGGACTTGGTTTTGGAGATAATTCCAAGGCAGCACTAGTTACTCGTGCCATTGCGGAGATCCGTCGATTGGGATTGGCTTGTGGGGCTAACCCAGACACTTTTTCTGGGCTTGGTGGGTTAGGGGATTTAACTGTTACCTGTTTTTCTAGCCTCAGTCGTAACTATCAGTTTGGTCAGCGTATTGGTCGAGGCGAAGAGTTGAAGGATATTCTTGCAACGTCAGTTTCGGCTATCGAAGGGTTCCCAACATCTCGCTCTGCATGGAATCTTGCTAGAACACTTAAGGTTGATACTCCGATAATTGATGAGGTATATGCAATGCTACATAAAGGCAAGGATCTACGCCAAGCACTTCTTGATCTTACGACCCGCTCTAGTAAGTCGGAAGATTGAATTAAAGTTCTGGTTTAATATCTAAAGAGTTTAGAGCCAGCGGGTACGGTTTTTTTTCTGAATAAGAGCCTCGGCCTCTGGGTTTCCAATGGCTTTCATCTTTTTCCCGTCCCAATTTATATTTTGTTGTAGCTTAAGTGCGACAATGCCAGAAAGGCCTATTTCTGTGAGATGCCCTCCTATATCAAATGAGGCGAATGTTTTCCCATTATCAATGATTGCATCAGTCCATTCACGAAAATGTCCATTTGCGCGTGGGATAGTTTGAGCTATTTTCTTTGCTTCACCGTGATTGCCGTGGCCGATGAATTTTTTGTCATCTTTTAGCTTAAGATAGCATTGTGAGTTCCACAGTCCTGAAGAGAGAAGGCCGTTCTCGGCTTCAACGATGGCCCCTACTCGTGGGATATTACCAAAGGTGCCGATAAGTTGATCGGTAATATGTTTTGGGGGCATATCTGTTCCACCGGTGTAATATATAAGATTTACTGCTGCGCGTTTTCCCTCGGCTGGAAAATGGAATGTGTGAGTTACAGTTTTAGCGTAGGTTTCGAGTCCGGCTTTCTCTATGTTGCTGATTTGGACTTTACTTGGGTATTTGAGATTGAGTGCGCGAACTGGCATATTGAAGGAATGGCAACAAAAGTCACCGATAGAGCCATTTCCAAAATCGTACCATCCACGCCACTTTGCCGGATGGTATATACCAGACTTGTAAGGCCGTATGGGAGATGGGCCACACCAAAAATCCCAATTCATTCCTTTTGGGGTTGGATCCTCTCCAGCTGGACGCGAGCCGCCATTTGGCCAGCCATGCGCCGGATGCCATATATGTACATTGGAAACTTGACCTAAAAGTCCAGACTGAATCAACTCAATGCTTCGGCGTAGATTTGATGAGGCGCTGCCTTGGTTTCCAGTTTGAGTTATGACTTTTGAACTGCGGGATAGATTTCGCAATTCTCGGGACTCGGCGATAGTATGGGTCAATGGTTTTTCACAGTAGACATGTTTGCCATCCTTCATTGCAGCTTTGCAGATTGGTGCATGCCAGTGATCCGGGGTCCCAATTACGACTGCATCAAGTGACCTCTCTTTGTCTAACAACTGCCGGTAATCCATATAAGTGTTAACATTCTTGGCCTTATCTTTGTGCCTGTTAAGCGAGTTGTTTGTCTGATTGGGGTCTACGTCACAAAATGCGGTGACATTATGACCAAGTTGTAATGCATTGCGTACGTGTCCTTGGATCTGCCCCCCCATACCGATAAATGCGATGTTTAGTTTCCGGTTTGCTCCAAAAACAGAATTTGGTAATACGGCTGGGGCTGCTGCAGTGGCTGCAAGGAAGGTCCGCCGTTTGATAGTTTTACTTGTCATTTTAATTAAGTTTAGAGGACTCATGTTTTTCATAATTTTAATCACTTGAAAAGAATTTTTCTTTAGTGAATTTTTCTCTTAAAATATTACGCATGTTTTTTTGACTTTCAGATTACAAGTAGAAGTTTATTATCTGCTGCTTTAAGTGGGAGTCCTGCAATTAACTAGTCATGACAAATGTAATAAAGAATACATTTTTTATCTTAACGTTTTTCGGTGTAGTCGTCCTAAATACTGGATGCGTATCTGCTCGTTTAGATAAAAGAGAGACAGTTGTTTATGGTAAACGTAGTAATCATGATTTAACTTATGAATTGATGCAGCCAAAAAGGCCAAATGGTATTGGAATTGTTTTCATGGTGAGTGGCAGTTGGAGATCAAATCCTGATGATTTTAAGCCGGTTTATGGCCAATCATTCTTGCAACGTGGTTATACATTGTTTGCTGTTTCACATTTGTCCCAACCAGATGCCACTATTCCGCAGATATATGAAGATGTGACAATTGCGGTTAAACATATTAGGACTCATGCAAAAGATTATGGCATATCTCCTGATCGACTTGGAGTTTCAGGAGCAAGTGCCGGTGGTCATCTTGCTCTTATGCTAGCTACAAAAGGAAAAGAAATTACAGGGAACTCAAATGGGCTTTTTCGTGCTGTTGCAGTTTTTTTTCCAGTAACGGATCTTTTGAATTTGGGTAAGTCATCCGAAAATGCGAATGATGGCGGCCCTCCAAAAAGATACCGTAAGGTATTTGGTATTGATCCTGATGATTTGAATGAGTGGAAGAGGGTTGGTTATGAGTTGTCACCGCTATATCACGTTGATGCGAACACACCGCCAGTTCTTATTATTCATGGAGATAAAGATGCCTTAGTTCCGATAGAACAATCGGAGCGTTTTCTCAAAGAGGCGAGGAATAAGGGGGCCACAGTGAAGTTAATTCGTAAAAAAGGAAAAGAACACGGGTGGTCTACAATAATATTGGATATGAGAACTTTTGCTAAATGGTTTGATCAAAAACTTAAAATTGAGGGATAATGATATTGGGATCCCTTTACCGCAGCGTGATTTGCACCTTTGTTCAGGTCTTTCTCAGTCAATGAATGACCAAAGCTTTTAGCGAAATTGGAGGAATTAAGGTTTTCTTTCTGGGGTTAGCCAGGTTTTAACTAAGTCAAAAATTGTATCCTCTTGTAGATCTTTAAACTCTCCTGCATCGAAATAATTTCCAGAACATGTAACACAGTGTTCGAACCATATATGGCTTTGTTGTGCGTCAACCATTCGAATCATTTTAGTGTTACACTTTGGGCAATTAATTAGGTCGTTTTGGTTTTGTTCTTTTCCGGCTTTTGAATCACCAATGTCAATTGATCCTGAATCTTCTATTTTTTTTGCATCAGATAATTCATGCTCGTCAAACCATATGCCTTTACAAGATATACATCGGTCTACTTTAATTTCATTAATTGAAACTATCTCCATTTTAGAATCACATTTAGGACAGTTCATAATTCGATTTTATTTTAGATAAAAACTTTTTTTGTTCACAAAAATTTCGGCATAATTTTATGCTAATGCAACTCTTAAATAATTATATGCATATAACTATGCTAATAATTACGTAGTGCATCTATAATTTCTTCAGTCTGAATCTTGCTGATAATGCCTCTCGAATGGAGGCTTGCCGCAGCATCAGCGAAATCATTATATATTATTGAATTGGCACTTGCACAAAAAGCTTCAGGTAATTTTCTGCCGATAACATTGTGAATGAGTGCTGCTTCAACTCTTTCTGGATATTCTTGCATAATTTGTAGATATGCTCCTGCGTCTGCTTGTCCATCGTCACCGATTAAGACTACATTGGATTTTGTATTTCGGTCCATGATCCTGCGAATGTTTTCTATTTTTCGTTCTTTAATGGAATTCTGAAATCCCAATAGCCAGGCGGCAATTCCACAAACATTTCCATATGAAACACTATTGTATTGAATGCTAGCGGAATTGAGTGAATTCCGAGCTCCAAATGGTCGTGCAGTAACTATATGAACATCACCTGTAGTTTTTTGATCAAGAGCATTTAAAAGTTTGACGGTCCCTGGGTATACATGGCCGTCGACAGAGGGATCGTTAGTTGGTTTGAGAGTGTTATCTAGATCACTAATAATTATTCGCTCATTTTTTATTGGGATAATGGATGCTTCTTTAATTAAATCTGCTGCTTTTTTTCTTAAATATGCATGCTTAAACTCCTGTGATAAGAGACTGCTAATTGTATTTTTATTTTTTCCGCTATCATAAATTCGCAAGAAATTCGCGCGTTCTTTTTTAGTCATTAATTCTAATGCTTTAATTATTGCTAAAGATTTAGAACGCTCATGAATATTATTAATAGCAATATTTTTCCTGAAAGTTTCTCTTTTCTGGCATAATTTATCTATGGTTAACTTTGCCGTATAAGCTCGATTGTTTACATTATACTTATTTAAATTTTCCTTCTGTTTCCTGTCTGAAACTAAATTTGTTTTATTGTGAGTTGAAATTAATTGCCCACTTTTGTTCGCAGCAATTTTACTGAACTTGTTTGTTTTGCAGCCAGTAGATAGTAGAAGTAGGGAAATTAGAGCCAGTATGGTTTGCATTAAATGAAAATTTATTTCGGTTTCGGATTTGTGCTGTTATTCAGTTAGGCGCAATTTGTAGAATCTTATCGATTGTTTTTTGGGTTTTTCATCTCTGTAAATATGTTTAGATGTTTTTAGTGTGATGATATCTAGAACCTGCCAATTCTTGAGATTGGAGCTATATAGTACTTCGTATTTTAGGTCTTCCCATCCTTCAATTATTAATTTGCCTTTTTCGTAAATCAAGTGAGGCATAAGTGCTAATTCCATACCTGTTTTTCCGCCTTTAGATCTAAGTAATCTTGCAATTTCAATATTAGAAAAATCTAGTGGGGTATCTCCGAGCTCATCTGTCGCATTTATTTGCGCCCCATTATCAATAAGAAGTTCAACAATCTTTGTGTAACTCTCCAGCGCTGCCCAGTGAAGAGGGGTCCATCCATTATTATCTCTTGCATTTATATCTACCCCCGCATTCAAGTGTGCTTGAACACTTGCAAGATCTCCATTTGTGGCAGCCTTTATAAGTGTTATTAATTCTTTAGCAGTATTGCCACCCTGTGCACGAAGCAGATCAGCGATATCAGCATGGTCACCTTGAGTTGCACGATCCAGAGGGGTGCTCCCGCTGTTATCCTTCGCATTAACATCTGCGCCCTTGTTGATTAACAGTTCGACAACTTGCTTTTGTCCGTATCGTGCCGCCCAGTGCAGGGGAGTTGATCCGTTCTGATC
>JASLKL010000064.1 GCA_030747605.1 Verrucomicrobiota bacterium | reverse complement strand
ATGAATTTTTCGGCTATAACTGCCAACGCCAAGCACATACTTTTTACCCAAAACACCTTTGGCATAATTCTGAAAAGGTTATACTTGACGGCAAAACCTACTCACATGACCTAATACAAGAACAAGCGCTGAAGTTCATCCGCAACAATGCAAAAAAAACTTTCTTTGCCTATCTTCCAATCACAATTCCTCATGCAGCCATGCAATGCCCTGAAGAAGATGTAGCTCCATTCAGAAAAAAATTTCCTCAATTCGAAAAAAAGATAGGTAAATATAGCCATGGCACTGAAGTGCGAAATCCTGTCGCTGCATTTGCTGGTATGATGACCCGCATGGATCGCGGTATTGGTCAAGTACTCGACCTATTGAATGAACTCAATATTGCTGATAATACACTCGTACTATTCACGAGCGATAACGGCCCACATTACGAGGGAGGACATCAGCCAGGATTTTTTAATAGTAACGGCCCACTCAAAGGCCATAAACGCGATCTTTACGAAGGGGGTATTCGTGTGCCGCTTATCGCATACTGGCCCGGTAAGATAAAAGCTGGTAGTGTAAGTAATCATATTTGTGCGCACTGGGACTTAATGCCAACTTTCTGTGAGCTCGCAAAGATCTCAACACCAAATCATACAGATGGCATCTCGTATATACCGACTCTCACAGGTAGAGAACAAAAGAAACATGCTTATCTATATTGGGAATTCCACTCCTACGGCAACGCGCAAGCAATTCGGATGGGGGACTGGAAAGGAATTCGGCTAAAAGTAAAAAATAACCCTAATGCACCTATCCAGCTCTATAATTTAAAACAGGATATAGGAGAGACGAAAAACGTCGCTACTAATCACACAGATATAATAAAGCGCATGACCCAATTGTTCAAATCTGCGCATACCCCATCCGATAAGTTCCCATTATTCTCACAGCAAAAATAATGAATTGGAGTAAAAATTGATTAGCTGGTTATCCCTTGCGCTTTAGCTAACCCAAAGAACACTCCACCCTTATCAAGCAATTCTTTAAAAGTCCCCTGCTCGATAGTTTTACCTTGAGACAAAACAATAATCTTATCCATTGATCGCAGAGTGGATAGACGATGAGCCACACATAGAACAGTACGATTTTCACTCAACCGATCGATAGCACCCTGCACCTCGGCTTCGGCCTTCGAATCCAACGATGCAGTGGCTTCGTCCAATACAAGAATCGGGGCATTACGTATAAAGGCTCTTGCTATAGCTAAACGCTGTCTCTGACCACCTGACAACGTAACACCACGTTCACCAATCCGGGTATCGTATCCATCTGGGAGCGCCGTGATGAATTCATGTGCATGAGCATGCCGAGCCGCCTGCTCAACCTGCTCGCGATTACAGCCCGATTGGCCAAGGGCAATATTCTCTGCAACTGTAAGGTCGAATAATACCACTTCCTGACTAACTAAAGCCATCTGCTCACGAAAGTCAGGGATACATAGGTCACGTAAATCGTATCCATCCAACTGAACCGAGCCAGTATCCGGATCATGGAATCTAAATAATAAATTTATAAGCGTACTTTTACCCGATCCACTTTCGCCAACAATCCCCAACTTGATACCCTTTGGAACAGAAAGATGAAAATCAGTGATCACTTGCTCCTCTTCATAGGCAAACGAGACTCCGCTCCACTGAATTTCCTTCTCAAAGGATTTAAATTTTTTCGGCTTCTCTTGCTCAAGAATATCTGGTTTTTCTCCAAGAACATTCATCAATCGCTGAGCACCAACACTTGCCTCTTCAATCTGCACATGCCAACGAGCTAATTTTCGGATAGGAGTATAGAACATGAGTACTCCCGTAAAAAATACAACTAGATCCGGAATGCTACGATTGGTGTAAACCACATAAAGGATAAGAGCTCCAATCCCAATCATAGACACTGTCTCCACTAATGGCCCAACTATCTCACGTGAACGAACTGTCTTCATAGTTTGCCGGATAAGCTGCTGTGAGAGCTCTCGGAAACGATCCACCCTCATCCCTTCGAGCCCGAACGCCTTTATAACCCGCATGCCAGAAAACATCTCCACGGCTATACTAGATTGATTAACGTTAGCCTCTACTTTTCTACGTGTGGCTTCCCGAGCTTTTCTTCCAAAGTAGATAATAGGCACCACGCAAATCGGAAACAGGACTAACACGCTCATAGTTAATTGCCAGTCAATCAGACACAAACCAGTGAACACACTGATAACGGCCACAGGCTCAGCAACAAGATGCCCCACGCCGGATGAAAGACACGTCTGTAACAGCAGAGCATCTCCGTTGATTCGAGTAATCAAATCCCCGGTAGTGGATTTATTGAAAAAACGAATCGACAAGCGGCTAAGGTTTCTAAAGACCGCCACACGAAGGTCATTTATTACTCGCTCACTCGCCCAAGCCAAACAATAAGCTCCAAGAAATTTTGTAGAACCCCGGAAACCAACTAGCAGAGGAAAAATCATGAGACCTCCAACAATCTGCATCCAAGTTAGTTCATCCCCCATTCTAGGCAACCAAGGATCAAGCACACTTAGTACATTAGTTTGAATCGCCGCAGCCTTATCAGTAAACCAATTCCCTGCCTCTACACTGGTAGTGGCCGCCACAGCATCAATTGTTTGCGGATCCAAACGGTCCAAAAGCATCTTTGTAGCCCAAAGCACAAGCCCATTGGAGGCTCCAAAAAGAACACCGAAAAACAACCCAGCCAGTAACCGGCCCCAGTACGGTTTCAAGTAAGGAGCGATGAATGTGAAAATTTGTCTCAGCTTGTGCATGAGCTGTTTAGGCCTGCCGTATAGACAGACCGCAATTGTGATTGAACAATCGTAGGCAGTTTACCTGCCTGATGCTAATCGGTTCGCCAATCTTTCCGGAAGTCCAGCTTCAAGAATCTTGGCCTGGGTTTTTTCGATATCGTACTCGAGGCGGCGTAACTCAATTGTACCAGCTTCAAGATCATAAATTACATAACCAGCACGCGGGTCACCGTCACGGGGTTGACCGACACTACCGACATTTACAAAATATTTTTTCCCTTTTTCTACAGTAAACTTATCATACTTACCACCAGTTACAGAGTTTTGTTCTCTAACAAACGCCAAGGGTACATGTGTATGACCAAAGAAACAAACGCCAGTATTTTGATATGTGAAACTGGAAGCTGCATCAAGCTTACTTAAAACATATCCCCAGCGTTTTGGGCCATCGAGTGTAGCATGAACAATTGTATAGTTAGCTATCATTCGAAGATATTTTAGGCGGCGCAACCAATCACGTTGTTCTTCAGATAACTGCTCACGAGTCCACTGGATAGCGTGACTAGCATGCGGATTGAATCCTGTTAAATCAGTTGTACCCCCACAGTACTCATCGTGATTCCCCATGATGCAAGGCATCTCCATTTCTCGAACAATATTCATACACTCAACAGGATTGGGATTGTAACCAACGACATCTCCCAAACACACATAGTGCGTACAGTTGTTCTTCTGAGCATCCTGCAAAACTACCTCGAGCCCTTCGAGATTAGCATGTATATCAGCTATTAAAGCGTACTTCATTCAAACAATCGGAACTCATCCGATAATCTCAAACCCCCTAAATTTGTCCTCTGCCTCTCCCCATACTATATTTTCATCCTGTATGTTACTACGCAAACCGGAGTCACGAATCGCTTGGAGGAATTCTTCCAATTCTACCTGTTGGCCCTCGGCAACCATTTCCACACGTCCATCAGACAAATTCTTAACTGTACCAAGCACCTCGTACCCAGGGACAAGTGACTTCACTATGTATCGGAAACCGACCCCCTGTACTCTTCCCGAGTAGTGTACATTTACTCGAACCAAGTTCATTTAAAGCAGGAACAGAGAGGCATGTCCTCGTTTGACGCATCAAGGAACCACCTTTCAGATAGCTCTCCCATGCGTCAGGGCCCGGAATGAAGCCATAATCACCTCCAGTCGGCAATCCTTTTGTAACCCATTTTCTAGGTATAAATCCGCCTGTTTATCCATTAAATCGCTTTTTAGCACTTGATATCATCGCATAATCCAACCACCACCAACAACTAAATCTTCCTGATAAAACACACAAGCTTGGCCTGGAGTAATCGCCCGTTGTGGTTCGTGAAGTCTGACAATGACCTTGCCATTTTCGACTGGCTCGACCGTAGCATTCGCTCCGGTGTGATTATACCTTATTGAAGCCAAAACCTCGATAGGGGCTTCAAGCTTCTCAAATGGAATCCAATTGCAGCGATTAATATAAAATTCAGTCCTCAGCAGCATCTCCTCATCACCTACAATAACCTGATTTCTTTTCGGATCTAACTCAACCACGTACATAGGCTTTGGCGACGAAATTCCAAGACCTTTCCTTTGGCCTATGGTGTAAAACTCTATCCCATCGTGGCAACCCAATATCTGGCCTTGAGTATTAACAATTTCCCCCTGATGCTCATCTACCAAACCAGCAGAAGTAAGAAATTTTTTATAGTCTTTGTCAGGAACAAAACAAATCTCCTGACTTTCTTGTTTTTCTGCCGTTTTAAGACTAACACAACGAGCCACCTCACGAGTTTCAGTTTTCTGCAATTCGCCAAGCGGAAACATCATATGAGCTAACTGTTCCTGACCCAGTGAGAACAAAAAATAAGTCTGATCCTTCCGTAAGTCCTTGCCACGTAACATCACAGTCCGTCCGTTACGCTTCTCTAACCGAGCATAATGGCCTGTAGCCACGTATTCGGCTCCTAATTTTTTTGCACGATTAATAAGGTTCCCAAACTTTAGCTTCTCATTACACATTACACACGGATTAGGCGTGCGCCCTGCTTTGTACTCAGCCGCAAAGTAGTCTATAACTTCACGCTGAAACTCTTTAGACTCATCAATGAGATAGTATGGAATATCCAGCTTATCAGCAACCGAACGAGCATCCATCACAGCTTGAGGGCCACAACACTTATCCTCCGCACGGGAAACACAATCCTGAGGCCAAACTTTAAGTGTGATACCAATGACATCGAAGCCCTGCTCGACCAATAATGATGCCGCAGCGGATGAATCTACACCTCCGCTCAAGCCAACGACAACACGTGTTGGTTCTGTTTCAGACATCGGGAATAGTCTAGATAAGCGCTTGGTTTAATTTGATATCATGCCGTTTTTTCGAGCAAAGTTAAAAAGCCCACCAGCATCTATTACCGGCCTTACCTCGCCCAACGGCTTAATGGAATATTCCTCACCAGTTGACTTGTTTAATACTTTGCCCTCATCCAAATCAACACGCACCTCATCACCAGTTGTTAATACTTCGCAAAGGCGCTCCGTGATATCACAAGGATAAAGTTCTCCAGTAGCCACACAGTTGCGAAAGAAAATACGGGCAAAACTTTCCGCTAAAACCACTTTACAGCCGGCAGAACCTAAAGCAATAGGAGCGTGCTCTCTTGAGCTACCACAGCCAAAATTTCTCCCTGCAACAACAATAGGATAATCTGAATTCAATTCCCCTTCTTTAACATAGCGATTGGGATACAGTCCTTCTGGTAGTCCGATTAAAGCAAAACTACCTAGTTTTTCGTATTCTTCCGGAATCGTTGGAACAAGGTTAAGATACTGTGCAGGTATAATTTGATCAGTATCGATATTATCCTTCACCACATAAACCGCACCTTCATAGACACTACTCATGACAGACATTTGGAAACATAAATCATCGTTTTTCAATTCAAAACGGCACTGATTCGAACTCGCCACCCGAAAATCTCCGATAACGTGAAAAACCACTACGCTTAGCTAATGCAACTGCTTCAACAAAGTTTTCACCTACTCGCTCTGGCTTGTGTGCATCTGATCCAAAAGTCAGGCCAATTTCCATATTTGCCGCCATTTCCAATAATGCCGGCTCAGGATACATTTCACCACAAGGTTTATTTATACCGCCTGTATTGATCTCAATTGCAATGTCTTGCCTTTTTACCTCTTCAAGGAATGGCATCCAAAGTGACGCTAAGTCACAATCGGGCCGATGGCCAAACACCT
This sequence comes from Verrucomicrobiota bacterium, assembly GCA_030747605.1. Lineage (GTDB taxonomy): Bacteria > Verrucomicrobiota > Verrucomicrobiia > Limisphaerales > UBA1096 > UBA1096. The sequence goes on along the minus strand of JASLKL010000064.1, from coordinate 6,189 downwards.
TAATTAGATCACAATGACCAACAATATTAAAAATCCCAATCTTAACAGACTCAATTAAACGAATATAGTATTGTGACCATACAGAGTTTAAATCTTTTCCATTCCAAGAATCACGATGATCCGGATGGTCAAAACTCCATTTATCCCCAAGATAATGAACAGACCCAATCAAATAATCCCATTCATAACGCTTGCCTAAACTCTTAATCCATTCGGTATAATCCGGGAGGTAATCAACCTCTAAACTACGAAGGATATTAATCTCCGGATTTTCTTTCTCAGCTTGATCTAATTTTTCATGGTAAATATCCATTTCACTTTCAAGCATTCTCCAGTTATCAAAATCATCTTCAGGCAGAGGAGCGTGCTCAGTAAATCCTATTTCAGTTAAACCTAGCTTAACTGCCTGAGCAGCATACTCAGTGGGCTCACCCTCCGCATGGCGACAAAGGGGAGTATGCATATGATAATCTGGTGGCATTTCCACGGAAAAAAACTAGGCAAGATTTGGTGTTTGGCCAAGCGCTGAAAACTCATGACCTCAATTAATTGTTATCTTTTCAGTTAGAAAGATCCTTAAGTGAGCGAGGTTTACGCTTCAAAGCCCATTGTTTAGGCTTTTTCTTTTTATCCTTCTTTTGAGCCTGCTTCCGGCGAGATGTCTTGAAGGTTCTAACAGCATTTAAAATAGATTCACGATGAAACTCATGATCGACTTCATCTGGAATTTTTTTCCTTATGAACTTCTCAACTTCACGCAGTAGCTCAATCTCATCTTTACTGCAGAAGGTCCACGCATGCCCTTCAGCCCCAGCTCGAGCCGTACGACCAATTCGATGGACATAAGTCTCGGCCTCAACCGGTAAATCGTAATTAAAAATATCGGTAATATTGTCGACATCAATCCCTCGAGCCGCAATATCGGTCGCCACGAGCACCTTAATATTACCATTTCGAAACTCTCCAAGAGCACGCGTGCGGGCAGCCTGTGATTTGTCACCATGAATTGGTGCAGATGAAATCCCTGCCCGATCAAGCTGCTCACAAATTCGGCTCGCCCGATATTTCATTTTAGCAAAGACAATAGCTCTTTTAATTTTACGTTTACGGATTAAATCAATGAGCAGTTCATCTTTTTTACTGCGATCTACGTAAAGAACCCGTTGATCAATTTTTTCAACTGTTGGCTTTTCTGGGTCAATAGTAACACGAACCGGATTAACCAAAATCTTTCCAGCTAAATCCTCAACGGCCTTAGGCACAGTGGCAGAGAAAAAACCATTCCTACGAACTTTCGGCAATTGAGCAATTACCTTCTCAATGTCAGGAATGAAACCCATATCAAGCATACGATCAGCCTCATCCAAAATAAAAGTCTCAACCTGACTTAAATCTACGCAACCTTGGCCCATAAGATCAAGTAACCGACCAGGTGTCGCCACAACAATATCAACTCCATGATCTAATGCTTTCTCCTGAGGCTTCTGACTAACACCACCGAATATAACGGTACAAGAGACATGCAAAAAATAACCGTATGTTTCTATACTTTCACCAATTTGCGCAGCAAGTTCTCGAGTTGGAGCAAGGATCAATGCACGTGGCTGTCCGCTCTCCGGCAGTTTCATATTATCTGCTAGCTCTTGTAATATAGGAATAGTAAAGGCCGCTGTCTTACCTGTGCCTGTTTGAGCACTGCCAAATAAATCTTCACCCTCTATTTGTGGCGGTATCGCTTGGGCTTGAACAGGTGTCGGAACGGCGTATTCTTCCTTTCTTAATGCATGTTGAATTTGAGGAATCAGCGTGCCAAACAAGCCCTCCATCTTAATAGCTTCCATAGGTTTCTGCTGTTCCCGTTCCCGAAAACGTGGTTTTCTTTCAGATCGATAATCCCTCCTTGAAGATTTACCGGCTACACGGCGTTTACGTGGCCTACTATCTCTAGTCCTATCTCGCCCTTTTCTTTCGCCTTCAGGACCGCCCTTAGACTTACTGGCCACACGGCGCTTACGTGGCTTAGCATCACTATACCGATCTCGCCTTTTTCTTTCACCTTCAGGGCCATTCTGAGATTCATCGGCCATAAGGCGAGCAATCGGCTTGCTATCACCATACCGGCCACGCTTTTCACGTTCGCCTTTATGACTATCCTCAGACCTATTGGCTACACGACGCTTACGTGGCTTGGCACCACCTTTCACAAATATCTCATAAAAACGTTCACCTTCATGGCTATCCTTAGACTTATTGGTTACACGACGCTTACGTGGTTTAGCATCACCAAACCGATCTCGTTTTTTACTTTCGCCATCATGACCATCCTTGGACTTACCGGCTACACGGCGCTTACGCGGCTTGGCATCACCAAACCGATCTCGTTTTTTATCTCCTTTATTGTTGGATCTTGTTTTTTGAGAACTCATGAATAAGCCCTGTCGATAAATTTATTACATAAAATAGACCGACTGAGTCAGATGAAGAAATATCCCTAAATAAATGGATAAATTGCACGGCCAAATTAATGAAATAGGCCCTTTCAACCTCAAACGCGCGGGAGGGATTACACCACAGCTATCTTCAAGTCAAGCGTAGCACTTATTAAGTATAGCTAAAGCACCCAACCTGTTCTGTATGCAGGATTAATGAATTCATTAGCCTCACGAGCATTGGTAACATGCATTTTCTTAGCATCCCATTCAATCTTCTTACCAGAACGTAACGCCACTAATCCAAGAAGCATCGCTTCAGTCATCGGCCCTGAGTAGTCGAAATTTGACCAAGCAGGTTTACCTCCCTTGCAGGCTTCGATCCACTCAAGGTAATGATGCCGATTAAAGTCATTTGGCTTCTCAAATGTCTCTGGCACATCCTTATGATCATTCTCAGTGGCTCCAGAAAGAAATGAACCCTTACCCCAGTACATTGGAATATATAGCGAATCCTTACTTCCTATAAGAATAGATCCATTGCCTGGCAATGAAGTCTGCTTTGCTAAAGCAGGATCCGGCTTTTTACCACCATCATACCAAACAACCTTAACTGGCTTACGTTTTCCATCTTGAGGAAAGTAATAAGTAATGATCGACCACTTTGGAGCCGTTTCACTATTTATACCTGAGGAAACTGCCTCAAGAGTTGTTGGATTCCGCAAATTAAGCGCCCAGTAAGCAAGATCAGAATTATGACACCCCATGTCCCCTACAGCACCAGTCCCAAAATCCCAAAAACCGCGCCATTTAAAAGGGTGATATGCCGGATGATATGGCCGTTCAGGCGCCGGTCCAAGCCACAGGTCCCACGAAACATCTTTTGGCACCGAAGGAGTACCAGTTGGCCGCTCAATACCTTGAGGCCAAACAGGTCGATCAGTCCATATATGCACCTCTTTCACATCACCCAACACTCCAGCCCTAATCAACTCAACATAACGCCGAGAATCGGGATTGGAATGACCTTGATTGCCCATTTGCGTAGCAACTTTGTGTTTTCTTGCAAGATCAGTCAAAACACGTGCCTCATATACCGAATGCGTCAAAGGTTTCTGGCAGTAAACGTGTTTACCCAATCGTATCGCCATCGCCGTCGCTGGAGCATGGGTATGGTCAGGGGTCGATACTGTAACCGCATCAATACTCTTAGCTTCCTTCTCCAACATCTCACGGAAATCGGCATACTTAGGAGCCTTAGCATGACGCTTGAACATATGTGACGCCTTACTAGGGTCGACATCGCAAAGCGCAACAATATTCTGGCTTTCACAACCATCAATGTCCACCTGACCTTTACCACCCGAACCTATTGCAGCTATATTTAGACGCTCATTAGCACCAAATACACGACGCGGCACCACCATTGGAAATGAGATTGCAGCGCCGCCCACAATAGTTGATTTGAGAAAAGCACGACGACGAATCGGGGAAATCTGAGGTGTTGTCATAAGCAAAAAGGTCACACACATCCTCCCTCTGGCAGTCATTATCGTCAAGTCATGTACTCAACTAAACAATGAAATCTACACAAAAAATTCAAAGAAGTATTGAATCATCGGATGAACCGGAGAAGAGTCTGGTCGCACCTTGCGAATGAATTATTTAAAAAGAAGACTATTATACCCAGCTTGTTTCTTGGGGCTTATCCTTGGGCTTTGTCACGCGGTCGCACAGAACCCTCGAGTACAGATTCCATTTGAACTAAATGACAAATCACTTCGACTAACAGAGTGGGCTAGTCAACCGATGTTGCTCAATCCAGTGGCCTTAAGCTTTGACCATCAAGGACGCCTTTTTGTAGTGGAAACCGCTCGCAGAGGGACAGTGGACATTGATATTCGCAGCCACAAGGACTGGGTTATCGACGATCTTTCAAATAAAAACATCCCACAACTTCGTACGATGTTTCGGACGAAAATGTCACCAGAACTCAGTGAAAAAAATAAAACCTGGTTACAAGATCGTAATGGGGACGGCTCACACGATTGGCGTGACTTAATGATGGTCAAGGAACGTATTCATCTTCTTCAAGATACCAACAACGATGGCAAGGCAGATATCTCCAAAGTATTCGCCGAAGGGTTCAACCAAGAGATCAATGGAGTGATGGCTGGTGTACTGGCTTATGGCAACGATGTCTTTGCTACCATTTATCCGGATGTATGGAAACTCAACGATATCAACGGCGACGGATTTGCAGACAAGCAAGAGGTACTCTTTCACGGATTTGGCGTTCATGCTGCTTTTGATGGCCATGACCTACATGGATTGACAGTCGGTCCAGACGGTAAATTATATTTCTCTGTCGGTGATAACGGGTTTTCAGTTCACACACGTGAAGGTCATCTACTTCATCACCCCAATACTGGTGGGGTACTTCGCTGCGACTGGGATGGCGGCAATCTAGAAGTTTTCGCAACAGGTCTACGCAATGTTCAAGAGCTAGCATTCGACGAATTCGGAAACCTATTCTCTGTGGATAATGATGGAGATATTCGAGAGGAACGAGAACGTTTCGTTTACATAACAGAAGGAAGTGATTCTGGCTGGAGACTAAACTGGCAATTCAAGAAAGGGGGATGGCCAATCCGCACAGAGACCCCAGAATATTGCCCATGGATTGATGAAAAACTTTGGTTACCTCACTGGCCAGAGCAAGCCGCTTATATCACACCACCTATTAGTGAATTCTCCGTTGGACCTGGTGGGTTTAAGTATAATCCTGGTACAGCACTAAACGACCGATACAAGCGCACCTTCTTTCTGTGCGAATTCCCAGTACAAAAAGTAACAGCATTCAAAACTCAGCCAGAAGGGGCATTTTTCAAAATGACGGACGAACACATCTTTCTATTCGGAATGATGGCAAGCGCAATCAACTTCGGACCAGATGGGTCACTATACGTCGCCAATTGGGACGGCAAATGGCAACCCAATAAACTCGGAAGCATCTGGATGGTTGATAATCCTTTAATCCGAAGATCAGAGCCACGCAAACAAGTCGCCAACTTGCTTCGTAGTCAGTTTAGTAATCACTCCAACTTGTTTTTAATATCTCTTCTGTCTCATCAAGATCAAAGGATTAGATTAGAGGCACAATTTGAATTAGCCAAACGAGATCGGTTTGAAGAAATGCTTAACACAGTCACAAATACCGAAGCTGACAGGCTTGCCCGAGTGCATGCAATGTGGGGAATAGGGCAACTAAAACCAAACAAGCAACACGACAAACTCTTAGCTAAGCAGCTTCCCGTAGCAGATCTTGATTATGAAATACGAGCCCAAGCAGCTAAATTAGCCGGAATTCGTGAACTTAAAACAAGCATTCCACAACTGATAAATATGCTTCATGACGAAAATGCTCGGGTTCAATTTCATGCTGCCATGGCGCTTGGCAAAGCAGGCAACCCAGATGCTGTCTCTCACCTAATTTCACTGCTCGATAGAAACAATAACCAAGATGCCTATATCCGACATGCTGCCATTATGGCATTAACTGGTTGCGCACTCCCGGAACAGTTAACAAATCAATATCAACACAACTCCTCTGCTGTTCGAATAGCACTAGTAGCCACTCTCCGACGCCTTCGGCATCCCTCTATAAAAGCTTTCCTCGCAGATCCAAGTGAATGGGTATTAAAAGAAGCATTTAGTGCAGTCCATGATGACCAATCGATTCCTGAAGCACTTCCCGATG
>JASLKL010000063.1 GCA_030747605.1 Verrucomicrobiota bacterium | reverse complement strand
ATCAGCAGGTGTTTTAATACGCTAATAATTAGAGAACTTCCTTGTGTTTGTGTTGTGTAGCTGTATTTATTTCAGCCGCTTGTCTTCTGGGTCTCTTTAATAGGTTAACTTATTCGTAACTAAAATGTTATTAGAAGGGTATGAAAGATCAGTTATTATTTTAAATATGATATTCAAAAAAAGGGAAAACATACTTGGTATGATTGTGTTAACCGGATGTATATTCGGCTTTTCTAGTATTTTTAATCAAGTCGTTGTCGCACAGGATGAGTCTGATGATATGTTGCCGCCTGTGATGGTGATTTCTAAACCAACCAATAATGAGTCGACTTCTGTAACGGTTCTTAGTGGCGAAGCAATTACCATTGGTGGAATTCAGGAAGTTCGTGATATACAAACTGCCCTACCAAACTTTAGCGTTTTTGATGCTAATAACACTCGTGTGCCAAAGTTCAGCGTGCGAGGTCTTCGTGAGAATAGTTTCGGGGCTGGGCAAGCCGCGATAGGGATGTATGTTGACGGTGTTCCTTATACCGACATGTTGTCTCGCGGTTTATCTCTTTACGATGTGGACGAGGTTGAGTTTTTAAGAGGCCCGCAGGGTACTCGTTTTGGCGCTGGAGCAGCTTCAGGCGGGGTTCTTAGTCTTAGTACTCGTCAGCCGGGTGCGGAGTGGGGTGGTAGCGCCGGACTTGGGTTTGGTGATCATAACTCTCAGGAATATAGACTCAATGCCAGCGGTCCACTCTCCGAGCAGATAGGGGTAAGTATTAGCGGCCTTTATAATGATCGTGACGGTTTTATTACCAATATGTCGACTGGTTCAGAAATTGATAGCCGAGAGACAACCGCTGGACGACTGCAGTTTGTGCTTAAGCCAAGTGATCCGTGGACGATTCGATTAACAGGTTCAACTGAGCGATATGATGACGGTTTCATGCCGACGTATAACCCTCTAACTGATGCTGGGCCTCGCAATGTAAATCGCGATTTTAACGGTTACGTAGATAGTGATGTTGATTCGTTTGCATTAACTGCCGATTTTGTCGGGAGTCAGTACGATTTTAGTTCGGTTACAGCCTACCGAAGTTGGGAACAGGATTTACAACAGGACTTTGACTTCACTGCTATTCCGGTGGTTATGCCACAAATTGGGTTTTTCCCTGTGATTGGTGTGAGCCAGCCTGATGTAGAACAGTTCTCTCAAGAATTTAAATTAGGTTCCAATGAGGGTGAGAATTATAATTGGTCTTTAGGTGCTTATTACTCAGATCGGGAGACTGATAATGTGTCCGGGTCTCTTTACCCACAAGGATTATTACATCCTCAGTTTGGTCAATTGCCAGGTCCTATTCCAGACTACACTACTGCATCCATGAGTGATGAGGACGCTGCGTTATTCTGGGAGAGTGATTTTATGGTGGGGCAAGGTGTTACGCTTACTACTGGCCTGCGTTATCAAAATAGCGATCGGTCAATTAATCGGAGCAATAATACTTCTAGTGTGAGTGGGAATGATGATTGGGATGCATGGTTGCCAAAACTTGGATTATCCTATGCCTTAAGTGAACGTGATACTATATTCGCCAGTGCTGCTAAAGGGTTTCAATCAGGTGGATTTAATTACTACGGAGGTGCGACAGACACTGCTCAGTATGACTCTGCTGAGTCATGGAACTACGAACTTGGATGGTACGCTTCCTGGAATGGTGGCCGATTAAACACTCGTGCCGCAATTTTCTACAATGACTTTGAAAATTATCAGGTATATCGCCTTAACCCGACGAACCCGACTGAGGCGTATATGGTGAACGCTTCAGAGGCTAATAGCTTTGGGTTAGAGTTGGAAGCGGAAGCAGCCGTAACTGATACTATAACTTTAAGTGCTGCCTTGGGTGTGATTAATGCGGAGTTTGATAGTTACTCGGACAGCGTCTTGCGAGGTGTTCTTGGCCCTCATGCGGCCGGTTATGAGTTTGGTGGAAACGATATTAACTTCGTTCCAGAGTATACAGCAAACTTGGCCGCACATGTCGAGTTGCCTTGGAACTTATACTCTAACATCGAGCTTCAAGGCATTGGTGACTACTGGTTGGACGAAGCTAACACCGCTGAGCAGGACGCTTATAGTCTTTTGAATGCTCGAATCGGTTACAAGCGTAGCAATTGGGAGTTGTTCGTTTACGCTAGAAATATAACTGACGAAGATTACTCTAATAACGCTTTGGATCTTCGCTATATGGATTATTCTAATCCGGCTGCCCCGAGTCCTTCAGGTATGATTCTTCATATACCAGGTTGGGAGCGCACAATTGGAGCTGGCTTCACAGCTAAATTTTAAGTCAAAAAGTATTCATATTTTATGGGGCCGAGCTATTAGCTCGGCTTCTTTTTTATATTAAGCTTGTTCAGTTGAATTGTTTTGCTTGTTTACGGATGTTACGTGCCTGCAGAGTGGTGGCGTTCATGAAGGTTCGATTCTATTTTTTTATTCTTACATTGGTTTTATCTCTGCCTCTTGGGTATGCGGCTAAGCCAGAGATTCGACATATTACGATCGAAGAAGCTACGGCAGAGACCCCTCGAAGTGATACTGCGGCCATTGCCCCTCTTTCAAATGGCCGATTAATGGTTGTTTACCATAAGTATCACCGTGGAAAAGAGGCCGGTCGAGACCATGGAATGTGTACTATATGGTCGAAAATTAGTTCTGATAAAGGTTACACATGGCATACTCCGCGCAAGTTAGTAGATGTCGCTGAAGGCGATATGAATGTGCAGGCGCCGGCATTATTGCGAACTCGTGATAATGAATTATTTCTGATTGCGCTTCGGGCTCACAAGGGGGGCAGCAGCAGTACGATGTGCGTTTTTGTCTCTAAAGATGAAGCTAGGACTTTTCAAGAGTTGCCGCCTGTTTGGAAGCGGTCGCAGGGGCAGTTATTACAGGGGGGTACAAGTTGTATTATGGAGTTAAGTAATGGCCGGCTGTTACTGCCATTTCATGGTGGTGTTGGCAATCAATGGCGACAGAAGAATTCTGCAGGCTGTTACTATACTGATGATAAAGGCGAAACTTGGCAGCAATCCACAATGATTGATCTACCTAAGCGTGGGGCTATGGAGGCCTCAGTTGTGCAACTAGACGATCATTCTTTATTGATGACGCTCCGCACACAGTTGGGTGGGCCTTACATCGCACGTTCAAAAGATCTTGGTAAAACGTGGAGCAAAGCAACTTTTAGTGGATTAGAAGGCGGGGAGTCGGGAACATGTTTGCGCCGATTGCCGGGGAGTGATCGGATTGTGTTGTTTTGGAATAATAGCAAGTATAAACCAAAGCATCATCATTTTGGGGAGCGTACTCCACTTACTGCAGCTGTATCCAATGATAATGGTAAGACGTGGCAAAAATTGGGTAACATTGCTGACAATCTGAAAGCTGAATACACCAATCTCGATTGTTTTTTTAATGAGAACGGTGATGCTATTTTAACTTATATGTATGCTGAGCCAGCGTGGAATCGAGAAGCTATTCATCTTAAGGCTGCATTGATTCCGAAGGTTTGGTTTAAATGAAGTTTATATTTTACTTAAATGGTTAATGGCTTTTTTGACATTCCATTTGTTTTTTTCGAGTGTCTTGCGGGCTTGTTGTTCGTCTGCATTGGCAAGTTGTTGGACGATTCGAACTGCCCTGTCTCGTAGCTTGGTATTACTCGGATCAAGATCAACCATTAGATTTCCAATTACTTTGCCACTCTGAACCATCGCCATAGTGGTGATAATATTCAGAATTAACTTTGTGGCTGTGCCGCTTTTCAGTCTCGTAGAACCTGTGAGCAATTCAGGGCCTATCTTGGGGTTGATAACAATGTTTGGTTTGTTGCCTTGAGGGATTTTTAGCTTTGGATTAAAGCATAGAAGTGCAGTTTTTGCTCCACGTTTGTTTGCTTCCCAGATGCCACCCCAGACAAATGGAGTTCGTCCACTTGCAGCGATTCCTATGAATACATCGTGTTTGTTAATTCCTCGAAATCGTATTGCCTCAGCTCCGGCATTGGTATCGTCCTCTGCGCCTTCGACCGACTGACATATTGCCGAAAAACCTCCGGCAATTATGCCTTGTACCTGTTCTGGGTCAGTTCGGAATGTAGGCGGGCACTCGCTGGCATCGAGTATTCCTAGGCGACCGCTTGTACCTGCGCCACAGTAAAATAGCCGCCCATCGTTTTTAAAAGCATTAACGACCCAGCGTATAATCTTCCGGATATTAATTTTCTCTTCATTGATGGCTGCTGGTATTTGGCTGTCTTCGTTGAGGAATAATTCGATCGCTTGATCAAGAGTCATTCGGTCGAGGTTGATTGATAGGGGATGACGTTGCTCGGTTGGAGCTTGGTCAAGTAGGGCCAAGTCAGGAATTGGTATTATAGAAGATTGTTCAAAAGGTGTCTTAGATCTCTTTTGAGGGGACTGCTTGGCCATCTTCCGGGCTAATTCAAGAGATCCCCAGCAGCTTTCTTTTTTAAGTATTCCAACTTGTGATCCGGGTCTGCGGGCACGAATACTTTTCGCTACCATGTGGGCAAATTTTGGTTGTTTTATCAATACACTTCCAGCAAGTAGAAAGCGGATAGAATCGGTTTTACTGGTAAGTTTTTTGGCACAGGCACAGGCGTCCTTGGCTAGCGTGCTTGCAGCTGCATCAATAATATCTATCGCAATCTTGTCACGTTTTGCCCAAGCTGCAAAAACTTCCTTCGCCAAAGCGGCGATTTCAGGCTTGTTAGCCTTGGCTGCCCAATCGATTAGTTGGTCGGGGGAGTTAAGTTGTAGGCGGTGAAGAATTCGTTGGCCAAGTGTTGACCAAGTCCCGTCGCGGTCCAAATAAAAGACACAAGCCTTCAGTGCTCTCAGGCTAATTTCGTATCCGCTACTTTTATCTCCAAGTATATGCCCCCAACCCCCAAGCTTGGAAGTAGATCCGTTAATTGATTTTCCGTAGCAGCAAGAACCGGTGCCACTTAGGACCAATACTCGGGAGGTTTGTTTGTTATTTAAATCGGCTTCAAGAGCAGTTTCGAGATCATTGGTGGCATGGATCAAATCTGTATTTGGCCAAGCTTTCTCAACAGCCTTGTGTAGAAGCTGTTGATCGGTGGCTGTTCGTACGCCTGCCATGCCAATTGCAATGACTTTAGGTTTTGGGAATGTTTTGGCAATTTCTTGAAGAAGGTGACTGATTTGTTTTTTATTAATTAATCGAATGTTGGCTGGGCCGAATTCAGCTTGTGTGACTTTATTTTCTTGTTCGAACAGCGCCACGGTATGCGTGGCTCCACATTCGATGCCAAGCAGATTGTTCACGGCTTAAGGCTCCAGTAGGTCACCTGGGGCGACTTCGATTTTTGCTGCGATTTCTTTAGGGATATCACAAGCTTTCATTGTCCCGTCAATTGTTCGAGATACACAGACAGCGGTTAGCTTTCCAGTAGCAGCTAGTTCAGACTTGTCTTCGTTAATTTTATTGAAACGAAATTGATAGGTGATTGATTTGGATCGCAATTCCGAGACGAGGAGGTGGACTTCAATCTTATCTTCAAATCGCAGTGGTTTTTTAAAATCAAAACTTGTGTGTACTCGTGGCCAGCCAACTGGTGGATTGGTCTGGTCGGTGACAATCGAGTAGCCTATTGATCTGAAAAACCGATGTTCTGCTGACTCCATGTACTTGCTGAAGTTCGAGAAATGAACAATGCCAGCCATATCAGTTTCAGAAAACTCGATAGTACGAACGAATTTGAATTCGTATGCCACGCCACGAATGTAGTTCGACTTTCCCATGAAGACGACTGATTTTTACTTTCTTAATAATCCTTTTAGATAGGCGATAATCAATTCTGGTAAATCATTACTGTACCCGCCCTCCATGGAGCTTGCTAGTGGTACTCCAATGGATGAAAGTGTTTTACCAAACCAGTTAAAGTCGTCAGCACTAAGTTTTTGGTTGCATAAGGGGTCTCCGGCATATGCGTCAAAACCGGCTGAAGCGATTATAATGTCCGGTTTGTAATTTATTAGGTCGGCAATAGCTCTTTCTGCAGTTTTTCGGTAGTCTTCACGAGGCAGCCCTGGTCGCACCGTGTAATTATGACAGTTTTCGAATGATTTTGTGCCTGTGCCTGGATATGCTGGATGTTGGTGTATTGAGAAAAATTCAATACCTTCCCGTTTTGCTAAAATGTCCTCAGTGCCATTTCCGTGATGTACGTCAAAATCAAATACTGCTACACGCTTAGCACCAGCGGTTTTTGCTTCAATCGCGGCAATTGCTACAGATCCTAGATAGCAGAACCCCATGGCACGTTCTTTTGTTGCGTGATGGCCTGGTGGTCGTAGAAGACTGAATTGGGGTTTCTCTATCTTTGCTAATTCTAGGGCCTTGAGTGCTCCTCCTGCGCCGCGTAGTGCGTGGTCTCTAATATTCTCGTGGTATGCTGTGTCACCATCAAAATCATGTGGTTCGGCAAGTCGTTGTAAATGGTTTTTAGAATGAGCACGTAGTACCTTGTCAATTGGTGCGCTAGACGGTTTGGCCCATTGAATTTTCATTTCACTCAGTTCTCTTATTTTTTCGACTGGACCGGCAACTCGAAATGGCCTTTCTGGATGCCCGGGGCTTTCGTACGACGTGCAGCGTTGATCGGTTATGATAGTCATTGAGATTATGCTATCTTCTAGTAACTCGAAATGGAAGTTTGACAATATTATATTCGGTTTGCTCTTAATGAAAAAGATGTGCAAAATTTCGCCTCATATATGATGACTGCGCTACTCATACTTGGTCCATTTATTTGCGTGTGGGCAATAGCAGTAGTTTTTTATTGTTTGGGCCGTCGGCGTGCGAACCAGTTAAGGTTGGCTGAAATTTCTTTTTCGCATAGTATTCAAAATCGGTTTACTCCTATAATGATGAATCGGCCCAAGACTTGGCTCGCAGTAAAGTCTCGGAATTCAGAAGATGTTGCGCGTTCCATGGATTTGGTTGACCTGCAAACTTGCGCAAGTTCTAGAGGTTTGAATGAGGCTGATCCGGATCAGATTTTTGTTTCGCCGCCGGTCAATGGTTGGATAGTGGTTTTTGGTGAAAGGTTGCCGGATCCTCAGGTTGATATTGATGAATGTTTTAAGTTCTTGAGTGATATGAGCGAGAGGCTTGGGCATGTCCAATATTTCCATGGTAACCAGGGGCTTGGTCACCACGCTTGGGTGAAGTTGATTGAGCGACAGGTTGTTCGGGCTTATGTTTGGATTGGTGAGACGGCGTGGAATCAAGGTTCTCCGACCATTGCTGAGAAAAAGAGCGGGATGAGGGCTTTTGATTATTTTCATGATGATGATGCCTACAGCAATTGGGAAGCCGTGAGGCATAATGTGGAACAACTTCCTTTATTGGCTTCAATTTGGAGTATTGATCCAGTTGTGCTTTTTGATATGTCTGTTCGAGTTAAGCCGGGTTGGATTGGTCGATTTTCGATTAAACGGACAGAGAAGAACTAGTTTCTTTTCTAGGGTATTCATGGCACCAACTGAATGTCTCAATTGTGGAGCTGAAGTTCCTTTAAAAGCTAGAGCTTGTCCTGAATGCGGGGCATGTGAAAACACGGGTTGGTCCAAAGATTCTGAATATGAATCAACTCGTTTTGTGGAAGATGAGTTTCAATATAATGATTTTATTGAGCGAGAATTTGACAAAGGAGGTGTTCCTAGAGGGAAAAGGTTAAATCTGATTTTTAGAGTAGTTTCTGTTTTGTTGATCTTGTTTTTATTGATCTGGCTCTGGTGAGCAAATGCACGCTTTACAAGTAGCTGTCTAATGTCGCAATCTCATGCCAGTTGCTGATGAGGTGGTTTGTTTTTATTGTTTTGATGAGTGTTGTTTTACTTGTAGGTTGTACTACGAGTACGATTACTAATCTTACTCCACGTCAACTGCCTCGTGCTTCTGCTGGCCTCTATCCAGTTGAAGCAATGTTTCAAAGCAATCAGCGGACATTGGATCATGGTTCTATGAAGCCACTTGTTATATTTAATAATCAAGCCTATCCCATGAGTAGGACCAAGCTAGTTGAAGGTCGTTGGGAGACATTGATTCCTATTCCAGTCGGCACACAAGTGATTAATTATCATTTTAAGTTTGATTATAATTACAATGCTATAATGATGAGGAATGCCGACAGTAAACTTTCTCCGCCATATCAGCTTAAAATAGTAGATCAGGGTGATTCAGGTGGCCTTTTAATGGAGAGAGAGGATTAGATTTTAGTTATGCAACGTGTAAAACTTTTCAAAGGACTTGAGGACGAGGTGAACATCCTCGAGAAACAGATAAATGATTGGGCGGAGAGTGAAGGGGTTAAGATATTGCAGGTTAGTAGTAGTATTGCTGCGCAAAGCTATAATCCATCTGCTAAGTCTGGTTCATCTCTACAGGTTAATGTTACTGCATCATCGGATGTTTTGGTAACAGTTCTGTACGAGAAAAGCTGATCTGAAACTTTGGTTGCCTCTTGATTATTTGTTGGGCTTTGTTCTGTAGAGCTCGATTTGATCGAACCAAACTGGTCCTCCCAATGCAGTTGGGGCTATTCCAGTTAGTGTGAGATTGCCAAAGTCTTTCCATAAATCTCTTATTACAATTGTCCATTCTTTTGGTGGTAATTGTTTTAATTGCTTTGCCTGCCAATCTGATGTGTTTTTGCCGCTAAAATAACGTCCCTTTGCGTTGTTTGGTTCAGGCCATTTGCCGTCGTTTGCTAATTCAAGCATCACTCCATTTGCTGTAGGTGCTTTCCATGCAAGTCTTAAATAACGAAATTCGCCTAGGTTTGGTTCTTCCCGGATTTTGAAAGACCAGTTTGGGATCTTGCTTGAGTACCTTTGTGGTGGGGTAATTTTCAATGATGCTAAGCCGCTAATCTTTTCAATTGTGTCTATGGTGGCTTTGCCTTCACCTTCACTTAGCCACTCTAATATTTGGGGGTTATCCTCGAAAAGCACCTTTCTTGTGGGTGGCTGTTGAAGCCAGGCTATTATATTGGCTACTTCCTTAGGTTTGAGAGATATGCCTAAAGATTCGGGCATAAGTGATACATCTAAAGATTTAAGCGTCTTGATATCCTTTCGTAATACATCCAGTTGTTGCCCTTCAGGTAGGTTCAGGGCAAGGCTGCTTCCGGATTCGTTAGCGAGCACGCCGCTTAAAACACGTCCGTCATTTGTTTCAATAACATATGTCTCGTAACCCCCTGCTATTTTTGAACTTGGAGCTAGGATGTCCTGTACGATTGTTTCCTCCGCTCGTCGAAATTCAGAAGTAAGATCTGGGCCGAGTGTGAAGCCGGTTCCATGTGCTTTATGGCAGGTGGCGCAATGTTTTATAAATGAAACATGTCCTTCCGAAATGTCGCGTTTAGCGCTCAATGCTTTTATAAATGGTTCAACAGTCTCCTTCTTTGGTTGAATTTGTTCAAATATCTCACTAGCACGCTTGGCTAAACTTGATTCTGTTTGTAGTAAGCTGGTTCGTTGAATTGCATTCATCGCGGCTGCGGGTAGTTGTTTGTTTTCCATCGCATCAATGATACTTGGGAAATATTCTTTCCTTGAAAAAACCGCTTTAAGGATAGCACTTCTAACCGGAGGGGTTGCTGTTGGATAGGCAGCGAGTAGGCCTGAGGCGATACTAATATCTTTTTCGTTAGTTAAACTATTAACCGCTGCCAAGCGTTGTGGTGTCGAGTTTTGTACGTTTGATAATTGGTTTATTGCTTTGTTCAAGCGTTTTTGGCGATCGTTGGTAGATTCCAGTTTCAGTAATCTTATTAAGTCGATCGCAGTATCACGAATCTCTATTTTTCCTACAGTAGCCATGCGCGTGAGAAAGTCTTTCCCGGAGTCTCTAATCCTTAATTGTTCTGCTGATTTGAATTGTTTACGCAGCCCGTTGAGGCACTCCACTTGAAGTCTGTAGTCATTTAATTGTGAAACAATATTAATTAGATCAGAGATTTCCTTGCTGTTCTTTTTGGAGCCAATGGCAGCACATAGCTTAGGTATTAGTGCTTGAGCTTTAGTGGGTTTTTTAGATTCAGATTTTAGAAGTGCTTTAAGCATTGGGATTGGTCGGTTGCCTAAAGAGCTCAGTATGGCTTCGTCTAGCCAAGTTTCTCCCAGATGTTGTTTTGCTAATTCAGCCAGTGCATTAATACTCTTAATAGTATCAATTTCTCCCAATGTTAGTGCCAGTTGTAATCTTACTAGTGGTGAAGGATCGTTAATTAGTTTTAGTATGGCGCTGTATTCGGGTTGGAATTTGTCTAGATGTCTCTCTGCTAGTCGAAGCGCGTGTCGCCGTACGCCTGGGCTTGGGTGGCTAAGGGTGTGGATTAATACTTCGGGATTTAATTGGTTGATGCCTTCAAGCGCGTATAGGGCATTTACTGTTTCTGCAGTGCCTTTTGATTGTAGTGTTAGTTTAGTTAAGCTGGATAATGTTTTAATTTGCTTGGATTCATTACGTTCAATTAGTAATCGACGTGCTGTTTGTCGACGCCAAAAGCGAGGGCTAAATATTTCTTGGCTGAGTTCAGTTTCACTGAAGCTAGCTAGGTTTGGTGATTCGGTTTTAGCTATATTATCATGAGTTAGTCGCCACAACCGTCCGTGGTCGCGTCCGTCATCGAGGCCGTATTGTTGTTGTAAATATCTCGGAATTGCAGAGTAGTCTTCGATTATTTCTCGGTAAAAATCAGCAATATAGATGGCCCCCTCTGGTCCTATGGAAAGGTGTATAGGGTGAAACCAAATATCGTTAGAAGTTAGAAACTCTGTTTTTGTTTTATTTTTTAGGCGTCGAATATTAAGCAGTACGCCATCACGTTCTACTTCTGCTCGATGCACAAAGTTTTGCGCTGGTGCACAAGCAAGGATTTGACCATTTAGCCCAGGTAATGCGTCATCTATATAAATGAGAGGTGAACAAGCTGATGTGAAATAGCCATTTGGAATGGATTCTGCCGAACCGTAACGATCACGGTAATATTTTCCGAAGCCTGGATCTGCTGAGCGCTTAGTGCGCCACGGATGTGGTTCACTAGTAGGGAAGGTGGTATTGTAGTTTGCTGCGTTTCGGCGTGAGGCGCGGACAGCTATATCGGGATTACGAGTTAGATATCTCCATGGCAATGGCGCAACTTGAATTCCTGGAGTGCCGGTTGAAATTACGAACCGATCTCCATCCTTGTTGAAGGTGAAACCGTATGTGCTCGTATGGCCACTTACGGCTTCGATTGCAGATCCGTCCGCCTTAATTCTGAATGCAGTTGCTGGTAAAGTTATTGGGTTGGGTAACTTTGGCCCCGTTATTAGGCCTCCTTGCCCTCCATCTATATAGATCCAATTGTCTGGGCCCCATTGTGGTGAGTTTATGCGACGTTCAATGATGCCTACCTTAAAGCCAGTAAATAGCTTTTCTCTGATCTCTGCTTTGCCGTCATTGTCTCGGTCCGCTAGATAGATGATATCTGGTGAGCAAACGGCAATTATGCCCTCTCGTGCCGGGCAAAGTCCGAAGCAGGCAGGTAGATTGTCTGCCCATAAATTAATGCGATCGATTTTACCGTCATTGTTTTCATCGATCATTTTTTTGACTGTTCCGATTTGTTCTAGCTCGGCTCGACGAGTTGCATTTTTGTTGGCTGCAATACGTCGGACTACCCGGTCGAGTTTGCCTGTTTTATTTAGATCCTCGATGTCATATTGACCTTCGCGATTGTATCCATGTAGCTCAGAGACAAAGAGGTTCCCTTCAGCATCCCAACAAACGCCCGATGGTTGGCGTATTAGAGGTTCGGAGACTACGAGTTCGAGCCGAAAGCCCTGGGGCAGTTTTACTTGTTTTAGGCTTTCTGTTGGCGTTAAAGGCTTTGGTGCATCCGACGGCTTTATTATTTGGCCTAGCGCTTGGCCAAGTGAAATGAATAATAAACCTAGAATAAAAAATCTTGTTAGCATAAGTGTCGAGTTGGGAGAAGACTATCAACGCATTTGGTTAAACCAAATCAATTTTGGATTGATTGTATCTTTGATTGGGTTGACTATACGGATTCGATAGATAGCGGATTAAGTGATTAATTATGACGAATTTTCTCGTAATTGGAGGAGTGATTTTGGTGTTGGTCTTGGCACTCTATATTTTGCCTTGGCTATTAAGTATAGTGAGTGCGATTAGTGCACTGATATGGTGGTTGGTAATAATTCCTGTGGTGGGGACGGTGTTGGGATTGTTTTTTTCTTACGTTATTAAACGAGTGATTCTTTCCAAAGGGAGTCCAAATCGTGAT
>JASLKL010000062.1 GCA_030747605.1 Verrucomicrobiota bacterium | reverse complement strand
CTTAATAACCTTCGTCGACTTTGGCTTGGGTGTGACGGGCTTGGAAACTTTAGTTGGCTTGGTTTGTTTTTTTGCCTTCAATTTTTCTGATACTCGAATCAACTCCTGCTGGTCAAGAAATCCGTCTTTGTTACGATCAGCTTGGTCAAACTTGAACTTACGAAATGAACTTGGCGCTTCCTCCCGGGATAACTTGCCATCCTGATTTCGATCCAACCTTTTGAGGCGATTGGCTAACACATTCGCATTTAGAAGTGGAGAGGCTGAAGCTAAGACACTCAATAAGGCAGCTAATCGAAACATATTCATTCCTTAAACGACGGCCAATCCAAGTATTCGGTTACATCTTAAATCAATTCTAAAAACCTTGGTTTTACTGTTGCAGCGTTTTTTCATATTAGCTAGCTTACTTGTTCACCTTATTTTGCTGTGTTTATTAATGATATTAAACAAAATGGTTCGACTAAACTTGGGTTCACGTTAATTGAGTTGCTAGTGGTAATAGCTATTATTGCTATTTTGGCTGGTTTATTATTACCAGCATTGGCAAAGAGCAAGAGTACGGCTGTTCGAATAAAGTGCAGTAGCCAGATTCGACAGCTTAATTTGGCTAATACAATGTACATGAATGATAATGAGGACACTTTTCCTTATCACCGTCGTGCATTGAGTCGTAATCCTAGTGAAGGGTTTAAGCGTTTAGCTGAATTAAATAAAGGATTGTCATTTTCTAGAGAGGAAACTTGGTTCACTTTGATATATGGTTATGCGCCTTCGGATCAGGCCTATCGATGTCCAGATTTGCGGCAATCAAAATTTAAAAATGCTTCCAAGAACTCTGACAAATGGCTGTTCGATGCTCATAGTATTGGATACGGCCAGAACTCCTACTTTCTCGGTCAGATGCCGGGTCGGGGTAGAGAACAAAGTGGAAGATTGCCTTGTGGTTACGAGGTGAAACTAGGGACAGTTAGAAGTCCGGCTGAATGCATTAATATTGCCGATTCAGAGCAAAAGAATGGAGGACATTGGTCGCTAACTTTGTGGTGGCCATTCATAAACCGTGCCAATGAAGGTGTTGCCAGTGATAGGCATTTAAATTCGGCTCCCGTTGCATTTGTCGATGGACATGTGCAGACATATCAAGACCCGGATCGTACTATTAATCCTCGTCAGGATAATACCGTGGAATATATTGAAAACTGGGATCCACAACAGCGTACTCAAGCTTTTTGATAGATTTGAGATTTAAAGGATAGTGTTTCAAATCGAGGGAGAAGGGCTTTAGCTGCGAGGATGAAATTCTTTGTGGATAGCCTTGAGGCGCTGACCAGCAATATGTGTATACGCTTCAGTAGTGGAAATACTAGAGTGCCCAAGTAGTTCTTGAATTACACGAAGGTCTGCACCGTGTTCTAATAGATGTGTGGCAAAACTATGTCGCAGCATATGAGGTGTTATGTTTCGGGTTATACCTGCTCCAAGACAGCATTTTTTGATGCGAGTCCACAATGTCACCGATGCAAATGCTGTGCCTCGTTGACTTAAGAAGACATTTCCTGGTGATTTTTCTCTAACTAGTTTTGGTCTGCCAGATGCAAGATAGCTTTTAATGGCATCAATAGCACGGCGGCCTACTGGGATTACGCGCTCCTTGTTACCTTTGCCGATGACTTGAATGAATCCTGCATCTAATCTTAATTGTTCCATTCGCAATCCACGTAATTCGCCTAAGCGCAGTCCAGAGGCGTAGCAAAGCTCGAGCATTGCATGATTACATAGCGAGGCTGGGGTGATTGGCTTGATTGGTTGTAAAAGCTTTTCAATTTCTGAATGTGTTAAAGCTTTAGGTAGTCGTTGCCAGCGTCGTGGTAAGCTGAGATTTTCCGCGAGATTTTTTGGAAGGAATTCCTCTTGTACACAAAAACGATAGAATGCCTTCAAAGCTGCAATTTCTAGATAGAGGCTGCCAGTGCTGAGCTTTGTTGATTCACTGCGAGGTCGGCCAGGTTTTTTTTGTGGTTCATTTGAGTCGCTAGAAATTTCATTACGCTGATGGTTTAGATATCCTACAAGATGTGAGAATTCGACTTCGTTCCAGTTCTGTAGTGATTGTTCATTAGACCAATCGGCGAATCGTATGAGGATATTACTGTAGGCTTTCTGTGTATGTTCGGACTGCCCGCGTTCGTGGCGGAGGTATTGTCCGAATTCGTCAATTAAGGCCTGCATATCTCGTGGGGTAATGCTAGGTCGGATTTGGCTTTGCGGTCAACTTGAAGCCCAGTATTGTTTCTCCACATTGTTGAATCGTTTTTTTACCTTATCGGCAGCTTTTGCGCTGGTTGTTCCGGCGGGAGAGGCTTGTCGCTATTCAGTACGTGATGTTGGTTTTGCGGACCTTGGAAACGAACGTTATACACTTAGATGTTTTGTAGGTGAATCGGATCAGGATGAGTCCGGTAATCGATTTAGCCAAGCAGCTAAGGCTTTGTTGGGTGATTCAAATGTGGAGTTCGAACTATCTAGCCAAAATCTGCAAGAGCAGGGCAGTGTTTTGATTTCACCCGATGGAAAAAGGAAATACACTATTATTCCACCCGGCGCTGGATCAAAGATTGATCAATTAGAATGGTCAATTATTCAATCTGTTGTCGCTTCACCTGTGCGTAACGAGTTAACAAAAAAACTTATATCGAATTTTGCGGTGGTATTGTTGATAGAAGGTTCCGATCAGTTGCAAACTAAGCGAGCACAATTAGCTGCAATGGAGGCTATTAAAGCCATCACGAAGCTTATGCCAAAAATGCCTAAGCCGGTAGATAATCCGCCAGTTTTGTTGCAGTTATCAGTGGAACAATCTTTGGCTGAGTCAGTTTTATTGTGGAGCCTTGGCATGGACACTAAAGCAGCACCTGAGCCGCAGGCTGTAGTTCTAATGGGACGAGGGCGTCGAGTGGGAGAGATGTTACGCGGTGGACTGATTACGCGTACTGCTTTGCAAGAGGCGTTAGCTGTTATTGGTCAGGATTGTGAGTGCGGTCTTGACCGTGTTTGGATGCAAGGCGAGCGGTTTCCGTTGGCATGGGGGCAATCTGAAAAAAAAGCTGCTTTTGTAGAATTGGGATTTGATCCAGATAATCCGAAAGTTAAAGCTGAGATTAGTCGTATAATTGCTCGTGGACCGAATTCTCGACCAAGTGGTAAGCCTCAGTCTGCTTCAGATAATTTTGATCAGCTTGCTCTTGGTTATAGTGAGGACATTATTGGAATTGATGAAGATATAGTGAGCATAGATACTATACCTTCAACAGAGCCTGAGCTGAAGCAAGAGAGCAAGTCTGTCGAGGAGGTTGAAGATAACATTGAGGAGACTCCTCAAGAGTCTGTTGGCTTACGGCCATTATTTTGGGCAATGGTTTTGGTTGTGACTATAACGCTAGGTGGTGGTGGTTTAGTTTTATTACGGAATAGAAATTAAAGAATGCAACTTTGGACGCAAATTATTTGTGAGGTTGGTTTTCGGAAACTAAACGCCTTTTTTTCGGTTCTAGGCCTGACACTGGCTGTCATAATAGTGGTGGCATCGCAGCTCATAGCTGAATCTGATGAGCGTGAGACGCGTCGTGTTACTCGTGATATGGGTTTTAATCTCCGGTTAATTCCAGCTGAGACAGACTTAGGGCAGTTTTATCGCGATGGGTTTTCACGATTCGCAATGGATGCTACTACGCTTGATCGTTTGGCAACGCAGTTAACAAATAATGTTTCGTTTAATCATCTTGTTGGCTCACTGCGGCGAGGCTATACCATCAACGGCCAGAGTATTCTTCTTGTTGGACTATCAAAAACCTACGTTGCTCCTGGACAGGGAAAAAAACCTATGGGTTTTGTAATTAAGACGAATACCATTCACATTGGCTCTGAGATTGCGCGTGTTCAGGTGAAAAATAAAGGAGACACAATGCAAGTTGGTATGCAGCAATTTCAAATTTCAAATGACCCTATCGAGACTGGAACTTCAGATGATATAACGATTTTTGCACGACTGGAAGATGTCCAGTCAATCCTCGGATTGTCTGGGAAGATCAACGAGATTGAGGCAATTGACTGTCTCTGTCTTACTGCTGATGAGGATCCGTTGGCAATCCTTCGCAAGGAGATTGGTGATATATTGCCAGATGTGCAGGTTGTGCATAAACAAAAGTTGGCCGATGCCAGAGCCAAACAGAGGCAAACTCGTGAGAAGGTAAATGCAGTAGTTTTGCCGTCTGTGCTTTTAGCTAGCGCGGTGTGGGTAGCATTGCTTGCTGTATTTAATGTGCGAGATAGGCGGCAGGAGATAGGTATTCTACGTGCCCTTGGTAAGAGTGGATGGCGTATTGCTGGGCTTTTTCTTGGCAAAGCAGTCTTACTTGGCTTTGTTGCTGCTGGGTTTGGCGTTGTGTTTGGAATGTGGGCAGTATTAGAGTTTGGGCCATCTTTGTTTCCTGTGACTAAGAAGGCGATACAGGTTAACCCTTTACTTGCATTTCAGTTGGTTTTTGCCACGCCATTGTTTGCGGCTTTTGCGAGTTTTATTCCGGCGATGCTTGCGGTATCGCATGACCCTGCGGAAACTTTGCGAGAAGATTAAATATGATACGCTGCGACGAGGTTACGAAGACGTTCTGCAAGAATGGTTCTAAGGTCTTAAGCCTTGACCGGTTTACGGCGGATATTCGTGATGGTGAATTTATTGCTGTCCGTGGACCAAGTGGATCAGGGAAGACAACTCTATTGCTTACACTTGGAGGTATGCAGCGCCCCAGTACAGGTAAGGTGCAGTTTGATGAACATGATTTATATGCGCTTTCGCAGGCAGAGCGGGCAAATCTGCGTTCGCGTCAAATCGGTTTCGTGTTTCAGATGTTTTATCTTGTTCCTTATTTGGACTTACTTGGTAACGTGCTACTGGCTTCACCGGGTAAGCCCGGAAAGGTTGAACGACAGAGAGCCGCCGAATTGCTAGAGCAATTTGGATTATCCAATCGTATCGCTCATCGACCGGACGAATTGAGTGCAGGTGAGCGACAACGGCTTGCCGTGGCCCGAGCATTGCTGAATCGACCTAAGATACTGCTTGCTGACGAGCCGACTGGTAATCTCGATCCAGATAATGCTGCCGTGGTTATCGATCATTTTGTTCAGTTTCATCAATCCGGGGGGACAGTTGTGCTTGTAACCCATGGCACAGCAGCTGATACCTTTGCAAATCGCATAATTCGTCTTAATCAAGGTCGTTTGAGCGGAGACTGAATGGTTGTTTGCATGAATTTCGACTGATAGTTTTCTTTGTATGGAGACGGTGTTAGCAGCACTAATTGGCATAGCTTTGAGTGCAACTTGCGGATTTCGCGTATTTGTACCATTGCTAGCTGTTTGTTTGGCTACTCGTGCAGAAGGGGTTGATGCTCAGCCTTTGGTTCAGCTTGCGGATAATTTTAATTGGTTGGCTAGTGACCCTGCTCTTGTAGTTTTTCTGGTAGCAGCGATATTCGAGATTGTTGGTTACTATCTTCCGATTATTGATAATTTTTTGGACGCTGTAGCGACTCCGGCTGCTGTAGTTGCAGGCACACTAATAACGGCGGCATTTCTGACTGGGATGGAGCCATGGCTGCAGTGGGTTTTGGGTCTCATTGCTGGGGGAGGTATGGCTGGTGTCGTACAGTCAACTACTGTTGTGGCTCGCGCTGCATCAACGGTAACTACTGGTGGATTGGGTAATCCAATAGTGGCATCGGTTGAAACTGGCTATTCTTTTTTAGGATCTTTTTTAGCAGTATTAGCTGCTCCTATCGCGCTAGTTATTTTACTTTTTTTAGTTTTTTTCGGTTTATACATTTGGAATCGTAGACGCAGATTAGGTGAAGTTAAGGCCAGAAAATGATCCGGTATATTTTTACGTTTATATTAGTGTTTGTTGTCATTAATGGCTGGCCGGTTGAGTCTTCGAATCACTGGGCTTTCAAAACCGTTCAACGGCCTATTGTTCCTAAGATTGATTCAGATTGGCCAAATGATCAAATAGATAGGTTTGTGCTATCTAAGCTTCTAAAAAAGGGAATGCAACCTGCAGGTCGTGCCGACCGGAGAACTTTGATTCGGCGTTTATCACTTGATCTTGCAGGGTTGCCGCCAACTCCTGAACAGGTAAGAGCATTCGTTGATAATAGTTCGTCTAACGCTTATCGAGAGCTTGTGGATCAGTTGCTGGCTTCGCCTAGATTTGGTGAGCGTTGGGCGAGGCATTGGTTGGATGTAGCTCGTTATGCTGACACTAAAGGTTATCTTGCTGGCAATCAGGCTCGGCTTTTTACTCATTCTTATACATATCGAGATTATGTCATAGACTCCTTTAATAAAGACCTGCCTTATGATCGTTTTTTAATTGAACAATTGGCTGCAGATAAACTTGATTTAGCGGATGATAATCAACCTTTGGCTGCCATGGGTTTTCTAACGTTGGGGCGTCGTTTTCTCAATAATCCCCATGATATTATTGATGATCGTATTGATGTTGTGACTCGCGGACTGATGGCATTGACTGTGAGTTGTGCACGTTGTCATGATCATAAATATGATCCGATTCCAGCAGCCGACTATTATTCTTTGTATGGCGTTTTTGCGAGTAGTCACGAACCTAAAGAAAAACCTTATATAAGTGAATCTAGTGATCCAATTAAACGTTTATCTTTTCAAAAAGAGTTAAAACGCCGACAGGATAATTTAAATAATTATGAAAAAGCTCAGTACGAGCGTATTCGTAAACAGGTTAAACAGCAGACAGGAGAGTATATATGGGCAGCACACTCCGCGGCTAAAGTTGCAGCAGGTGAGATCGATGAACTTGCTCGTAAGTCTAAACTTGATCCTGACGTTACTCGTCGATGGATGAATTACTTATCTGAACGACGTAAGGCTAATGATCTTGTTTTTGCTGCATGGTTTGCATTAGCGGAGATTGATAAGGAATCTTATGTTGCCGAGTTTAAGGGCGTGCTTGATAAGGAATCCTTGAAAAAGGTGCCCTTGGAAATTCTTGAAGTGCTTGGGCAAGCTTTGTCACTTAAAGATGCAGCCAAAGCATTCGGGAAACTGTGTTTTGAAGCTGATGAAAGTCAATTAATGTTACGTGAGGTTGTTTATTCAAATGGCTCGCCAGCTAAATTATCTGATGGTGATGTTTGGCGTATTATGGAGGTTTCGGGTAAGGAGGGTATTCGATCACGCCGCCGCAAATTTGATGAGATCGAAGGTGAGCATCCAGGGGCACCTAACCGGGCAATGGTGATGATTGATAAACCATCACTCTACAATCCTTATGTTTTTCTTCGAGGCAATCCGAGTTCAAAAGGGGTGAGTGTGCCACGCCAGTTTTTAAGTGTGCTGTCAGACGGAAAACGCAAGCCCTTTTCTAATGGTAGCGGTCGGTTGGAGATGGCACAGGCCATTGCCGCATCTGATAATCCATTGACGGCTCGCGTAATGGTTAATCGGGTTTGGATGCATTTGTTTGGTCAAGGTTTGGTGGATACGCCGAGTGATTTTGGGGTTCGTGCAGAATTGCCTTCACATCCAGAATTGCTCGATTATCTAGCTTCGGAATTTGTTTCTAATGGATGGTCAGTAAAGAGGTTAATTCGCTCTATTCTGCTTTCGAATACCTATCAGCAAGGTGAAAATATGCATTCTGAGTATGCTGTAGTTGATCCATCAAATCGTTTGTTATGGCAGATGAATCGCCGCCGTTTAGACTTCGAATCAATGCGTGATTCTATACTTGCCGTTTCTGGGAATCTTAATTTGAGGCAAAGAGGTCGTTCGGAAAAAATTGAAAATAAACCGAATGCAAATCGTCGAACAATCTATGGTTTCATTGATCGGCAAAATCTACCTAGCCTTTTTAGGACATTTGATTTTGCGGGTCCAGATACGACATGTGGCCGTCGCTTTAATACTACCATTCCACAGCAATCCCTGTATCTTTTGAATAGTCCATTTATTGAGGCTCAAGCAAAACATTTGGTAGAGTCTGATTGTGTTCGTTTGGTTGTTGGTGAAGAACGAATTCGTGTGATATTTCGACAAATTTATCAGCGTGACCCTAAGGAATTGGAGCTGGAATCAGCCAAGGTATTTATTGATCAGTTTATTCCAGCTGCAGCAGCTTGGCAAATGCTTGGTCAGGCTTTGTTGGTTTCTAATGAAATGATGTTTGTTGATTAATCATGAAGAAAGTGGTTCGAACTGAGATTCCTAGAAAAGCAATTTATCGATTGTCGGTATACTCACGATGTTTGCATCGGCTGGAGAA
This sequence comes from Verrucomicrobiota bacterium, assembly GCA_030747605.1. Classification (GTDB taxonomy): domain Bacteria; phylum Verrucomicrobiota; class Verrucomicrobiia; order Limisphaerales; family UBA1096; genus UBA1096. The sequence goes on along the minus strand of JASLKL010000062.1, from coordinate 4,198 downwards.
CAACGGAATTCATACTGTATCTAGTGAGGTTTTAGCTAAAGCAGCAGGAGTAAAACCAACGCAGTTGCGAAAGGATTTAACATACTTTGGTCAGTTTGGTACTCGAGGATTAGGCTACGAGGTTAAACAGTTAATCGAGATGATTTCGGAGTTGCTTGGTACAAAAAGTTTGCAGCCAGTTGTTATCGTAGGGATTGGTAATTTGGGGCGTGCGTTGTTGAGTTATCGCGGATTTGAGAGAGAAGGATTTGAAGTTGTTGGAGCATTTGATGTGAATCCAAGTCAATATCTGTCAAGTGATAGTCCAATAGACGTGAAGGCTATGGATGTGCTGCCTAAGGTTATTGGCGAACATGTTATTAAGATGGCAGTTCTTTGTGTCCCTCCAGCAGCAGCTCAAGAAGTGGCTAATCAGTTGATAGAGTACGGGGTAGTTGCCATTCTAAATTTTGCCCCAATCGTGCTTTCTGTTCCAGACGAGATAACTGTAAATAACGTGAACCTTGCTATGGAGCTAGAAAATCTTAGCTATTTTATCAACGAATAAATGTGCCTAATAGGTAAACTAACTTTATTCAGAATAATGAAAAAAGCGTAAAGTAATTATTTCACCTCACTTTAAGTTCTTTTTCTCTTGCTGCTGAGGAACGCGGAGATTGATGTGAAGGTCACGCATTTGTTTCGGTTCGGCAGATCCAGGAGAATCACTCATTAGATCGGCACCTTTAGCTGTCTTTGGGAAGGCTATGACTTCGCGAATACTCTCCGCTTTGCACAGCATGGCAATGAGCCGATCGAAACCAAGTGCAATGCCGCCATGGGGTGGGGCTCCGTAGCGGAATGCTTCTAGCATATAGCCAAATCTTTCCTGGGCTACATCAGGTGGGATTTGTAGAACTTCTTCAAAGATGGTTTTTTGTACATCACGATTATGTATACGAATGGAACCACCCCCTAGCTCAACCCCGTTTACAACCATGTCATAGTGCTGCCCGCGAACGGACTTAGGATCGCTAGTTAATTTTGGTATATCCTCAGCAACTGGTGATGTGAACGGATGGTGTCCGGAGTACCAGCGGTTCATTTCCTTGTCGAACATTAGTAGAGGGAAATCCACCACCCAAAGGAAGTTGAACTGATCGGATGGAATGGTCAGTTTATCCATCTCAGAAAGTTTCTCAGCGCAGTACAGTCTAATTTTTCCAAGTATTTCGCAGGCGTTGAGCCATTCGTCAGCGGCAAATAAAATAAGATCTCCTTCCTCAATAGATAGTTTTTCCTTTAGTGCGTCTTTTTCTGCCTCACTGAAAAACTTAACAATAGGAGATTTCCAATCACCATTTTCTACTTTGATGTAGGCAAGTCCTTTGGCCCCAAAGCCCTTAGCGTAATCGGTCATGGTTTCCATTTGTCCTTGAGTGACACAGGCGAACCCTTTTGCGTTAAGTGCCTTGATAACTCCGCCGTTGGCAACGGTTCCGCTAAACACCTTAAATTCGCTGGAGGCAAAGTCATCAGTCATATCGACGATTTCCATTTCGAAGCGAGTATCAGGTTTGTCTATGCCCCATCGGTTCATTACTTCCTGAAATGGAATGCGAGGGAAGGGGGTGGTAACTTCAATGTCCAAAGCAGTTTTCCAGATGCGCTTCAGCAAGCCTTCAATTAAATTATATATATCTTCTCTCTCTATGAATGACATTTCTATGTCAACCTGTGTGAATTCCGGTTGTCGGTCCGCGCGCAAATCTTCATCTCGGTAACAACGTGCAAGTTGGAAATATTTATCAACCCCAGAGCACATGAGTATCTGCTTGTATTGCTGAGGCGATTGGGGAAGAGCGTAAAATTGCCCTGGATGGAGTCGACTAGGCACAAGGAATTCGCGGGCACCTTCAGGCGTGCTTTTGAATAAGGTTGGCGTTTCAATTTCGAGAAAGCCCTCTTCTTCCATAAAAACACGCGTGGCCGTAGCGACCTTGCTGCGTAGACGCATATTGTAAATCATTTCTGGTCGACGAAGGTCAAGATAGCGATGCTTTAGTCGCAATTCTTCGTTTACTTTGGCGGCGACCTCGGGGTCATCGATTGTGAACGGCAATATATCTGCGTGGTTCAGTACTTCTATCTGGTTGGCTAAAATCTCAATCAACCCAGTATCGATTTTTTCGTTTTTTGTGCCATCGGGGCGTATACGTACTTTGCCTGTGACGCTGATAACACTTTCACTATGAAGTTTAGATGCCGTTTCAAAAAGATCAGAAGGAAGATCGCTAGGGTCGAAGACTGCTTGTGTGCGGCCTTCTCTATCGCGAACATCAATAAATACCACTCCGCCTAAATCGCGGTTGGAGTGGACCCAGCCATTGATAGTCACAATCTGGCCGATATGCTCTTCTCTTAACTCGTTGCAGTGATGAGTACGCTTCATTCGCTAAAAAATGTCCTTTTTCATCAAAAGGGCGGCGGATGTTGCCGGGAAAAAGCTCGGTTTTCAAAGCTTATTTCTAGAAATTAAAGATTCAGTAATTCTCGTTGCCAAGGCAATATTCTATCTTTTTCATCTCCATCTTCTAGAGATAGCTTCACGAGTGTTGAACGGCTAGCGATTAGTGTGGGGTCTATCTTTAGTTCTTCAGCTTGTTTATCTCGGGTTTTTTTCAGAGATTCGTAAAAATTTTTTTCGCTAGCTTTGATCCTGCGGCGAGTGATTCGTGGGATTTCAGGGCAGTTCTCCGAATCCAAATCTAGAGCCTGGCCTACCGCTTCACGTAAGGAATTGAAACGTCGGGTTGAAAGTTTATGTGGCCAAATAGTTTTAGTGTCTCGAACGATGACAGTTTCAGCTAGCCTGACAAGATCCTCATGGCGTACTATGAAATAGGGAGGCTTATTAGCTTTGACAGCTTCTCGCTCGCGCCAATGCCATGTTTCTCTAAGAATAGCTAAACTACGTCGATTAAGTTTGCTGGCGCCCTTAAGCCTCCAAGCTTGATCGAGGTCCAGTTGGCGGTCGGATGAATGTTCCTGAATGAGTCGTTCGCAAATTTGTTGATGCCAGCTCCAACGCCCTTTTGCCTCTAGTTCTGTTTTCAAAAGGTCGGCCAAAGTACGAAGGTGTCGGCTGTCATTGAGCGCATAAATTTTCATTTTATCAGTCAATGGCCTACGCGTCCAATTGGCCTTTTGTGATCCTTTATCCAAGGTTATGCCAATCAGTTTTGAGAGAAGGTCATTCAATCCAAATGCTGTGAAGCCTAGTACTCTTGCAGCCCACATAGTGTCGAATATTCGATTTGGTACAAATTTATTTGCAGCATACATTAATCGCAGATCATTATCCGATCCATGCATTAATAGCTCCTTGTTATTCAGTGCTTTGAATAGTGGGGAAACATCCATCGAGGATAGTGGATCGATTAGGACGTCTTTGCCAGAAAGGCTAATTTGCACTAGGCATAATTTTTCTGGATACGAGTGAAGACTATCGGCTTCCGTGTCGAGGCCGACCCAATCCGTTTTTCGTAATGCAGGTAAAAACTCCTTGAGTTGATCTTGATTATCGATCAAGTGGGCAGATTCTGTCACCAGACTTTAGATTGCCAAGGCAAAATTCTTATTCAGACGGCTTGACGTGATAAATGTAACCGTTTTCTATTTGCCTTTCTGTTGAGAATTAAAATGACCAATCTTGCCAATCAATTTACGGAAATAGTTAGAACTAATCCCAATAAAACCGCTATTTTTTGGGGTGAAAGTGAGTTTTCTTTTGGCCATGCACATTCGGTAGCAAAATGCTTGGCAAACCGCCTTAAGGATCAGTTTGAACTGCAATCAGGTGATCGAGTAGCACTTTGGTTGAAAAATTGTCCTGAGTTTGTCTTTTCCTTGTTTGGAGTCCTTTTGGGTGAGGGTGTTGTGGTTTCTATTAACAGTTTTCTGACTCCAGATGAAGTCGGATATATTGTTGAAGATTGTGGGGCCAAAGTAATTATTAGTGAAGCTTCGATGGCTGAAGGAACATCAAAATTGGTCAAAGATAACCCTGAGCTACACGTGATCGAGGTGGAGTCGCTTAGTCGAATGGAGTCGAATGACTCACTCGATTGTGGCTTGCTTGAACAGTCGCCAGAGGATTTGGCTTTGATTATTTATACATCCGGTACTACGGGTAAACCCAAAGGTGCGATGCTTAGCA
>JASLKL010000061.1 GCA_030747605.1 Verrucomicrobiota bacterium | reverse complement strand
GACGGCTTTTTTTACGTCGTTGGTCAAGCCTTCGAGCTCTAGACAGACGAGTCCAATTTCACCCGTTACACTTGCCTGTCGGACATTTGTAATAACAGGGAATTTTTTGGATAGCTCCCATACTACGGGCTTTGTAATGAGTCGCTGCGGGAACATCAGCCAAAGCCGTGCAGCTTTGCGCGCTTTGGTTGCTGCGCTGGCGCGACGTTTAGTCTTAATGGCAGGCTTGGTTTTGCTAGCCTTTTTGGGTGCCTTTTTTTTGACTGCCATGAACTTTTTCTTTCGGGTCAACCTCCAGCTATCGCAGGAATGATGCTTACATCATCGCCATCCTTCAGAGGCGTATCCTGATTTTCGAGAAAGCGTATATCCTCTTCATTAACGTACACGTTGACGAAGCGGCGTATTTCGCCTTCCTCGTCAACTAGTCGTTCTTTGATTCCTGGGAATTTGCCTTCGAGTTCTTCTATAGCCCCGCCAACGGTGTCAGATTCAACGCCAATAGTTTCCTGATCGTTAGTGAGTTTCCTAAGAGGAGTAGGGATGCGTATTGTTGATGCCATTATAAAAAGAATTACTTGGTTTTGATTTTTGAGTCTGACTCGATCAGTGCTTCAAATTCTCTTAAGCTCGGTTTTATTTCGTCCGGCTTGCCTACGTGTCCTTGTACGGCATCAAGTGTTTTGAGGCCGTTACCGGTAACACATAGAACTACGGAATCCTCGGCGGGAATCTTGCCCGAGGCAATCAGTTTCTTGGCGGAACCAACAGTGACTCCGCCGGCCGTTTCGGTAAATATTCCTTCGCATTCAGCCAAGGCCTTCATAGCATCCCGAATTTCGTCATCCGAGACATCATCTGACGCTCCTCCTGTTTCTTTCATTACCTTTAGTGCATAAAATCCATCCGCTGGAGTACCAATGGCCAGAGATTTAGCAATAGTGTTAGGTTTGACCGGTTTGAAAAAGTCTTTGCCTTCCTTGAATGCGGCTGAAATAGGAGAACATCCTGTAGCCTGAGCTCCATGCACCGTTGGTTGGGTGTCATTAGCTAAGCCTAGCTTAATCAATTCCTGATAACCTTTGTGGATTTTTGTCAGTAAAGAGCCAGAAGCCATTGGGACGACGGTGTGCTGCGGCAGTTTCCAGTTAAGCTGTTCAGCAATTTCAAATGCCATGCTCTTTGAGCCTTCTGCGTAATAAGGCCGCATATTGACGTTTACGAATGCCCAGCCATATTTGCCTGCGATTTCTGCACAAAGTCGATTGACCTCGTCATAATGGCCTCGGATGCCTACCACACGCGCTCCGTAAATCAGTGAGTTTAGAATCTTTCCTTTTTCAAGATCTGCAGGAATAAAAACAAATGAGTCCATACCGGCGGAGGCGGCATTGGCTGCAACCGAATTAGCTAGGTTGCCCGTCGACGCGCAGGCAACTGTAGTGAAGCCGAGTTCACGTGCGCGACTTAATGCTACACTTACAACGCGATCCTTAAAGGAAAGTGTTGGATAGTTTACCGCGTCATTTTTTACCCATGCCTCCCTAATGCCTAACCACTTTGCTAGGCGGTCAGCTTTAATCAGCGGAGTGTATCCAACCCCAGTTCCTACCGTCGGTTCTCCGGCAATAGGGAGGAGCTCGCGAAAACGCCACATTGTCTGCGGCCGTTCTGATAGGGCATCCTTGGTCAGAGTTTTTTTTATTTTGTCGTAGTCGTAAGCTACTTCTAGCGGGCCAAAATCGAACTCACAAACATGTGTGGCTTCGAGCGGATATTCCCGCCCACATTCACGGCACTTTAGTGCCTTCATGAATCCTGAATCTTTGTTCATTATAATTTCCTATGCGAATTGAATGAGCGGTCAGGACAAAAAAAGCCCCTTCCCAGAAGACGAGAAGGGGTGAAGAAATTCTTCGCGATCTCGTCCCATTTTTCCCTAGCCTTAAAGCCGGGCTGGATTTGGCACCTTGACGTTGGATTCGCTTTCCAACCGGTTGCCGTGGCGTCACAGGGCCAGATCCCTCAGCCACTCTTAATGAGATGCTGCCTAGGCAGCGGGGCGAGTGATGCTAAAATTAAGCCGAGCTGTCAACTCATATTTCAAATTCCGCGGGGGTAGGCAGATTTTTTTTGCCAAATGAGATTCGCAGCCAAATGCGTTCGTGCAGATAGTACACGGCTATTTTTGCAACAAACTCAATTCCTCCAATTTGTAGGGCTATTTTTGTCTCTCCAGTAATAAGATAGGCTATGATGATGGTCGAAAATGTTGCCACCAGACGCCAAGTTATCCCTTTGATGACGCTTCTTGTTGATGTTTCGGTAACTATTTGGCTAGCACTATTTCCCATATTAATTGAAAAACGTTAAAAAACAGACCAAAAACGAAATTACATTTAAACTCTATAATGTCAATAGGTTATATGCGTATTTAAAACATTTGCTTTTGGGTTGCTGTTAGTGCTTGGTCACGTTTTGCTCCCTTGAATGTATCGATTTTTGGCTTTTTTCATTGCTTGGCTTTTGGGCTTTGTCTTTAGCCAGGCTGCTGAGCCTAATGCCAATAAAAGTGATCTTCCCTTAATAGAGCCTACTGATCCGGCTGATGCTGTAGAGACTTTTACAATTAAAGAAGGATTTGCCCTTGAGCTTGCTGCCGCTGAGCCGTTAGTGGTGGATCCGGTGGCAATGGCGTTCGATGAAAATGGCAAACTTTATGTTATTGAGATGGTTGGCTATTCAGAGCATCGCGAGGATAGGCTTGGGCGAGTACGGCTACTTGAGGATTTAGACGGAAATGGTCGGTTTGATAAATCTACAGTATTTGCTCGTGAGCTTTCATGGCCGACGGCTGTAACTTGTTATGATGGGGGGATATTTGTCGGCGTGACGCCTGATATAATTTATTTGAAGGACACGGATGGCGATAATAAGGCTGACGAGCGACGCATTATTTTTACTGGGTTTGGCGAGGGGGTAGAGCGGTTAAACATGCAGGCACTGATGAACAGCTTTCGTTGGGGTTTAGACAATCGTATTCATGGTTCAGCCAGTGGTACGCGAGGTAAAGTTAGAGTTCCAAGCAAACCAGAACTTGGAGCCGTATCGTTTGTGCGCTCTGATTTTTCTTTTGATCCTCGTACTTATGAGTTTCGGCTCGAGACTGGAGGAGCGCAGCACGGAATGGATTTTGATGCAATGGGAAGAAAGTTTGTTTGTAGTAACAGCCGCCATATTCAACAGGTTATGTATGAGAGGCGATATATTGGCGATAATTCCAACTTTATTCCCTCCCCTCCCCTTATTGATATAGCGATTGATGGTGGTGCTGCTCCTGTATTTCGACAAAGTCCGGATGAACCATGGCGGGTAATTCGGACACGATGGCGAGTTGCCGGGCAAGTGCGAGGCCCGGTTGAAGGGGGAGGGCGGCCATCTGGATACTTTACGGCGGCCACGGGTATAACGATTTACGACGGGAATGTTTGGCCCAGTGAATTTAAGGGCGATGCATTTATAGCGGATTGTGGCAGTAACTTGGTTCATCGAAAGAAGCTATATTCCGATGGGCCAAAAATGACAGCAATGCGCCCTGAAGGTGAAAGGAAAACGGAATTCCTTGCCTCAAGCGACAACTGGTTTCGTCCAGTGCAAATGGAAGTGGGCCCTGATGGGGCCCTGTATATAGCGGATATGTACCGTGAGGTTATTGAGCATCCATGGTCATTGCCTCAGGGGATTAAGCAGCACATTGATCTCGATAGCGGCAATGACCGAGGCCGCATATATCGTATAGTGCCGAAAAAATTTGTTCAGCCAAAGATGCCGCGCTTGGAGCAGGCTACCGCAGTAGATCTGGTTAAAATGCTTGAACACACTAACGGATGGCACAGAAGCACAGCGTCGCGGCTTTTATTTGAAAGGAAAAGCCTTCTAATTATTCAGCCTCTTCGACACTTATTAAATCATGGGAAAACAGAGTATGGCAGAATGCATGCATTACATGTTTTGGCGGGCATGGAGGCACTAGCCCACACTGATTTAATAATAGCATATCACGATGAATCTCCGATTGTCCGAAAAGAAGCAATTCGGTTAACCGAATATTTTTTAACTAAAAATCAAGCGACAGCAGATGCGGGAGAAAATTTTGAGACCACGTTGAGTAAAAGCCTTCTTGGTATGGCTAATGATCCCGACAACAATGTTCGATATCAGTTATCATGGTCGCTAGGTAAATTGGAAGTCTCTAATAAGTCAAAAATTCTTTCTAAACTGTTCGAAAGAGCAGGCGATGATCCTTGGCAGCTAACAGCTTTATTCAATGCAGCAAGCGAAAATCATGCAGCTATTTTACAGGAGCTTAAAATGAATCCAGTATTTACCGAGCTCAGCATTAGCGAGTCAGTCATAAGAAATCTTAAGTCCATGCAGGCTGGTCAGGTTGCTAATTTTTCTGTTTCTTCATCCAAGGGGAGCTACCTCCCGCAGCGCTTCAAACCTAGCAAAAAAGCAGACCCTGACAGAGCAAAGATCATTAAGCATTATCAAGCTGCATTAGGAATCCGCGGCAATGCTCAACGTGGTCGAGAGATTTTCGAGCAGCGTTGTGTTACCTGTCATCGCCTCGGCGGCGTTGGGGTTAATATAGGTCCGGATTTGAAATCGATACGAGCAAATGGCGCAGAGAAATTGCTTGTCAGCTTGATTGATCCGAACCGGGAAGTGGCGCCTCAATATTTAATGCAAAAAGTTTATTCAGCGCGGCGAAATGAAACGATATTGGGAACAATAAAATTTATGAGCGATGTGGGAATCTTGATGGGGCTTGCAGATGGAAGTGATCGCCAACTAGTTCGTTCTCCCGGCGATAGAATAGAACCCACAGAGGTATCGTTTATGCCGGTAGGTTTGGAGGCGGGATTAAGTTTGGCTCAGATGGCAGATCTTCTGGCATGGGTGCAAAATGCCGATTGATATCCGGAGGGTAAATGAGGATGGCCCACGGGGCTCTTGGTTAATTAAAGATTATTAGATTTTTTGCAGAGACCGCAGCGTTTTTAAGTTTTCTACATCTTCATGCATATCAGGCGACTTTGGGGTTTCAAGGCATGCAGGAGTATCAGCAAAACGTGTGTCATTAATGATATGCTTAAAGGCAGGTTTTCCTATTAATCCATGTCCAATATGATCGTGCCGATCAACTCTTGAATCTAAGTCAGTTTTCGAGTCGTTTAGATGAAATGCCAGCACTTGATCCAGGCCGAGCATGGTCTCGACCTCGCCTATGGCAGTATTCCAGCCATTAGGTTTGCGAATGTCATAACCAGCTGCGAAAAAATGCGCTGTGTCTAGACATATACCCAGTCGATCTTGTTGGTTTACATTATCAAAAATCTCTGCCAAGTGTCGGATTTGATGGCCAAGGTAGGTTCCTTGTCCAGCCGTATTCTCTAGTGCAATACGAACAGAGGATTTTTTTGTCGCCTTAAAAATTTGATCGAGCGCCTTGGCAATTCGTTTTATCCCAGCATCTTCCCCTTGACCAAGATGTGCGCCTGGATGCAGAACGAGAAATGGTACGTTAAGCATTGAAGCAAATTCGATTTCCTGAACCAGTGATTCCATAGACTTTTCGAGATTGCTGCCGTCAGGTCCGGCGAGATTAATAAGGTAACCGGCATGACCGAATACCGTTCCAACATCGCCTTTCGCTAGTTCTGTCGTGAAGCGCTCAGCATCAACTTCCGATGGAGATTTTCCGAACCACTGCATATTGCTCTTCACAAAAATTTGGACACTTTCGCAATTTACGGAGCGCGCACGATCAAATGCCTTCCAAGCGCCACCAGCTGTGGACATGTGAGAACCGAGTTTCATTTTAAAGATTGGCCATTACAGGCTAGGCGGTAGAATGCGAGGCATTCTTTAATCGGTAAAGTGCCGAGTGTTGAATGGGCTTGGCCAAGGGCGTATGAATTTTTACTCTCTTGTGGCCGGGAGACGATGTGAAGAATGAGTGACGCCAGCGAAACAACTAATCAAAATTATGCTGCAGATCCGGCAGTGTTTGATGAAGTGGTAGTAGGCATATTTCGTAGCTCAAAAGAGGGGAAATACATATATGTTAATCAGAGATTAGCTGAATTGTATGGTTATGGTTCTGCCGAGGAATTGATTAAAGCGATTGGTGATATTGAAGGTCAACTTTACATCGATTCAAATCAGCGCGAGTTGTTTCTAGAGCTTATTCAAGCCCAAGGGCGAATTGAACAATTTGAGTCGGAAATATTTCGGAAAGACGGATCACGCATTTGGATTTCAGAAACCGCTCGTATAGTTCGCGACAACGATAATAAACCGCTTTTTTATGAGGGGACAGTCCAAGAGATAACAGAACAGAAGCAGGCCGAACTGGAACTTCGGAGATCTCAGATATTATTTCATTCGTTGGTGGAGAATCTTCCACAAAAGATTTTTCGGAAAGATACAAGTGGGGAATTTGTGTTTGCTAACAATGGATTTTGTAAAGAGTTAGGAAAGTCACGCCGTGAAATTATGGGCAAAACAGACTTCGATTTCTTCCCGAATGATCTTGCTGGTAAGTATCGAGAGGATGATCTTGCTATTGTCGAAAGTGGTGAGTCGCTGGATACAGTCGAGGAACACATTGCCGCAGATGGAGAGAAGTCTTGGGTACATGTGGTTAAGACTCCAATTTATGACGAGACGGGGCGCTGTTCAGGTGTTCAGGGGATTTTTTGGGATGTAACTGAGCAGAAGCGAATTGAGATGGCTTTGGCCCATGAACGGGACCTCCTTCGTACACTGCTTGACAGTATTCCAGACCGGATTTATTTCAAAGATAGTAACAGTCAGTTTCTTATGATTAGCCGAGCTCTGGCGCAAGACTTCGGGTTAGAGAGCCCAGATGATGCAGTTGGAAAAACGGACGCGGATTTTTTTAGTGCTGAACATGCTAGGCTAGCGTTAATTGACGAGAAAAACATTCTCGAGTCTGGCCAGGCTATTATCGGGAAAACAGAAAAAGAAACCTGGAATGATGGCAGCGAAGGATGGGTTTTGACTACTAAGATGCCAATGAGGTCTCCAGACGGAGCAATCATTGGCCTAGTTGGTGTTTCGAAGGACATTACTTCACTAAAGGAAGCAGAGGAAGAACTTGCAAATGCAAGAGACGATGCACTGGAATCTGCTAAGTTTAAGTCTGAATTTCTCGCTAATACCAGCCATGAAATTCGTACGCCGATGAATGCCGTCATAGGAATGACAGACCTTTTGCTTGATAGTTCGCTTAATGAACAGCAACGGGATTTTCTTGCTACTATTCGCGAAAGCGCTAACGCCCTGCTTGGGATTATCAATGACATACTCGACTTTTCAAAAATTGAAGCCCGAAAACTAAATATTGAAAAAGCCTCGTTTGATCTTCGAGAAGTTGTTGAGAGCACTGTAGAGCTTTTAGCCGAACGGGCTCAAAGGAAGGGATTAAACTTAGTGTGTCTAATCCATGAGGATGTATGGACTAAAGTAATTGGCGACGCAGGGCGACTTCGGCAAATACTGACCAACATTATAGCCAATGCGATAAAGTTTACTCAGCAAGGAGAGGTAATTGTTAAAGTTCAAATGGTGCGTGAGAATGCATCCAAGGTAGATATTGTTTTTGAAATTAAGGATACGGGGATTGGAATTCCTGAAGAAGCACAGGCGAGGTTATTTCAACCGTTTACCCAAGCAGACGGCTCCTTAACTCGTCGTTACGGGGGAACAGGGCTTGGGTTAACTATTTCAAAGCAACTTTCCGAAATGATGGCTGGCCGGATCAGGTTTGATAGTAAGCTTGGACAAGGCTCTACATTCTGGATTGATTTGCCCTTTGATAAGGATACAACTAGAGAAGCGCTAACATCCCAAGATGAATTATTGATAGGATTGAATGTTCTTATTGTGGCTGATTGTGAGACAAGCCGGCAAATTCTCAGTCATCAATTACGTTCACGTCGAATTAAGGCCGTAGAAGCTGACAGTTCGAGTGCTGCAATGGAAGTGCTCCATAAGCAGGCTTCAAGTGAAAGTCCAATTCAAGTTGCGATAATAGACCTTGAGTTCCTTGATGTTGATGGGCTTTCCATAGCAAATATGATTAAGGATGATTTACTATTTTCTGAAGTAAAAATCATTCTACTTACACCGATGGGGAAATCGGTTGACACTGATAAATATCGGATTTCTGGAATCGATTCCTGCCTGATGAAGCCCGTAAAGCAGAGCCGGTTGCTTGAGGCTATAACCCGGATTTTAGTTGGGGAAAATGAAAAGGACTCCCCCAACGTGATGCTCGCCGAAGCTAAATCTCTGCAAATCCTTGTTGCTGAAGATAATCGCGTGAACCAAAAGGTCATTCTCTTACAATTAAAAAAGCTAGGGTACGACGCTAATGCTGTCACTAACGGATTGGATGCCGTTGAGAGCGTTCGTAAAATTCCGTATGACGTTGTGTTAATGGACTGTCATATGCCAGAGATGAATGGGTATGAGGCTACGCGGTCAATTAGGCAGATACCTGGTCGGGCACAACTGATCAAGATTATTGCTGTCACTGCAAATGCAGATCCTGAAGAACGTAAGAAGTGTCTCGATGCTGGTATGGATGATTATCTAATTAAGCCGATTAAAATCGAAAAACTCAGCCAAGTATTGGGCGAAATAGCGAATAATGTTGGAGCCGCTCAGGGGGCCGCTAGTGTTTCTGATGCAGAGTCTATCGCAAACGGGCTCCAGTCTTTTGGAGATGTGGATGTAATCATGGAGTTAATTGATTTGTTCCTTGAAGATGCCCCTGAGAAAATCCTAGAAGCTAAGCAGGCTATTAATAGTGAAGATTATAATGGCATCAGAGAGGCCGCTCATTCACTGAAAGGAAGCGCTCGGAACTTGCGAGCTGAGGGGCTGGCTGAAGTTTGCGAGTTGCTTGAACAGAGCGCAAAAAAAGGATTTGAAGCCTCTGCGGCAGAGCATAATCTTAGCAGAGTTGAGGATGAGCTTAATAAAGTTATTCATTTGTTAAAAAATAAAAAAAAAGATTTAGCGAACTGAGTAGCCCATAATTTTTTGCCGATATACCCATAAACTTCCTAAGCCTAAAAAGGCAATGCTTCCTATGAATTGACCTATAAGAGATCCAAATATCACTGTGGCGTTAAACCACATGAATGCTATAAATCCATGGATTGTATGGCTAAGCCATTGGGGGCGATTTTCATAGCTTTGATTAGCCAATTTTAACCACAACAGATCACTTAGCCACGTCAGAGTAAAAAAATAATTAAAATAAAGTCCTATGCCGGTCTCCATCCCAGTTATTTGAAAGGTTTGCTTGGCTGTAACCTCAAGTGCTTTCGCGTGGCTCCATTCATACTTATAATGAAAGGCTGAAATGAAGTGTACAACGAAGGTGATGAAGCCAAGCATCCACAAGTTAGAAGCGCTGAAGAAAGATGAGTGTTGTGGTTTGTTCTGGAATTTAGCACATGCTCCAATATATGCGGCGAAGGAGATAAATGCCGTCAGGCTGATTAGCCAATCTTCATTGCTCATTCAAAATGAAATAATGGACTAAGCCAGTCAGAACGAGTTTTTTCCCATTACTTGGATTAACCCCTTGACGGGGAAAAAAATTAGTTCCATTAATTGCCGTGCTAAGGAGCTACAGTTTTCATTATTTATACTAATTATGAAGCTCAATTTAAACCATATAGGCGATACGGTTATGTCTGCCTTGTGACCTTGTTTCATTAATTATGAATAATTCATTATTTATCATTCCGATTATTGGCGCTGTTGCGCTGTTATATACATTTTGGTTTTCAAAATGGGTGGCCAACCGAGAAGTTGGGACAGACCGCATGAAGCGTATTGCTGGCTACATTACAGAGGGGGCAATGGCGTTCTTGAAGGCCGAGTATCTTCGCTTGATATGGTTTGTAGCAATTGTTGGTATTCTCCTCGCGATTACCAGTACAGGTGCAAAAACCAGTCCTCTAATAGCGCTATCATTTGCAGTTGGAGCGTTGTGTTCTGGGCTAGCTGGGTTCATTGGAATGAAGGTTGCCACAAACGCAAATGTGCGGACTGCTAATGCAGCGCGAACAGGCCTTAACCAAGCCCTTAATGTGGCTTTTAGGGGAGGCTCTGTAATGGGGATGGGAGTAGTTGGATTGGGAGTATTAGGGCTTAGTCTTCTGTTTTTTTTATATCTAGGCCAGGACTGGCATATTAAAAAAGTGATTACCGTACTGACCGGATTTTCATTTGGAGCTTCATCGATCGCGTTGTTCGCCCGAGTGGGAGGCGGTATTTATACGAAGGCGGCGGATGTCGGGGCAGACTTGGTTGGCAAGGTTGAGGCTGGTATTCCAGAGGACCATCCATTAAATCCTGCAACTATTGCTGATAATGTGGGCGATAATGTTGGGGATGTTGCTGGGATGGGGGCGGATTTATTCGAAAGTTACGTCGGATCGATGATTGCTGCCATGGTATTGGGCGCTGGGTTTGTGGAAGGGTTTAAAACCATAGAGGGGTATACATTTATAAATGGGCTTGGAGCAGTTTTACTTCCTTTAATCCTTGCGACAATTGGCATTGTAGCTTCGGTTCTTGGGACGCTCTTTGTATCTGTCAAAGAAGGTGGAGATCCAAAATCTGGCCTAACGCGAGGGGAGCTGATTGCTGCATTGCTAATGCTTGTTGGCGGGTACTTTGCTATTACAGGTATTCTTCCTGCGGAGTGGAAAGATGGAGGAAAGGACTACACTTCTATAGGTGTTTGGCTTGCTAGCTTGCTGGGGCTTGCCTGCGGCTTGGCTATAGGTTTTGTCACGGAACACTATACCGGCATTCACAAAAAACCGGTTGTTGGAATTAGTGAGCAATCAGTTACTGGAGCCGCTACTAATATTATAGCCGGTATTGGCACAGGGATGAGTTCCACGTTGTGGCCTATTTTGTTCATTGCAGCAGCCATCCTTGGTGCATTTCATTTTGCAGGATTATATGGGATTGCCATAGCTGCGGTAGGGATGCTTGCAAATACAGGCATTCAACTTGCAATTGATGCCTATGGCCCGATTGCCGACAACGCCGGAGGCGTTGCCGAAATGAGTGAGCTTCCTCCTGAGGTTCGTGAGCGCACAGATCGTCTCGATGCGGTAGGTAATACTACAGCGGCAATTGGAAAGGGGTTTGCAATTGGATCGGCAGCGCTCACGGCGCTGGCATTGTTTGCTGCATATATGGAGTCGGCTGGAATCGATGCTATTAATATTTCTAATCCTAATGTTATGGCATGTTTATTTGTGGGTGCGATGTTGCCGTTCGTTTTTAGTGCGATGGCTATTGATGCCGTAGGACGTGCGGCAATGGCAATGATCCAGGAAGTTAGGCGTCAGTTTCGTTCCATTCCGGAGCTTAATCAGGCCCTTGAAGTTATGCGCCGCAACGACGGGAAGCCCTTAGACCAGTGGTCAGCAGGGGATCAGGAAATTTATCGACAGGCGGACGGTAAGCCGGAGTATGGGAGGTGTGTAAAAATTTCAACTGAGGCAGCAATCATAAGTATGGTTAAACCCGGATTAGTTGCAGTACTCGCCCCAATTATTATTGGTTTTGGGTTTAAAATTTTTCTCGATGATGGGCAGCAGGCAGCAGAGGCGCTTGGAGGGTTGCTCGCAGGGGTAACAGTTAGCGGTGTTTTGTTAGCGCTTTTTCAGGCCAATGCGGGAGGTGCTTGGGATAATGCAAAAAAAATGTTTGAGGAAGGTGACGGAGTTACGGTCGATGGTGTGCAGTATCGCAAAGGCTCTGAACCGCACAAAGCTGCCGTGGTGGGCGATACAGTGGGCGATCCTCTCAAGGATACGTCTGGCCCATCGCTCAACATTCTACTTAAGTTAATGAGCGTGATTGCACTAGTGATTGCGCCGCTTTTGATATCTGGCTCCGATGAGTCGATAGATCCGCAATCCTCTGAGGCGTCAGTTGTTGAGACACAGCCAGAAATCCAGCCTTAATTCTATCAAGTGGATTCCAGGACCTCATTGTGACCGAGTCTGTCGAACTACAATTCGACACAGAAATCCGCGTTGCATCGGATCCCGACTCTATTAGGCAGGCAAAGAATTTACTTGGTAAAGGGCAACTCGTTGCGATTCCGACGGAGACTGTGTACGGCTTGGCTGCTAATGCTCTTTCTCCGGAGTCGGTTGCAAGAATTTTTGATGTAAAGGGCCGGCCGGCGAATAATCCCCTTATAGTGCATGTTTCTTCGGTTAAAATGGCACGGGACTGTGTTTCTGCGTGGCCAGATGATGCCGATATCTTGGCTGAGAAATTTTGGCCTGGGCCGTTGTCGATGGTCTTGCCGAAGTCTGAGAAGATTTCCAATATTGTAACAGCTGGAGGCCATACAGTTGCGGTGCGCTGCCCGTCACATTCAATAATGAAAGATATTTTGAGGCAATGTGGATTTCCTCTGGCAGCTCCTAGTGCAAATCTTTCTAATCGGGTATCCCCAACCA
>JASLKL010000060.1 GCA_030747605.1 Verrucomicrobiota bacterium | reverse complement strand
ATACTTATTTTTTTCGCCAGATCATTTACTACTGTGTTGGTGTTGCGCTAGCAATTTTATTTGTAATTGTCGATTATCATCGATTATCTGGATACGCACAGACTTCTTACTGGATTATCATCTTACTTCTTATTTTGGTGTTAATACCAGGTATAGGGGAGGTGCGTTTTGGTGCAAGGCGTTGGTTTGATCTTGGTATAACGCTAGTTCAGCCATCAGAATTTGCGAAATTGGCGTTTATTTTTGCATTGGCTGATTTTTTGACTCGGCCAAGTGAGGAAATGCTGATGCCAGGAGTTTTTGTTAAGGCTATCGGAATGACTGCTTTACCTTTTTTATTGATTTTGAAAGAGCCTGATCTGGGCTCGTCTTTAGTATTTTTTCCAATTGGTACGGCGATGATGTTTGTGGCTGGCGTGCCGCTTCGTTTTTTGGGTAAATTCCTCGGTTTCTCTACTGTATTGGTTTTATTTGTCGTACTTAACGTTCTATATGCTCCTACAGATTGGCGTATTCCATTGAATGAATATCAACGCCATCGATTGCTAGTATATTTTAATAAAGATTTTGCTTCCGCTGATGCCACTCCGGCTGAGCGTAAGGAGGCGAGGGAGCTGCAACGTAGTCGAACCCATAATATTCGCCAAGCTGAGATTTCAGTTGGTTCTGGCGGCTTAGTTGGTAAAGGATGGGGGCAGGGGCCACAAACGCGATTAGGGTATCTTCCTAAGGGGGTGGCGCATAACGACTTTATTTTTTCTGTTATATCCGAGGAAACAGGCTTTTTAGGCAGTATGGCTGTATTATCGCTATATGCTATCCTTCTTTTGAAGGGGATGCAGATTGCAGATCAGGCGAGGGACCGTCTTGGTAAGTTATTGGCAGTAGGAGTAGTGGCTATGATTTTTTGCCACGTATTTGTTAATATCGGTATGCATCTTAGATTGGTGCCTGTTACTGGTATTCCTTTGCCGTTATTGAGTTATGGCGGCTCATCTGTTCTTAGTTCGTTAATCGCCATTGCTGTCCTCCAAAACGTAAAACTACATAGAAACTTATATTAAATAAAATGTCAGATAATAATTCATTTAAACGAGGTAAAAAACGAGGAATGAGATTCAAGCCTTCCGGCGGATTCAACCGGCGTTCTAGTCGTTCTGGGGTTAAGGCGCGCGCAGATGTTGAAAGCGTTAAGACCGCACAGGATGAAATTTACAATACGAGAGAACATGAAAACGAAATTGTTCGTTCTGAGAACAAAGCGCATGGGCTGTCACCTAATGCCGACTTGGAATCTGCTAAGGCCCAGAGGCAGATGAATAATAAGGAAGTTGAGGCTGTTGCTAAAAAAGATGGCAAAAGAACTTCCGGTAGGGGAACTGAGGCTAAATCTAAAAACTCTTTTGAGCCAGTTGATCTTCCTGAAGAGCCAGCCAAATCTGTTACAGAGAAGATTAATAGGGCTGCGAAAAAATTCTACAGTAAAGTAAAAGGGGTCTTTCGCCCTATTCAGCACTCACATAAGGAAATATTAATTAATGCTGAGTCACTTGAAACACGTGTTGCTGTAACAGTTAAAGGTCAGCTTGAAAATATTACTATTGAGAGAGTTGATGATTTGCGAATGGTTGGGAGTATATATAAGGGTAAGATACGTAATTTAGAAGATGGTCTTAAAGCTGCTTTTGTTGATATTGGTTACGAAAAAAATGCTTTTCTGCATTATTGGGATATTATTCCGAGCCCCCTTGACTCTTCTTACGATGTTGTGGATCGGGGTAAAAAGAAAAAGTTAAAGCCTAAAATTACTAACAAGGATATTCCAAAGAAGTATCCCGCAGGTAGTGAGCTGATTGTGCAAGTAACGAAAGGGCCAATAGGAACGAAAGGGCCACGAGTCACTACCAATGTTCTTCTCCCTGGCAGGTATTTAGTTTTACTGCCTAACTCAGAACAATCTGGGGTGTCGCGAAAAATCGAGAACAAAGAGGAGCGCTCCCGCCTAAAGAAAATTGTTCGGGAACTTAATATACCGGAAGGTATGGGTGTGATAATTCGAACTGCTGGTGAAGGGCAGCGCAAAGCTTATTTTATTAGGGATCTTGTAATATTGATAAAAGCTTGGAATCAGATCGAGGATCGTGTTCATAGTCAGGATGCGGGCAGTTGCGTTTTTGAAGAGCCAGATCTGATCGAGCGTACTGTTCGTGATTTTTTGACTGAAGATGTCGAACGAATAGTAGTGGATAATGCAAATGAGGTTGATCGTGTCAAAGAACTGATAGGACGTGTTTCTAAGCGCTCTATTGAGAAAGTGCACCGTTATGGTTATTCAGAACCCATATTTGATCGCTTTGGCGTTACCAGGCAGTTGGATACTGCTTATTTAAGGCAGGTTTCACTACATAGTGGGGGTTATATTATAATCGACGAGACAGAGGCATTGGTGGCAATTGATGTTAATACTGGAAGTCATCGTAATAAACGTAATAACAAGAAAGAGCAGGACAAGACTTTACTAAGGGTAAACTTAGAAGCTGCGGATGAAATCTGTCGTCAATTGAGATTACGCAATATTGGTGGCCTGATTGTGTTGGATTTTATAGACATGAAAGGTCCTCGTGATAGGCGAGAGGTTTATCAGCGAATGCGTGATTGTTTGAGAAAGGACAAATCTAAGACACATGTTTTACCAATATCGGACCTTGGTTTAATGGAAATGACAAGGCAGCGTCAGTCCGAGAGTGTTAGGGAAACCGCTTATTCGGATTGCGATCATTGTAGTGGTCGAGGAAAGCTCAAAAGCGCACTTACTATGAGTGTCGACATACAAAGGAAGCTTGGTGAGATTATTAAGAAGCGAGATAAATTTGAGGAACGCCGTGAGCAGGAGTCAGATTTTAATCTTCGAGTTAATGTTCATCCATCGGTACTAGATAGGCTTAGAAATGAGGATGAGGATATATTTATAGATATGGAAAAGAGATATCTGGTGAAAATTTCATTTAGAGCTGAAGAAAACATGCACCAAGAGGAATTTGAAGTCTATGATGCTAATAGTAGCAAGAGCTTGGCGAAGATAGATAGGTGACAGCTTTCCTTACTATAAGTATGACATTATAAGCATAAACATTTCGAAAGCAGTTAATCATTTCTAGTTATCGATCGATAAAATCGCAAGATTCACCCTCCAATGGAGCTCATTGATCTTTTTGGTTGAATGAATTCTGTTTTGCCAATTTGGTGGCCAGCTTCTTTTTTGAACACTATTTCTTTTATTTTGGATGCTAATTGGTAATCACTCGCCCCATTTCGAATTGTTGATTTGAGATCATGTTCATTTAGGCTAAAAAGGCATGTTCGAATTTTTCCGTCAGAAGTTAGTCGAATGCGATTGCAATTGCCACAGAATGGATTCGTTACAGGTGCAATAATTCCAATCTCTGCTTCACTATTTCCGATAGCCCATCGGGATGCGGTTTCCGATATGCTTTGAGCGGGTAGGGGGGATAATGAGAACTTGGATTTAATTCTATTTAGAATCTCTTGGCCGGGGACAACATGACTTCTTTGCCATGTTCGGCCGGAATCAAGTGGCATGAATTCTATCATTCTCATTATAATTTTTTTCCTTATTGCGAAATCAGCAAGCGACTCGATTTCGTGATCATTAATCCCTCTAATGATTACTGCATTTACTTTTATTGGAGTCAGGTCAAGAGCTTTTGCTAATTGAATTGATTCAATTATGTCATCCAATCCGTCAAAACCAGTAATTCTTCTAAAGTTTTTGTGGTTCAGTGAGTCTAGGCTAAGAGTTATCCTGGTTAGGCCTGCTTCTTTTAGTTTTTTTGCTAAACTTGGGAATTTTGAGCCATTGCTTGTTAATGAAAGATCTTCTATTATACCTAGGTTAGAGATCGAGGAAATAAGAGACTCTGTTCCACGTCTCAGTAATGGTTCGCCGCCGGTAATTCGAATTTTATTAACGCCTAGTGATGATGAAACTTTCACTATCCGTGTAATTTCTTCAAAACTTAAGATTTCAGATTTAGGCTTCCAGTTATGTATTATTTTTTTCTTGGCGCTTGCTTTAAGGGCAGGGCTTTTGCTTGATTGGTAAAAATTAGCGGCCTCCTCAGTGTCTGGCAGACAGTAGGTGCAGCGAAAATTACACCTGTCGGTTATGCTGATTCGCAAATCGCGAATTGTTCTGTTGTATGTATCTCTTAGTACTCCGCGTTGAGTCATGGAGTAGTCGCATTCGATTCGGCCTTAGTTGCTTGTGGTGCAATTTTAACAGTTCCATCACTTTTTATTTCAACATTTAAGTCTGTTTTCTTAGTGCTTTCCTGTTTTGGCTTTCTTTCGCTTATGCTCATCAGTTTGGAGCCGCCTTTTCTTCTGGCACTGCCGTAAAGGCCCCGACGGATCCATTCGAGTTTTTTCGAGGCCATGAGTTCGCCTTGAAGTTTTAAAACTTTCTGGCGAAGAACAGCTATGTCTTGAAATTGCTTTTCTAACTCTGCTTTCTCAGCGATTAGTTTGTCGCGTTGTTTGAGAAGGTATTCCCGATCGGCTTCACTTGCTTCCAGTCGTCGTTCGATTGCAGTTATTTCCTCATCCTTTGAAACGATTTGTGTATTGAGAGTTTTAATTTGAGAGTCGTAATCCTTGTTCTTATTTTGTGCTGTTTGTAAATCCTTATTTAAAGCCATAATTTTTTCATCTTTTGCAGCAAGTGCGTCGGCAGCTTGTTTTTGAAAAGAGGAGTACTCTGTTAAATTTAGATTCAACTCTTTTTCAACTTTTAGAAGTCGGTCTTGGGTGGTTGCTACTTTGGTGTTAGCAGTTTTTAGCTTCTCTGTTAACTCTTGGCTCTTTGTTTCTAAAGTTGTTTTTGCAGCTGTCAGCTCTGTTATTTTTTTCTCTTTAGACTCGATCGTTGTGTTTTTTTTGGTGATGGCTTGAGAGAAGTAAATGACAGAGGAAGCTCCCGAAACAACTGCAATAATTGCGAATATAAGTAAACCGTTTCCCTTCATAGTTAGAGGAAAATAAATGGAGGGGCCTTTAGTGGCAATAATAAATTCCTTAACTTAAATATTGAAAAATCATTTTATTTTAATGTTTTTCTATATTCCGGGTAAAATGTTATTTATTCAAAATTGAACAATACGAATTGTCCCGATATTCGAATCAGTTTCTAGTTCGGCTAAGCAATCAGAATTTGGTATACTATCAATATTTAGTGCTGTTAGAGCTTCGCCACCTTCACGATCTCGGCAGAGGCTCATATTGGCTATATTGATGCCATATTTTCCTAGTACAGTTCCTAGGTGTCCGACTATTCCAGGCTTGTCTTTATTCTCCATCATAAAGAGAACTCCATCCGGTATAATTTCTACAGGTTGACTGTTTAGTCGTACAATTCTGGGATGTTGAGCAAGTCCGAAAAAGGAGCCTGCAACTGATATTTTTTCGTCGCCGGCCCAAGCTCGGATTTGTAGCCATTCGCGAAAGTCAACTTGTTCATTAGATTTAACCTCTTCAATAATTAGCCCTCTTTCTTTTGCTACTGAGTGTACGTTTACAAGATTGATCTCCTCTCCTTCTGCTGCACCAAGGAAACCTTTTATGATTGAGCGGGCTATTGGATCGCCTGGTAGTTCGGTTGCTAATCCGCCGTAGGTGATAGCAAGTCGTTCTGTTCCGACTTGACCTAATTTCGCCAATAGTAAACCGAGTTTTTCTCCGAGTTTAAGATAAGGTTGGACTTTAGTTGATGTTTGGGCATCAAGACTTGGCATATTGATGGAATTGATGAGGCTGCCATGTAACAAATAGTCGGTAATTCCTTGTGCGACTTCTAGTCCAACATTGTCTTGAGCTTCTTTAGTGCTTGCACCGAGATGTGGTGTTAAAATTAGGTTTGGGCATCCTCGCAGTTCAGAGTCTTTATCTAGTGGCTCTGATTCATATACGTCTAATGCTGCTCCAGCAATTAATCCGTTCTTTAGTGCCTTGAATAGATCTTTCTCGTTTATTATTCCTCCGCGTGCGCAGTTAAGCAAACGCACTTCAGGTTTCATTTTAGCAAAAGTATCTTTGTTAATCATGCCTCGGGTTTCATCTGTTAAAGGCATATGGACGGTGATGAAATCTGCGGAATTGTAAATTTCTTCTAGCGAAGCGAGTTCTACTTGAAGTGCTTTAGCTCTAGATGGTGTTATATATGGATCGAATGCCATGACTCGCATTCCGAATGCTACTGCGCGTCTAGCCACCTCGCCACCAATACGCCCCATGCCAAGTATGCCTAATGTTTTATTATAGAGCTCAACCCCCTTATATGCCTTTCGGTTCCATTCTCCAGAGTTCATGGAGCCGTGTGCTTGAGGTATATTTCGAGCAAGTGCCATCATCATCGAGAAAGTTAGTTCACATGTGGCGATGGTGTTGCCTCCTGGCGTGTTCATGACAATCACGCCATTTTGAGTTGCTGCTTCAATATCAATGTTATCAACGCCTACACCTGCACGCCCAACAATTTTCAATTCCTTCGATGATTCAATGATAGTCTTAGTTATCTTTGTTTCAGAACGAACAGCAATCGCTGATATATCTTTTACCAGCGGTAGTAATTCCTCTTCTGAGTGAGTTCGGTCAAGAATGATTGTTTCTATGCCGCTTTGTTGTTGTAAGTGATCAATTCCGGTTTGAGAAATTGGGTCGCAGACAAGTACTTTCATAAAATTAGAAATGTTTTTTGTTTAGGGTTAACCTTCACGTGTTTGAATGCGCTCAAGTATTTTGCTGATTACTTCTTCTTTTGGTTTACTGCCGAGATCCCCTTTGCCGTGCTCTCGGACAGCAAGATTATTTGATTCTTGTTCGCGTTTTCCAATTAGAAGGATGGTATGTACTTTTTCCGTTTCGGCACGACGGATGCGGGCTCCGATTTTGTCAGAAGTGGTATCTATGCTTGTTCGCACCCCGTTTTGACGAAGGTGTGAAACGGTATCATTAGCATAATTGATTTGATCTTCTCCAAATGGCAAAATGCGAACTTGATCCGGGGCCAGCCAAAGTGGGAAGTTTCCGGCATAATGCTCAATTAGAAACGCAACAAAACGCTCATGAGTGCCAAGTGGTGCTCGATGAATGCACAATGGTACTTCGGGCTTATTGTCACGTGTTTTATATTCAAGCCCGAAACGTTTAGGAACAGCAAAATCTACTTGGTTCGTAGCAATAGTGAATTCTCTACCTGAAATACTGTATACTTGTACGTCAATTTTTGGTCCGTAAAACGCTGCTTCATCCGGAACTTCCGCAAAATCGACGCCAGATTCCACGAGTACGTTCCTCACCATATTTTCAGTTTGTTTCCATAGCTCAGGCTCGTTTACGTACTTGTCACCTAGTCTTTGTGGACTATGAGTGCTAAAGCGCATGCTGTATTTTTGAAATCCAAATATTTTGAAATATTTTAAGTACATTTCGTTTACCGCTCGGAACTCATCGGCGAATTGATCTGTGGTGCAATATATGTGAGCATCGTTCATTTGCATGGATCGCACTCTCATTAGTCCCATAAGTTCACCTGAGCGTTCGTATCGATAACATGTTCCGTATTCGGCGAGTCGAAGCGGTAGTTCGCGGTAGCTACGTGGTACTGCTGAAAAGATTTTGTGATGATGAGGGCAGTTCATAGCCTTGAGATAGATTTTATCAGATGGTTTCTCGGGATCTTCCTCGTTTAACTCCATTGGAGGGAACATGCTTTCTGCATAATACGGGAGATGACCGGAGGTTTTGTACATGCTTTCTCTGGCTAGGTGGGGGGTTCGGACTCGTTCATAACCGGCTTCGAACTCGGTTTCTTTCGCTAGTTTTTCTAGTTCCTCTATTAGGACTGTTCCTTTCGGAAGCCATAGAGGTAGTCCGGGGCCAACATCATCATCGAATGCAAACAACTGCATTTCACGCCCTATTTTTCTATGATCACGCCTTAATGCTTCTTCTTGTGCCTCTAACCATTCATTGAGTTGGCTTTTGTTCTTAAATGCTGTTCCATAAATTCTTTGCAGCTGAGGGTTTTTTTCGTTTCCTCTATAGTAAGCTGCAGCAACACGTAGTAATTTATATGCTTTAATGTTGCCAGTTCGCATTACATGTGGGCCAGCGCATAGATCAATAAACTCTCCGTTTTGATAAAAAGATATTTCCTCGCCCTCGGGGATATCATCAATCCGTTCTACTTTATATTTTTGGTTTTGTTCTTCGTAGAAAGTTTTGGCTTCTTCGCGTGTTTTGGTTGATCGATCAAACTTTTGGTTTTCCTTTATTACTTTCTTCATCTCAGCCTCTATCGCTTCGAAGTCATCTGGGGAAAAGCGATGTTGAAGATCAAAGTCATAATAAAATCCCTCTTCGGTAGGCGGGCCAATATCGAGCTTGGTATTTGGCCAAATGCGAAGGACTGCGGTCGCAAGGACGTGTGCGCAGGAATGGCGCAGACGCTCAAGGTCACTCATTTGATTACGCTGCTCGAGTGTCTTGCGTTGAATCTCTTGTTTGGCTGATTCCATATTTTTTACCCCTTTAGCCTTATGCGGTTGATAGTATGGGGTGATATGTTAAATTACTTTTTGGCGCGCAGGATAATTGCTTTGTCGTGAGTGCCATCGACCTCGACACTATGTGTCTCTACGTCTGGGTCGTCTTTGAGTGCGTTGTGTATCGTTCTGCGATCATAGGAATTCATTGGTTCTAATTCAACAATGTCACCCCAGCGGCGAACTTGATCAGCAGATTTCAATGCTTTTTCCACGAGCTTGTCTTGTTCGCTGAAACGATAGCCTGCTACATCAATCATTACCTTTTCAGCACTTTCATCCATTTGAAATAGAATGCGATTGATTATGTACTGCAGGTCGAAAAGAGTTTGGCCTTTGCGCCCGATTAGGCGGCCAGAGTCGTCGGGAGCTTGTATGTCTAATACTTTGCTTCCGTCTCTGTCTTTCTCTTCTATGGTAAACTCAAAACCAAGGTTTTTTAGTATGGATTCGAGCAGGACTTTAGGATCTTTCGTAGGTTCATTCATGATATGAATAGTAAATTATTTTTTACGTTTATTTTTAGCTTTAATTGGTTTTGCTAGAGCTGAGTTTGCTGGTGTTGCATTTGGAACATTAGCGACTATGTCTCGAGTCATCTTTGTTTGTAATATTCCCAGTATATTTGAAGTAGTCCAGTAAAGGGCAAGGCCAGATGGGAAAGAATAACAAAAAACTGCTATCATTAGAGGCATAAATTGCATCATTTTTTGCTGCATTGGATCCATGGTAGGGCTGGTCGGATTCATTCGCATTTGCAGAAACATAGTTATAGTCATAAGGATTGGAAGAGGATTAATGGGGAACCCTGCAATTTCTATAACGGTGTCAGATTCTGAGAGGTCACTAGCCCAAAGGAATTCAGCTCCTCGCAATTCAATTGCACTTTGTAGCATGAAAAAATAGCCAATAAATATTGGAATCTGTAGCAGCATGGGTAAGCAGCTGCCCATTGGGTTAATCTTATTCTCTCGCATGAACTCCATGGTTTTTTTGTTCATTTTCTGAGGGTCACTTTTATACTTTTCCCTAATTTCTGCCATTTGAGGTTGGAAAGCAGCCATTCTTTTCATTGAAAGCGTGCTGCTTCTGGTAAGGGGAAAGAACACCAATTTAAGGATAATGGTAATGACAATTATGCTCCATGCATAAGAAAGTCCCCAACTGTTTAAGCCGTTCATTGATCTTAAAAGAATTCTTGAGAAGAAACCGAAGAATCCATCAAAGTCCATAATAGTCTGTAGAGAGTTTTCATAAGTAACGCCAAGCTGGACTAATGATTTGTATTCTTTTGGGCCTGCATATGTCGTGAATTCTTGCTCCAAATATTGGCCGGGTTCGAGTTGTTCTGAAGGGAACTTGAAACTAGCCGAGATCCCGGTGTTATGAATGTATTGCCCGTCGATTGATTGATTGGTGTTTTCTATAGGAACTTTTTGCGAATGAGCTATTGATCCAGGTAATGGCTGCGTTGGCATTGTAGCTATAGAAAAAAAACGATTGTGAACACTTGTCCAATTTTTAGTTGTAATTCCCTTCAAGCGATCAGATGCGAAATAATTTCGAGGTGTTCCGGGGAAGCATCCAAGAGTTCTGTTTTCAAACCATGCTTCGTCTATTTGTAACATTTCTTCACCGTCATAAAATTGAACACCCCAAACTGATCGAACGTTAGGTTCATTAATTGGTATTGAGGTGCCTAAATTTAATGTTCTAGGTTTTAATATGATGGGCTTATCAGTTGTGTTCTCTAATTTAATAGATGTTTGTAATAGGTAATTTGATGATGTGGTAAAGTTTTTGGTGATTCGAATGCCAGCTTGGTTTGTTGAGACCATTGTTAACCAATCATCATCATTTCTTATTGAGAATTCATTATCGTCGATGCCCCCTAGTGAAAACACCGGCAACTTGGCGCCATGGTTTAAATATATAATATTATTATTGGTGCTACTGCTCGGGTCTGCCTTGTGCTTGTTAAGTCCTACTGATTTCAAACCACCTGCAGAAGTGAAGGTGAATATGGAGTTCTCTGTCTCTAGCGAAACTAATTTTTCAGATTCTAATGCTACTGGCGCCATGGAATCTGCGTCGACTGGTAAGGTGGTATTTGTAGCGGGGGTTATTTGTTTTGTCGCAGGATTGACTGATGGTTCGCTAACAGAATTAGTCCTGCTGTCTGGCCTTTGACTTGGAGCTGGTGGAGATGGCCAAGTTAAATAGAGTAGAAAAATGCAAATTGAGACTACAATGAAGGCGGTTCGATCCATAAAATTATTAATTTTTAAGTTTAGGCGCTTTTAAGCTTAGTTGTTTAGTCGGAACAGGATCGTGTCCGTGGTCGCCCCAAGGATTACAGCGGAGGATTCTGTGTAATCCCAGTAAGGAGCCTTTGATTGAGCCGTGCAGTTTAATTGCCTCTAGTGTGTACATTGAACAGGATGGTGAAAAACGACACGAACCAGTTGCTCCAAAAAGAGCGTTTTTAAGAGGAGATAAAACCAATCGATATAGCCGAATAAATAGTAGTAGTAAGAGATGTATAGGGTTCATTGTGTTTTTTCGGTCTGTTTCGAGTGATATGGCATAGCGTCTTTTGAGAGCAGGTCGCATTTTTTGAGCAGTTTTATGAAATCTTTTTCTACGTCGTGAAAACTATATTTTGCAATTGATTTTCGTGCGATTAAAATTAAGTCAATTTTGCGGATGAAATTCTTTTTGTGTAACCGGAAGCACTCTCTGATTAGCCTTCTGGCCCGATTACGAATTACAGCTTTGCCTAAGTGCCTGCTTGTAACTACGCCGAGTCTAGAGGATGAGTTTGTTGGTGAGATTTGCCAATTTGCCAATAGGCAACCTTTGGCTAAGCGTTCACCGTTTTCTTTGTTGTTTCGAAAATCCGAACTGGCTTGAATGCGAACTGATTTTGGAAAACTGGCAATTTGGCCGGAGGCCGTCATGACTGCCGAATTGTCTTAGGCTGCTGTTAGCTTTGCCCGGCCGCGTGCTCGGCGGCCTGCTAATATCTTTCGACCTGCTTTAGTAGCCATCTTGGCACGGAAACCGTGTTTGCGCTTGCGTCGAATGTTTGACGGTTGAAATGTTTGTTTCATCTGGATCTAAAAACTATCAATAATCGGGCGGTCTGTAGTTTAAAACTTAACCTTGTGCCTCAATTGCTTCCCTTTTTTTCTCTGTCCCCCTCAAAAAGGGAGAGAAAACTAGCAGTAAAGTCGAAACTGTCAAGCACCTGGGTCCGGTAAATAAAATATCATTTTACCTTTGTAAGCTGATTAAAAGTTAATTTTTGAGATGCTTTTTCCTCTTTTGAACTATATTAAGCGATTGCAATGTTGATGCTTAGAGCAAAACCGCCAGAGTCTTGGCTTGTTAAAGTGATGGATAATTTAGATGGGGTGCTAGTAGACCATGCTCATTTAGAGCGTAAAGCAGCTCAATCAGCCTTGAAACTGCAGAGGTATAATGAACTTTCGCAAGATCTTCATGAGTTAACTAATATTGCCATTGAAGAATTAGAGCATTTTAAGCTCGTGCTTAACTTGTTAGAACAGAGAGGAATAGAATTAGGCAAGGCCATTTCTAGTCCGTGGATATCTGGGATGATGAAGGCTGTTCGTAAAGGGCTTAATGAGCAAGTGATCGATCATTTGATTTGCGCAGCAATGATTGAGGGGCGCAGTTGTGAGAAATTTCAAATCCTTTCAGCCGCGCTTAAAACTATTGATGAGTGTTTGTCGGAATTCTACGGTAATTTGGTTGAGTCTGAGGGCAATCATTACTCCTCGTATTTGTTAATGGCTAAAAAGATAGACGAGAGTGAAGCGGAAAGGCGTCTGGACTATTTTTTGGATCTAGATGCTGAGTTGGTGGTGAAGGTTAACGATTTTCCTATTTTACATTGAAATCGTATCATTTGTGTTGGCTTTTCGGCTTGCATCTAAATTGAATAAGAAGAGAATCCCCAAAACCTATGTCTATTGGATTTACCGCAATTTTCAGAAGGATTGTTGGTTTGGTGGGTGTGCTGGCCGTATTATTCCTTGGTGTTTCG
>JASLKL010000005.1 GCA_030747605.1 Verrucomicrobiota bacterium | reverse complement strand
TTCCGCCGGTGTTTGTTAACGGTAAGTCGCAGTTTCCAGACGGGAATTTCTTGATCGCCGATTCATCTTTGCGCAATGCCAACTTCATGACAGTAATTGAGACAAAGGATTTTGATCTTGGTCAGCATGCGAATGTACATCTCGGATTTTATAGCCACTATTGTCAGAATCAGGACAACTCAGCCAGTGTGGAGTATTCGATTGATGGTGGAGAAAATTGGTTGCCGGTTATTTATATGCTTGAGGAGGCAGACATTGTTGTTGGTGAGGATGGTTCAGTTGATGCTGTTGCAACTTTTGAAAAAGAACAGGCGGATGTCGCAATAGTTGATAACATTCTTTTTCAAGATGAAGATGAGTATTGGGATATGGAACCTCTTGATGAGCCTATTGGTGGTAATTATGGCGTGTTCATTGGTTCACCTATTGATGCAACGCTTGCTCCACATATAAGTGCTAGAGTTAATGACAGTCAGGTAGAGTCAAAGCGTTACGAGTTGCATAGTTTGCCTCAGGCGAATAATCAGTCGAGCGTGCGAATTCGATTTGCTATGAATGGTACTTGGAGCTGGTATTGGGCTGTCGATAACTTTGGCCTGTACAGTATCTCTGAAGCACCTGCAACTATTCCAGTGATCGAAAGTATTTCGCAGGACGGTGGCCTTGTGACAATTAACTGGCCAGGTGAAATTGGTGTGCGGCTTCAGAAGACAGTTCGTTTGGCTAATCCTGATTGGGTTGATGTACCTAATACTGAGGGAGAATCTTCTGCAACTGAGGTTGCTGATCAGTCGGAAGGGTATTATCGTCTAATCCGTGACTAGCAAAAGTTGCCTTATAAGTAGATTACCATGAAAAAAGCAGGAACCAACGCATGCTTTAAACAGCGAGGATTCACATTAATCGAGTTACTTGTGGTTATAGCCATTATCGCGATTCTTGCATCATTGCTTTTGCCTGCATTAGCCAATGCTAAAGGCATGGCGCAGAGGATCAGCTGTCTCAATAACCTTAAACAACTCGGTTTAGCAGTAAAATTGTATTCTGGAGATAATGATGACTGGCTTAACCCAATTCAGGAGCGTGTCGCTCCTGGACTTGAATCAAGTTGGAGACCTTATTTGTTCAAGTATCTAGGAGCCAGTTGGGATAAGGAAAAGAAAATGTATCTAGGTGGCTCCAAACAAACTTATGATTGCCCCACGGAAAACACTAAGGGGAAAAAGGGTGATGTTTATCATTTAGGTAAGCCGGCAATTGTTGGGCAATTTCGGTTTGGTGAAATAAGCATTGCAAGTGGTATTGGCGCAGTAAATGTGCATTGGGTAAAAGGCGGGGCACAACCTCCTTTTGGTCGCTCTCTAGGCTATGAAGATAATCTATGTAAATGGAGTTCAGTTGGGTCTGCTTCCGAGATGATCCTTCTTGGAGATGGCCATAGTAATCTTGGTGGTTGGCCTAATGATGCATGGTGGATTTGGAAGGAGCTGGGCAATGCAAATTCACCAGGTTTTAATAGATTTATTCAGAATGATCCGGGCGCGATGCGTCATGGAGGTAAATCTAATTATGTATTTGGAGATGGTCGTGCTGAAATTTTAGATCCTAATACTATCCCCTGCGACGAGTCAGCTTGCTGGTGGTCAGCGCCAGTTAGTCCACATTGAAATGGCGCTTCAAACTGTTCAAAAAAAACAACTTTCATTGGCTGGTTTTTTATTTGCCTTAAGTATTTTGTTTTTTTTCATTTTCAATTCAGCAGAAAAGGAAGCATTAGATTTTTATTATGACGAAAGTGAAAAGAAATTGTTTCATGCCCCTGCAACTTCTATCCCTCCAATTAAAGGAATAAATGACGAGGTTTATGACGGGGTAAGAGCTATTTTGATAGCGCCTAAAGGGAAAAGTGGAAATCCGTCGGCCCGTAGAATCGCTTATCTTTCTAAATGGTCTCCTCAACTAAAGCAGCAGCGTGAAGCGGCAATTAAAGCAAAGGAGGCCGGTTTGGCTGTTCCTAATATTATTGATCGATCACAAAGAAAATATCATCAGTTTGTTCGGACTGTGGATTCAACGAAATGGTATTCATTAAATACAGATCAAGCTGCAAAAATTATTGCAGTATTGCGTACGAAGGACAGTCAGGGGAAACTCCCTGAGGTATGCAAGCCGAGCAACTGAATTGGCTAGGCCTTTTTATCAAATGTTTCGAGAAGCATTTATTAATGGTTAAAAGTAAAATATATGGAGTCGACCTCTTTTAGTTTTCCGACAAATGTAGTAGTTGGCCCGGGTGTGATTGGGCGGATTAATGAAACGCTTGTTTCGATTGGTATTCACAGGCCAATGGTTGTAACTGACGCCGGTTTATTGGCGACAGACTCGTTTAAAAAGCTCTCGGCTGCATTTTTGCCTGGGGAGCTTGGCCGTGACTGGTATTTGTATTCAGACGTCCAGCCAAACCCAACCGAAGCTAACACTCGTGGCGCGGCGGAACTGGCAATTGCTAAAGGCTGTGATGGCATTATTGGTTTTGGTGGAGGAAGCGCTCTTGATGCTGCCAAGGTTTGTCGTATCTTAATCAAAAAACCTCAATTAAAGCTTATTGATTACGATTGGGAAGCCGACTGGAGTGGGATTTTACCCTTTATCGCTGTGCCCACAACAGCGGGAACTGGTAGTGAAGTTGGTCGGAGTGGGGTGGTTACACCTGAAGGAGCGAAAAGCAAAGGTATGTATTTTCATCCTGAATTATTGGCCAAGTGTGTCTTTCTTGATGCTGAGCTGACTATTGGACTGCCACCGGTTTTAACTGCTGCAACTGGCCTTGATGCTCTTACTCACTGTATTGAATCCTTTACATCACCGGTATTTCAGCCGCTATGTGATGGTATTGCGCTCGAGGGAATTTCCCTTATTGTTCGCGCCTTGCCTGCTGCAATCACAGATGGTTCAAATACAGAAGCCAGAAGTCATATGCTAGTTGCTGCGGCAATGGGAGGAGTAGCGTTTCAAAAGGATCTTGGTGCAACACATTCGTTAGCGCATCCACTCTCTGCGATATGCGGGGTGCATCATGGGACTGCTAATGCGATATGTCTTCCGTATGTTATGCGTTTCAATTCCCGAAAAAAGCCTGGTGTATATCGGCGGATTGGGATTGCCTGTGGTCTAGATGTTGTTTCATCGAGTGATGTAGATGCAGACGAACAAGCGATTCATTTTATTGAAGACTTTATTAAGCAATGCGGCATGCCGTTGTCACTTGAGGACGTTGGTGTTGAGGAACAGCACATCGAATCCCTCGCTGATCAAGCTTGGTTAGATCCTTGTCATCAAACCAATCCTGTGCCAGTTACTCGCGAGGATTTGAAGGAACTTTTCTTAAAGGCTCTGTGAATACGTTCTCAACAAAACTTTTATTAAACGGACAATGGCTTGAAGGCTCTGGCGCTAGCAAGCTTGTTGTTATCAACCCTGCGACAGAAGAAGCTTTTGCAGAAGTAAGTTCTGCGACGGTTGATGAAGTTGATCGAGCAGCTGAGTCGGGGCAAGTGGCGTTTGAATCTAGCTGGCGTGATATGCCGCCAGGGCAACGAGCTGAGTTGCTACGCGGTATCGCCAAGCTTATCCGCGAAAATACTGAATCTATAGCTCAACTTGAAACTCGCAATGTGGGCAAGCCAATTTGTGATGCACGATGGGAGATTGATGCAGGGGCAAAGGTTTTTGAGTATTATGCTGGAGCTATTGGTCATTTGTGTGGCCAAACTATACCTGTTGCTAGAGGCGGATTTGACTTCACTTTACGGCAGCCCATGGGTGTTATCGCGGCAATTACTCCATGGAATTTTCCGTTTCTTATTGCCTGCTGGAAGGTTGCTCCGGCATTAGCAGCAGGGAATTCAGTTATACTAAAACCTGCTTCACTCACTCCGCTAACCGCATTATGTCTTGGCCAATTGGCTCAAGAAGCCGGACTGCCTGATGGTGTCCTGCAGGTTCTGCCAGGTAGTGGTTATGAGGCGGGCAATGCTCTCGCAACCCATCCTTTAATTCGTAAAATTGGATTTACGGGTTCAACTGAGGTTGGTGCAAAAATAATGAAACTTGCTGCAGATGACATCAAGCGTGTTTCGCTTGAGCTTGGTGGTAAGTCGCCAAATATTGTATTTGCTGATGCTGATTGGCAGCGTGCTGCTGTGGAGTCTCCCATGAGTGTTTTTGCCAACACAGGGCAAGATTGTTGCGCTCGTAGTAGGATGTTCATTGAACAATCGGTCTTCGATGATTTTGTTAGTCAGTTTGTCACCGCTACAGAGGAACTTAATATTGGTGATCCGTTGCTTGATGAAACTCAGATTGGCCCTATGGTTAGTTCAGCTCAACGGGAACTTTCTGAGTCTTTTATAGCTGAAGCCAAAGGTGATGGTCGTAATATTTTAACTGGTGGTGAGAGATTAAACGGAAGCGGTTTTTATCTAAAACCTGCTGTAATTACTGGCGCGGAAATTAATGACAGGGTTTGGCGTGAGGAAATTTTTGGGCCAGTAGTTTGTTTGCGGCCCTTCTCCGATGAAGCTGAAATGATATCTGAGGTAAATGATACAAGTTTTGGTTTGAGTGGCTCTGTTTGGTCAAAAGATCTCCATCGTGCACTGCGCGTTGCTAATCGTGTTGAGAGTGGAGTTATTAGTATCAATAGTCACTCTAGTGTTCATACCGAGGCGCCATTTGGGGGTTTTAAAAGTAGCGGGCTTGGCCGTGACCTCGGAATGTCTGCAATGGAAGCTTGTACCGAGGTTAAAAATATTTACGTCGGCGAATAGATGATGAATAGAGAATGGCAACAAATATTTTTTTTGTTTGGTGCTTATTTTATTATAGGTCAAACGCTTTGTGCTGATTTTGTAGCCTATAACGATTTCGGTGCTCCAAGAGATCGAAACGATTTTACTTCCCGTATTGGCATAACTTCAATTGAGCTTAAGAACGACACAGGTAGTGTTGTGAAAACGGATAAGCTCATTGATTCTGATACAGAAAAAACTAGTGATGTACATTTGAAATTAACTGTTAATGGCGCATCAATTGGGCAGTCACAAATCGGCAGTGATGCGCCTGAGGGCACCGATGCAGGCGAAGTGTTTGGTGGCAGTGTTAATTGTCAGGGGGGGACGCCATTGCCAGCAGGCAAGGTTCATTTTGTCGATATTTCAGGTCTCGATTCAGAAAAGCTCTACGAGCTAGTTTTGTATTCGAATGCTTCTGGAGGAAGTGGTGCCAAACCTATTTTGTTTACTCTGTGGGATGTAGTCGGTTTTGAAAACCGTAGTGCTGTAGTTCGTGAGCATATTACTATAAGTGGGCAAAACAGTCGGACAACAAGGATAGAAACAATGGGGAATGATAGTTCTACACGTGGGGATGTTTGCCGATATAAATCGATTTTAAGCGGAAATGACGGGGATCTTAGAGTTATTATCCAGTCCCCAGATGGTGGGGAGTTGAATGCACTAATGTTGCGCGAGCAGCAGCCTCCTGTGCTTTCGAGTAAGCCACTTGTAGAACTCGGTGAAGATTATGCTATTATTCGTAGTGCAATAGCTGATCCGACCAAGGGTTTAGTTGAATTGCGATGGCGTGAAGCTGGCAGTTTGGCAAGTTGGAAATCGGTTGAATTGTCTCCTGAAAAGACTGGTTTGGTTGTGGCGCGGCTCGATTCGCTGCCAGTATTTGTTGAACAAGAATTTGTTTTTGTGCAAAGAACTATTGATGGCGAGATGGCCTCTGATATTAAGTCTATTCGGCCACAAAAATTGGGTTTGATATATTCTACTGGCTTTGAGCCTACTGAGTCTCTGGCATTTCTACCTGGGAAAATAATGTCGCAGATTGGTCCTTGGCGTGTGGCAAATGGTAGGGCTGAGGTGCAAGAGGGAGTTGTAGCACATGGCGGCCAGGCGGTGCGGACTGGCGATTGTATAATAGAAATGACTTTGGAAAGCACTGAGCTAGTCCTTTGGGCAGATGCATTTATTCAGGACCCTGGAATTAACCAGAAGCTTGAGATTCCTGAAGGTAAGGCTAGTAGTGTTTTGTTTTTTCATGATGGAAAGCTTATAGCTTTGGATGGGAATGGTTCTGGTGGAGGGGCCTTCAAAACCGTGGCTAAATTGTTCAGTGACCGTTTCATGCGTCTAACCATTCGCACCGACTATCAAGCTAAGCGCTTTGACGTATGGGTGGACGGTCAGTCTGCATCGGCCGAGCTGGGATTTAAAGATAACTCAGTAACCAGTTTTCATGGTGCGAAGCGTCTAGCAGGTGCAAATAGTTATCTTGATGATTTTAGTCTTTCGACTTGGGGAATTGATCGTGACAGTGACAATGATGGACTTAACGATCTTGATGAGGCTAAATTTTACGGCTCTTATCCTCTTCTTGCAGATAGCGATCGAGATGGCGCGAGTGATGCGCTTGAAATTTCATCGGGGACACGTCCAGATGATCCTAGCTCTGTATTTGCATTGAATATTGGTGTGACTGCTAGAGGAGAAGCTAAGCTTAATATTCCTACGCTTACAGGTCTAGAGTATACTCTTCAACGACGTGCAATGTTTGGTCAAGGTCGTTGGAAAAATATATCTGGTTTTGAAAACGTGAAGGGAGACGGCAGCGTAAAGTCTTTCCTCGAGACCCCCGATGGACGCAACTATTTTTATCGCGGTGTAATTGTTAATCGGCTCAATCCTTGAAATGATTAAAACCAATAAAATATGGTCAGGTGTATTTGCCTATGTGTTTACGCTTTTATTTAATTGTAGTTCCGGGTTTGCGCAAAGCCCAGTAAATCAATGGGTCTTCTCTCCCGACCATATCGATATTACTACAGTCAAAGATCTGGCTGGAAATGAGGATGGTTTAATCCGTGGTCGCAAGGTGACAGTACAAAATCCTCCGGCGCTTTATTTTGATGGTACCGATACCTATATCGAGTTAGCTGCGAAAGACGAGGTTAAGGCGTTGCCAACTACAAAGATTACTGCCGAAGCTTGGGTAGCAGTGAATTCACCTGCTGAGTGGGGTGGCATTATTGGATGTTTGCAGGACAATGGAGACTTCGAAAAAGGCTGGGTGCTTGGATACAACAACGACAAATTCAATTTCGTGCTATCTACTGGTGGTGATCTCACATATTTGAATGCTTCTATCCCTTATGAAACAGGTAAATGGTATCATGTAGTTGGTACCTACGATGGTTCAAGGATGCGCATTTATATCAACGGGACTGAACGAGGTAATAGTACCAACCGTCGGGGGGCGATTGATTATTCTCCAGCTGCATTTGTCATTGGTACTTATCTGGATGACAATGAGTCTTATCCTTTAGAGGGGTTCATTTCTGAGGTTCGTTTATATAATCGTGCACTTTCAGGGCAGGAGATTCGTAATCGTTATAATCGTACACGTGGTGATTATAATACGCGTCCCAAACCTCCGGATTTAATTACAAATCAAGAGTTAAAGGCTGGTCCATATCTTGAATTTACTTCTCTAGATAAAGCAGTTGTCCGGTGGGAAACGGTTAGGCCGATGCCAACGCTTCTTGCATACGGAACAAACCCTACACTCAAAAAGCGAATTACTCTTCAAAACCGAACTCGGCAGCACGAGGCCATTATTTCCGATGTTCTGCCTGGAAAAACTTATCATTATTCGGTTGGTGTAGAGCAGGACGGACAGACTCAATGGCTTGCTCCAGCGAGTGGCGAATCCGACTTTAACTATTCACGCCCGGACATTAGTGATGTCCAGTCTCCATATGCAGAGGATGATCTTATGCGCAAAAGTAGGGCTGCAGCTGAGGCTATACTGAATGCTGTTGAAATTCGCAAAGGCTATGCCATCGACTATGGTTGCGGGGAGGGCAGGTTAGCGTTTGCTTTGGCCAAGCGATCAGAATTAACTGTAATTGGTGTAACAGCTGATGCTAGTCAGGCTGCGCGTGCGCGTGCGGCGTTGAGGCGTGCCGGTATTTATGGATCACGAGTTACTATTCACCACCGCCCCTTAGTCCATTTAAGACATACGGATAATCTGTATAACATTGCCGTTTCTAGTGAGCTTTTACACAATGGCAATCTTCCAGGTGATCATTCAGAATTACTGCGTGTACTTCGTCCGAGCGGTGGCGTTTTAGCGTTAGCAGGGGAGCCGCAGATTGATTTGGCAAAAATTATTACTGACTCTCCTTTGTCTAAAGAGACTACCACTGAGTTTATCGGTGAGCTTCTACTAGCCAGACGTAAGCCGCTTGATGGGGCAGGAGAGTGGACTCATACATATGGTACAGCTGCGCAAACTGCCAATAGTGGTGATGAGATTGTTGATGGTGGTGAGATGGCTCTACAGTGGTTTGGGAAACCGGGTGCACGTGGAATGATTGATCGGCAGGGACGAAATCCACCACCACTTACCAGTAACGGGATCCTCTATGTGCAGGGTGATAATCGCATCTGGGGTCAGGATGCTTTTAATGGCACTATACTCTGGAATTATGAGTTTCCGAGTGAGCTGCGTCGCGTGAATACTCCGCGTGATGGAAGCAATATGTGTGCTGATAACTCGTCGCTATTTGTTGCAATGCGCGACCGCGCCTATCGGTTTGAAGGTCAAACCGGACGCTTACTTAATAGTTATTCAGTGATAGGTAACGATAAGAGTAACTGGGGTTACATCGCTAACGATGGCAATCTTCTATTTGGTAGCAGTATTAAGCTGGGTTCGGAATATACTAAGTTCAAAGGAACACCGTACTGGTACGATTCAACTGGTACTCAGGACACAGCTAAAATATGTAGTGATAATCTTTTTGCGATAGATAAACAGAGTGGCTTTAAAAAATGGGAGTATCAGGGTGGTAAAATTATCAATACCACGATTGCGATTGGAGGTGGGCGAGTTTACTTCGTTGAAGCGAATTCATCGAGTCTTCGAAATCAATCTACCAGTCGTATTGCCTCAAGTAGTTTGTGGTCGAGTCTTCGCCTTGTTGCATTAAATCAACAAACAGGTGCTAAAATATGGAGCAAGGCTATCAATATTAATAAGTCAACTTATCCAGTCGTGTTTTTTCTCGCTTATGCCAAGAGTCGGCTAGTTCTTAGTTATACAACTACTCGCTATTATGTGGATGCTTATTCATCAAGTAGTGGCAGCAAAGTGTGGTCGAAAAATCACTCTTGGAACCGAGACCATCACGGTGGCCATATGTACCACCCGTTGATTGTGGGAGATGCAGTGATTGTTGAACCGTATGGATATAAATTGTCAAATGGAGTTGTGGTCCATCGAGGTCTTCCGGCCCGAGGTGGGTGTAGTACCATGTCTGCATCCAAGAACACAGTTCACTATATAAATTGGGATTACGACAAAGGTTCAATGTATTTTTGGGATTTAGACGATAACAGGCGACGATTGATGGTTGGGTCTCGATCGAGTTGTTGGTTATCGCTCATTTCCGGTAACGGTATGATTCTTTCACCGACTGCCAGTTCAGGTTGTCGATGCCGTTATCCAATTCAAACTTCTATTGGTTTTATGAGGAGATGATATCAGGGAAAGTACATCGTCTGATTGGTTTATTGCTTTTAATCCTTTGGCCTAGTCCTTGGTCGAATGCTAGTGACTGGCCAACATACCGGCATGATAATCAACGCAGCGCTATTACTCTTGAGTCACTCAAGTTGCCTTTGTCAAAGCGCTGGCAGTTAATTCCAAAACAGCCGCCTTCTCCAGCTTGGGCTAAGCCGGCTAAGTATGATTTTTATGTTTCCCCGCAAACACGTAAGCCACTTGTTCATCGTCTCGCTTACGATCATGCATATCATGTTACAGCTGTTGATGATCGAGTGTTTTATGGGTCCTCTGCAGAACATACGGTAAATTGCCTTGATGCATACAGTGGTAAGGAGAAATGGGTGTTTTTTACGGATGGTCCTATGCGCTTTGTTCCTTCGGTTTATGGTGGTCGTGTTTACGCTGGATCTGATGATGGCAAAGTTTATTGTTTAGATGCGGATTCGGGACGTTTAATTTGGGATTATAACGCTGCTAGTAAAAGGAATACACTTGTGCCGAATGATGGTCGTTTAGTTTCTCCGTGGAGTGTCCGTAGTTCAGTTGCGGTAGACAATGGTACGGCCTATTTCACATCCGGATTCTTTCCTCACGAGGGTGTTTATATGAGTGCAGTCGATGCCGTAACGGGTAGAGCTTCCAAAAAACACCACTGGGAACATTTTCATCTTAATAAGGGTTCATTTCAGGGCTATATGCTTTTGTCTGACTCTAAGATATATATGCCGGGTGGACGCAGCACTCCATTTTATTTTGATAGGAATAGTGGGAAGAGGCTTGGCCAATTTGCTAAAGGAAACGGGATGGGCTCTTTTGCGCTGCTAGCGGATAATCGTATTTTTCATGGACCAGCTGACCGAAGTGGAGGGGTTCTGACTGAGGCTGGTTTATCTGGTGATAGGGCTGCTTCTCATGCTGAAGCTTTGGATATGATTGTCGATGCTCAGGTAATGTATCTACTTACATCAAATAAGGTAACGGCTATGACGCGGGGTAGTCGTCGGCTATTATGGAGCCGGACAGTGGAGGGTGGAAGATCGCTGATACTTGCCGGAGAAACACTTTATATTGGTAGTTGGAACAAAGTTGCTGCTCTTAAGGCTAGTAATGGTCGGGTACAATGGAGTGACACTGTGCCAGGTAATCCGCTTGGACTTGCTGTGGCAAATGGTGCGCTACTTGTCAGCACTGAAACAGGTGCCATCTTGAGCTTTGGTCAGGAAAGTAATTATCCGAGTGCATGGATTTTATATTAAGATGAGTAATATTAAGGCTATAACATTTGATCTTTGGGATACGCTTGTCATCGATGATTCTGACGAGAATAAGCGTGCCGA
Organism: Verrucomicrobiota bacterium; assembly: GCA_030747605.1. Classification (GTDB taxonomy): domain Bacteria; phylum Verrucomicrobiota; class Verrucomicrobiia; order Limisphaerales; family UBA1096; genus UBA1096. Next base: position 28,129 of record JASLKL010000005.1, on the reverse strand, counting down.
GCTTGGGCTTCGTACTAAATTTGATGAACGACGTCACCTTCTATGGGATGCATTAAACAGTGAAGATCCAATAAGTTTAGAGGCAGTACACCTTGCATATAATGTTGGTGATGCGGCATTCAACAAGGTCTGGAAGGAGCACCACATAACTTGGCCTATAGATCAGAGGCTGAGGGTCATTTTAAAAGGAATTGGCCGCGAACTTGAACAGGCGGCTTTTGACAAGGTTGTTCGTGCTCATGAGGACATGGAGGTTGATATGCCCCCAGATGCTATGCCCGGGGCATGCTCGGTTCTTGAGCGTTTGGCAAAGCAATATAAGCTATGCATTGTTTCTGATGCTATCGTTTCTCCCGGGAAATGCTTGCGGCGACTTCTAGAAAACCATGTTTTAGCCAAGCCGTTTAGTGGATATGCTTTTTCCGACGAAGTGGGCCGAAGCAAGCCGCATCGTGCGATGTTTGAGTCTGCTGCAGACCAGCTTGGAGTTAGGGTCGACGAAATGGTGCATGTGGGAGATAGGGATCACAATGATGTAAAAGGCCCGCAGCGACTTGGCATGAAAGCGATACTCTTCACAGCTTCAAGAGATATAGACAAAGATAATACTACAGCAGACTCAGTATGTGAGTCTTTCGATGAAATTGAGGCTTCAATAGAGAAACTTTAATTCTTTAGTTTCGGATTAAAACCAAGCAGTTATTGGATTTTTGTTACACTGCCTTGTGTGTTTTTTTGTATTTTCCGATATTGCATTTACCATAAATGCAAGGTTTCGTGCTGAAAATGCACTGAAAAATTCTCTCGCCAGATAGAGTTAAAATTTTAAGACTAATCAGGTCCCTTTTTTATTTAAAAATGACTCAAACCAATCAATTACAACTAGATATGAAAGCTAAAAAAAGATTATTACTATCTTTTGTTGCCCTACTGTTTTGTCTTCTAGGTGCGGGTGAATCCCGTGCTCAGGACTCTTATGTTGGGCTATGGAATTTTGACGAAGCCGATCTCTCTTCCTCCGCCGGTGAGGATATGGAGTATCTTGGTGATACTGGTGATATAGCTGAATTTGGCACAACCGAATCTTTTGCTATACCTGCAATCAATGGTGAAATTGCGAATGTCTTAAAGCTTCCCAAGTTGACACCTGAACAAGGGTTAAAAGTTATTTTGCCTGAAGCAAGTAATGGTGAAGGAGACCTTGTAAATAATTGGACCGCAATCATGGATATATACTATCCGCTTACCTCATCAGGTAAGAAGCGTGCGCTGATTGAAATTGTAACTGACGAATGGGTTGCAGGTGCAGCGGATGCTGAGTTTTACGTAAGTGCCAATAACGGGATAGGGACTGCAGGTTTTGAGGTTGGCACCTTGACTCCGGGCGAGTGGCATCGAGTTGTGATGGTAATGAACGTAGAGGGAGCTTCAGAAGGTTTGGGTTCTGGGAAACTTTATATTGATGGTGATTATGCCGGAGGGACAGCTGTTCCAGCTGACGCGCTAGATGGTCGTTGGTCACTCGATACAATGTTCGAGTTGTCAGTTGCACTTTTTCAGGATGATAACAACGAGTCTGAAGAGGTGATTGTTAATAGTGTTCAAATCCGTTTTGACGCTCTGAATGCTGGTCAAATAGGTGCATTGGGAGGGCCTCAAGCGGCAGGTGTGCCAAAGGAATTACCCGATGTTCCTTCTTATGTGACAGAATGGACCCCTTCTGCTGCGTATGCTAATGCAGATACAGATTTGGGTGTTGTGATAGATTCAGGAGATACTGTGATTGGAGGAGACTCATTCTCTTTATCTTTGAATGGTAATGTTGTTGCAAGTGAAGTAACTGAAGATGGTGGTGTGTTTACAGTTAAGGCTTCAGGTGATGCGGCTTTAGCTAAAGCCAGTAAATATGAATTGAAGGTAACTTACACAGATAGTTTAGCGGGTGAAAAGTCGTTTGCTACTAAGTTTGAAATTCCTGTTTACTTTGAAAATTTTGATAGTGTTGAGTTGGGGCCTAATGTTGATGAGGCTGTTGCTAGCGAGCAAGCCTGGTCGCCGGAAGGCCCAGAGGGCTGGGTAGTTGATCGTTCTGGAGTTCCTGGTAATAACGAAGAACATGTTGGTTATCTGCCGGATGATGATGGGAATGGTTTTCCAGATGCTGATGGAGTTTCCGAATGGGCGGGATGGAGCTTTGCAAATTTCGATTGGTGGGTGCAAGCGGCTGGAGATCAAAGTCGTTCGGCGTTCAATTTAGCAAGTAATACAGTAGCGGTGGCTGATCCTGATGAGTGGGATGATCAAACCCATGCTGATAGCGCTCAAAATGGTTGGTACAAAACCTTAATGACTACTCCTGAAATCGATGTGCAGGGCATGACTCCAGGAACTCTTTTTGCGACTTTTGCATCAAGTTGGAGGCCGGAATTTGATTCTAATTATCATCAGGAAGCTTATATTACAGTTAGCTATGATGGTGCTGAGCCTGTAGAGATTTTTAATTGGGTTTCAGATCCTAACAGTCCAAATTTTCATCCGGATTCTCAAAATGAGACTGTAATCGTTCCGTTGGACAATCCAGCGGGCTCCAAAAAAATGTCTTTGGCATTTGGGATGAGAGAGGCTGGAAATGACTGGTGGTGGGCCATCGATAACTTGGTTGTCAACGCTGGGGTTGTTCCGCCAACAATAGCAACTCAGCCAAACAATGTTGAGATCGGTGAGGGTGAGGGCTTTAGTGTTAGCGCCGCAGCTGAAGGAGGGGCTCCTTTATCTTATCAATGGTTCAGGAATGGAGTTTTGATTGAAGGTGCTACAAGTGCCGAATTTTCAGTTACTGAGGCAAGTGTTGCCGATGCTGGCAATTACACTGTTAAAGTCACCAATGAGGCTGGTGAGATTTTAAGTGCTGCAGGTATTGTGAGTGTTCAAGCTAGTTTAGGTGTTACAGTATGGAGCGAGGACTTTGAGGGACTGGAACTTGGTCCTAATGTGGATGAAGCTTTGGCTGGAGAACAGGTTTGGACAAAGACACCTCCAGCAGGTTGGTCCATTAACGATGAGGAAGTTCCAGGTACTTGGGCTTGGCAAGGGTTAGAGGATGAAGAAGGCTATCCTGAACTGGATGGTGTAACGGAGTGGGCCGGCTGGAGCATTGCTGATGTAAAATGGTGGAGTCAAACAGCTGGAAATCAGCGTCGCACAGAATTCAAAAAAGCTATTGGTGCAGCAGCAATAGCCGATGGTGATGAGTGGGACGATGCGGCTCGTGAGGGAGGTAATATGAATACCTTTATTACAACCGAGGCAATTTCACTAGATGGGATTATGGAGAATTCCCTCGTTTTGCGTTTTCATTCTAGTTGGCGGCCTGAAGTTCTACAAAAGGCGGTAATTGAAGCTACATTTGACGACGGAGATCCAATTGAGATTATGAGATGGGAATCAGAAGGTGGAGATGCTGCCTATTACCACGATCATAATCCGAATGAGACAGTCAATATTTCGATTAACAACCCTGATGGGGCTGGGACAGTTAAATTCACTTTTGGTTATTTGGATGCTGGAAACAATTGGTGGTGGGCAGTTGACAATCTGATTCTTGCCGGAGAGCCGAAACCAATTTTCGCTGAGAACTTTGATAGCCTCGAGTTGGGCGGATTTGAATCAGCGACTGAATCTGGTGGAGATGGCACAGATTGGACAGCTACAGCTCCAACCGGCTGGGTCACAGCCAAGGCTGATGATCATGGCCCAACAGCGGGCGGAGATGCCGTTAAGGAGTTTGATGGATGGACTTTCCTTGACCCTGTTTCATGGAATGCAACAGCGGGTCAGGACCGTGCGGAATTTACTAAAGGAACAGGTGTTATTGCTGTCGGGGACTCTGATGAGTATGACGACGCTGCAGATGCTAAGTTTAATGCATCTCTTTCAACTCCTGCATTCAGTTTGGATGGAGTAAAGCCGGGTACGGCTATATTGGTTTATGATTCAAGTTGGAGGCAAGAGCCGCAAAGCGGAAAGGTTACTGTTTCATTTGATGGTGGCGAACAGATCACATTACTTGAATTGAGCCCAGACACTCCAACTGCCTACAATGAGACTGTAACTTTGCCATTAGGCAATCCTGAGGGGGCTAAAGAAGCTGTTATCACATGGGATCACCAAGGACACAACAATTGGTGGTGGGCAATTGATAATATTAAAGTAACTGTTGGCAAGGCGCCTCCTGTAATTACTTCACAGCCAACAAGCGTTGAAGCGTTTGAAGGTGAATCCGTCAGTCTATCAGTGAAGGTGGATGGTGATGAGCCATTGTTTTATACTTGGTATAAAGATGGTGAAGCTATAGCTGGTCAAGAGGGCCCAGTTTTGGAATTGAATCAATTAACAGAAGATAATTCTGGTGAGTACAGTCTATCTGTTGGGAATTCTGCGGGAGATGCAAACAGCAATCCGGCCAAGGTTAGTGTACTGCTAAATCCAGGTTCTACTTCGGTTTTCTCTGAGGACTTTGATAGTTTGGAGTTGGGTCCATTTGTATCTGATAGTGAATCAGGTGGAGACGGAACCGATTGGACAGCTGCTGGACCTGAAGGCTGGGGTATGACGCAGGCTGATGATCATGGCCCGACAGCTGGAGGGGATGATGTCGTGGAGTTTGATGGCTGGACCTTCCTTGATCCAGTTTCATGGAATGCAACAGCTGGTCAGGATCGTGCTCAGTTTACCAAGGGAACAGGTGTGGTTGCTGTCGGCGACTCTGATGAGTATGACGACAAGGCGGATGCGAAGTTTAATGCATCTCTTTCAACCCCTGCAATTAGTATTGTTGGCTATGATCCAGGAAGCTTGATTTTGAAATATGATTCAAGTTGGAGAAAGGAACCACAGCAAGGAAAGGTTTTGGTTTCTTATGACGGGGGTGAGCCTACAACACTTCTAGAGCTCACGCCTGATACCCCAACAGGCTACAATGATACTGTTACCTTGAGGCTGAATAATCCTGAAGGTGCTCAGAGCGTTACTGTTTCTTGGGATCATCAAGGACACAACAACTGGTGGTGGGCAATTGATAATATTGAAATTACTGGTGAGCTTCAGCCGCTATACTCTGAGAACTTCGATAGTTTAGAGTTGGGTCCATTTGTAACTGCAACTGAATCTGGTGGAGATGGAACAGATTGGACAGCGACATTGCCTGAGGGTTGGGTTATGAGCCTAGGAGATGGTCACGGCCCAACAGCTGGAGGGGATGATGTAGTAGAGTTTGATGGATGGACTTTCCTTGATCCAGTTTCATGGAATGCAACAGCTGGACAGGATCGTGCTCAGTTTACCAAGGGAACAGGCGTGGTGGCTGTAGGTGATTCGGACGAATATGATGATAATGCGGATGCAAAGTTCAATGCATCTTTGTCAACGCCTTCTATAAGTCTTGCAGGAGTACAGTCGAATTCACTGGTAGTTCGATACGACTCCAGTTGGAGGCAGGAACCGCAGCAAGGTAAGGTAATGATATCTTTTGATGGAGGTGATCCGGTTACCTTGGTTGAACTTACCCCAGATACTCCAACAGCTTATAATGATACAGTTGTGATAAATGTTGATAATCCTGAGGGAGCTAGCTCGGCAGTAATTACATGGGATCACCAAGGGCACAACAACTGGTGGTGGGCAATTGATAATATAGTTGTTTATTCAACGGCTCCTGTTTCTCCGCCTTTACCTAAAGATCATTACTTAGTTGAAAACTTTGACAGTCTTAAACTAGGTCCATTTGTATCTGATAGTGAGTCAGGAGGAGATGGGACAGATTGGACTGCAACAAGTCCTTCCGGGTGGGTTGTTTCGAAGGGTGCTTCTCATGGCCCGACAGCAGGAGGAGATGATGTCGTGGAGTTTGATGGCTGGACCTTCCTTGATCCAGTTTCATGGGATGCAACAGCTGGACAGGATCGTGCTCAGTTTACCAAGGGAACAGGCGTGGTGGCTGTAGGTGATTCGGACGAATATGATGACAAAGCAGATGCTAAGTTCGATTCTGCTTTATCTACCCCGGCAGTAGATATTAGTGGGGTTGCAGCAGGAACGCTACATTTGTCATATGACTCCAGTTGGAGGCAGGAACCGCAGCAAGGCAAGGTGCTTGTATCTTATGATGGAGGAGAAACAACTGTGGTGCTTGAGTTAACACCAGATACTCCAACTGCCTACAATGAAACTGTTACTTTGGCATTGAATAATCCAGCTGGCGCTAAAACGGCAGTAGTAACTTGGGATCATCAAGGTCATAACAACTGGTGGTGGGCCATTGACAATGTGCGAATCTTCGCTAAGCCGACATTGCCGGAAGGAGTTTACTTCGTTGAAAACTTTGACGATTTAGAATTAGAACCATTTGTATCTGACAGTGAATCAGGAGGAGATGGGACAGACTGGACTGCGACAGGCCCAACAGGTTGGGTAATGGTTCAAGGAGATGGCCATGGTCCAACAGCTGGCGGGGATGATGTAGTAGAGTTCGATGGCTGGACCTTCCTTGATCCAGTTTCATGGAATGCAACAGCTGGACAGGACCGAGTGCAGTTTACCAAGGGCACTGGAGTGATCGCTGTAGGTGATTCAGATGAATATGATGACAAGGCAGATGCTAAGTTTAATGCATCACTTGCAACGCCATCGATTGATATCTCTGGTGCAGGGGCTAATCAGTTGCTTCTCGTATATGATTCAAGTTGGAGACAGGAACCGCAACAGGGCAAGGTATTGGTGAGTTATGACGGGGCAGCACCTGTTGTGCTACTAGAGTTAACACCAGATACACCAACTGCCTACGATGAGACTGTTGAATTAGAATTAAATAATCCTGATGGAGCTAGTTCAGCAGTGATAACTTGGGATCATCAAGGTCATAACAACTGGTGGTGGGCGATAGATAATATCACAGTCAAAGCGAAACCAGCTGGACCAGGGCCAAATGATCCTGCGCTTGCTACTGACAAGGCTGTTTATTTGACGGGTGAAACTGTAAACGTCACATTCAAAAATGGCCAAGGTAACGCCAAGGATTGGGTTGGAATATATCGTCCAGACATGACTCCGGGTACTGATGGTAGTCTGAAGTGGTCATATGTTAGTGGGACAAAAACTGCCGGTGAAGGCTTGACGGAAGGGACCATTGAGTTTGCTCATGATAAGTTGGGTGGCCCACTTTCAGCAGGTGATTATGTAGCCATTTTCTTTGTCAATGACGGCTATGAGCAGATGGCAAGGACTGAGTTTACTCTGGTTGATCCTCCTAGTGTGACGACTACTAGATCGGTTTACACATCTGGTTCGCCAATAACGGTGGAATTCAGTAACGGCCCAGGTAACGCCAAGGATTGGGTTGGATTGTATCGCCCGGATATGACTCCTGGTGCGGTTGGTAGTCTTAAGTGGTTGTATGTAAATGGGACTCAGACTTCAGGGGATGGATTTACTGACGGGTCAGTAACTCTTGAGGGACTTGAGCCAGGAAAATACTATGCCATTTTCTTTGAAAATGATGGGTATACACAACTTGCATCAACTGCTTTCAATGTTCTAGGGGCAGATGATATCTTCTTTGAAGAGAATTTTGACTCCTTGGAATTAGAACCATTTGTATCTGATAGTGAGTCAGGTGGAGACGGAACCGATTGGACAGCTGAGGCTCCAACAGGTTGGGTGGTTGCATTTGGAGATGATCATGGCCCGACAGCTGGAGGGGATGATGTCGTGGAGTTTGATGGCTGGACCTTCCTTGATCCAGTTTCATGGAATGCAACAGCTGGTCAGGATCGTGCTCAGTTTACCAAGGGAACAGGTGTGATCGCTGTAGGTGATTCAGATGAATATGATGACAAGGCAGATGCTAAGTTTAATGCTTCCCTTGTAACACCTGAAATAGATGTATCGAGTGCTGCTGCTGGGTCTTTGGTTTTGACTTATGACTCCAGCTGGAGACAGGAACCTCAGCAAGGTAAGGTGATGGTTTCATATGATGGTGCTGATCCTGTAACTTTGTTGGAGCTTACACCTGATACTCCTACAGGTTATAATGAAACAGTGTCACTCTCATTGAATAATCCAGTCGGTGCTCAGAAAGCGGTGATTACATGGGATCACCAAGGGCACAACAACTGGTGGTGGGCAATTGATAATATTATCGTAATTGCTGGCGAAGCAGGAGGCGGTGGTGATTTAGTCATTAATTCCATCACAGTTGATGGAGGTGTTTTGACAGTAAATTGGCCTGCTCAAGACGGAGTTAAATTACAGAGCGCATCATCTGTGAATGGTCCTTGGACTGACGTCGATGGTACTGCCGGTGAAGAGTCTCATAGCGGAGCTGCAGATCAGGCTGCGGCTTTCTATCGATTAGCCAAATAAACACGTGGGAGAACACGCCTGAATATATTAGCAGCCTCGGTTATGAAAATAATCGAGGCTGCTCTTTCTTTTTTTGAGAGTGAATAATTTAATTAAAAATTCAGTAATTATTTTTTCATCGGCTGTATTTTCTTTATCAATCGTAGGGTGCTCTAGTGATAAGTATCCCAAGGAGATTACTTTGGAAGATGCTCCGGAAACGATTTCAGCAGCATTTAAGGATGAAAAAGATGAAAATATAAAGGCAATGGCTGATCAGGCTACCAATCTATTGAAATCTAAAAATTATAAAGCTGCGCATGGTGTCTTAAAACGGCTAATGGCTTTGAAAGACCTTGATGTTGAACAGCGTGATCTTATCGCAGGTGGGTTAATGGCGGTTGCGGAGAATTTAAGTAAGGCAGCAGAGGAGGGTGATGCTCAGGCTGGTCAGTACCTTAAGATGCAGAGTTTTGGTAAATAAGTATTTCATAATTTTATTTCATTATATTTTACTCTTTTCGCTGTGCTTAGGAGTAGCTGGTTGTCATGACCCTGATGATGTTATAAGAGCTGCAAAGTTTGGTGATTTGCAAAGTTTGGTTAAAAGTTTAGATGCTGGCACGCAAATTGATCATGCTGATCCAGCTGGTGAGACTGCGCTTTTTCACGTTATAGGTTCTGGTTCTCAAAAGGGTTTCGATTTGCTCATGGAGCGTGGGGCTAGTACTCAGGTTAGGGATATTCAAGGCAACACTGCATTACATAAGGCAGCAACTTTTTCCCGTGAGAGATTTGCTGAGGAACTTATTAATATGGGAGTTAAAGTAAATTCCACCAACAAGGTTGGTGCCACTCCGTTGCATTATGCAGTGAGGAATGGGGATAAGGGTATTACTAAATTGCTTTTGAAAAATGGTGCAGAGAAAAATATTTTGGATTTTCAGGGGAATTCGGTGGTAAATGTGGTTGAGTCTATGCTTAATCAAGACTCTTTGAGTGATTCAATGGGGAATGTGATCTCAAAGAATAGTGTTTTGAATATTGAAAAAATTCTTAAACAGTAAAATGAAAACGACAAAAAAACTTAATGTAATGAAAGGGTTCACTCTAATAGAGCTTCTGGTCGTAATTGCTATAATAGCTATTTTGGCTTCAATGCTGTTGCCTGCTTTGGCGGGGGCCAAGGAAAAAGGTAAGCAGGCAGTTTGCACCAGTAGCTTGAAGCAAATTGATTTGGCATTCAGGATGTATGAGGATGATAATGATGGATTTATGCATCATAGACCAGATGGTACTCCGCCGAATCATGGGAAGTGGTATATGAATCCAAGAATGAAGGCTGCTCGTAAATTGATAGCAGATCCAAATAGTGGCGAGGCTTATTGGGGTCTGGCTTACTATGAATACGTTGGAAGATCGATACCTCTCTTTCGTTGTCCTGCTGCCAAGACTTCTGACGAATGGAGGGAGGATGGGATCAAGTATGGAGCAAGCTTTTGGGTTGATGCTTCTTATGGGATTAATGGACGATTTTTTAGTCAGGTTCTAAAAAGGGGGACAAATGGCAATCGACCAAGAAGGCGTAATGAACTAATTGATCCAAATCAGACGATAATAGTACAGGATGCTGGTGAACAAAAAATGGATGGAGGACCCAGTGATACGCTTGCAGCTAATGGAGCGGCAGAAAATCTAACTCAGTGGAAGTATAGTCTTGCCCCGCTTTATCCAGATGTAGATTGGGTGTCAGAGTGGTTTAGGCATGGTAGCGGCAAGCCTTACGGGGCTTCCTGTCAGACGTTATGGGCTGATGGTCATGTTAGCCCGATCAAATATACAAAGGATTGCGGCAAAAGTGCGCAACAAGGTGGAGGAAGGGATTATATGACTAGCATCCATTGGTATACTGGTTTGCCTTTTTAGTTTGGATTTCTAGAGTTTAGTCTAAAAAGTTTTTCAGTTTTATCAGTTGTACACTAAATGTGTACACTGGTTGCATGTTTCATTTTGGAGAAAATAATTTTGTCTACTATTTCATTAAATCAAAACAGTTATACGTTACCCAATATTCCGGTGGTTGTTATTTGTGCTGATGGTTGGGCTAATGAATATATTAGCTTGGGATTTGCGCACGGTGAATTACCTAATTTAGCTAGATTAGCGTCTGATGGATATTATGGATTGGCCCGCGGGGCTCTCCCTTCTTTTACTAACGTAAACAATTGCTCAATAGTGACTGGCACACCTCCATCTGAAACAGGAATAGGGGGTAATTATATTATTGATCCTGAAAGTGGTGAAGAATTGATGACTAATTCATCACGTTTCTTACGTAATGATACCATTCTAGCTGCTGCTTCGCTGGCTGGTCGTAAGGTTGCGATGGTGACGGCCAAGGATAAGCTTCGTGAATTGCTTTCGAAAGGTATGGATGGCATATCAATTTCGGCTGAAAAAGCTGACGAGGTAAGTCTTGAATTAAATGGTATTGATAATGTTGAGTCTCTTGTTGGACCAAAACCAGTAATCTATTCAGCAGATGCTAGCCTTTATGTGTTAAGGGTTGGTGTGGAACTATTGGCTTCTGGCCGTGCTGACTTTTTGTATTTATCACTTACTGATTATATGCAGCATAAGTATGCACCTGAAGCCCCAGAATCGCGCGAGTTCTATCGTTTAATTGATGTGGAAATTGGCAAGTTACTTGACCTTAATGCTGTTGTTGGTGTCACTGCCGATCATGGAATGAATGCCAAGTGTAATAGTGATGGTGAACCAAATGTGATTTTTCTTGAAACGGATTTGACTCGAGAATTTGGTGATGGGATCCGTGTAATATGTCCGATCACTGATCCTTATGTTGTGCACCATGGTGCACTTGGCTCTGCGGTTACGATTTACCTTCCAGATGGTATTGATGTTCAAAAAGTAGCTGACTGGATAGCTGCACTTGATGGAGTTGCAGAGGTGTACTCAAAGGATGCCGCCATTGTTAAACTCGAATTGCCAGGTGATCGAATTGGAGATCTTTTTGTTCTCTCAGAACGGGATTGGGTTGTTGGCCGAACGCCTGAACATCACGACCTTGGAAAACTTGAAGGCACGCTTCGTTCACATGGTGGTCGTTATGAGGAAATGGTGCCTTTTCTTGTTTCGAAACCGCTTAATAATAAGTATGAGGCTCTCGCTAAAGGTGATCCAAGAAACTTTGATATATTTGACTTTGTTTGCAATGGGATTAAGTCATGAGTCAAGATTCTGAAATTACAGAGAGACTGCCACTTGCCTGGTCCAGTTATATAGCAGGTGAGCCAGTAAAGTCGGATGATATACTTGAGGTTCGTTATCCTTGGGATGGTTCACTTACCGGTACTCTATCGAAAATCACTTCCGATCAACTTGAGCAGGCTATTAAGGCTGCATTAGGCAATAAACAGGTGCCGACTAAAAATGAGCGATATGAAATACTCATGCGTACTCGTGATTTGTTGGCCAAGCATGCCGATGAGTTTGCTAATTTAATTAGACTTGAGGCAGGTCTTTGTATGCGTGAGACACGCTATGAGGTTGGTCGAGCACAGGAGGTTTTTAAGTTTGCTGCTGCAGAGGCGTTACGAGATGACGAGAGTATCTTTTCTTGTGATGCAGCGAAGAATGGCCCAGCTCGAAAAATTTTCACACTGCGAGAACCATTGAGTTTGATAGTTGCGATTACGCCATTTAATCATCCTCTCAATCAGGTGGCTCATAAACTAGCTCCAGCCATAGCCGCTGGGGTTCCGGTACTGCTAAAACCATCAAGCAAGACGCCGCTGACAGCAATCCGTCTTACCGAGTTGCTGTATGAAGCTGGCCTGCCAAAGCCAATGCTAAGTACTTTTGTTGGTGACCGTAAAATTATAACCGAGGCACTTGTGAAAGATGCTCGTGTTGATTTGGTTACTTTTACCGGAGGCACTGAGCCAGGCAAACATCTCACAAGTATAGCTGGATATAAGAAGCTTTGTTTGGAATTGGGTGGTAATGCTCCATTAATAGTTCTTCGGGATGCTGATCTTGATTTAGCTGCGACGTTGGCTACCGAGGGGTCATTTCGTAATTCCGGTCAGCGTTGTACTGCTGTTAAGAGGATTTTGGTTGAGGAAGAAGTTCTAGAACAGTTTACGGCCAAATTTTTGGTTAAGGCTTCAGAATTTAAGGTTGGTGACCCTGCTGACGAAGGAACCCTTATGGGGACTGTTATTGATGAGTCGGCTGCCATCGAGCTTGAGCAGCGCGTAATAAAGGCAGTCAAATCAGGGGCCAAAGTTCTATTAGGAGGCAATAGAAATGGGGCACAGCTAGAACCAACAATTATTGCCAATGTGCCACGCGATGCTGAGATGGTATGTGAGGAGTCTTTCGGGCCACTTGCGCCTATTATGCCAGTTCGTGATATTGATGATGCTATTGCCTTGGCAAATTCTTCTCCTTTTGGACTTTCATCTGGAGTGGTTACAAATGATATGGCAGCTGCGATCAAGGTGGTTAAGGAATTGAAAACAGGGGCGGTTAATGTCAATCAAGTACCTGGTTTTCGAATGGAGTGCTCTCCTTTTGGAGGGGTTAAGGATTCAGGTTTGGGCATCAAGGAAGGAGTTATAGAAGCAATGAAGTTTATGACAACTACCAAGACCTTCTCTCTACCATGGTAAAAGAGAGAGACACTCAGTATCTGCTGTTGACTCCTGGTCCTCTTACCACGACCAGAACGGTTCGTGAGGCGATGATGCAGGAATACTCAACTTGGGATGTTGATTATAATGATATTGTTGAGTCTATTCGTACTAGCCTAGTTCGTCTTGCTGTTCGAGATGATGTCAATCTTAGTTCCTGCACAGCGGTACTTATGCCAGGGAGTGGTACTTTTGCAGTAGAGTCGGTTGTAGGTTCTGTGATTCCTCCTGACGGCAAGATTCTTGTTCTTAATAATGGGGCTTATGGTGCACGAATTTCGACTATATCTCGAATGCTTGGGATCGAAACTATCGAGCTTAGCCAGTTGGAGACTGAACTGACTAATCTTAATCAAGTGGAGCAAATGCTGATTGAAGATACTACTATTTCCCATATTGCTATGGTTCATTGTGAGACTACTACCGGAATGCTTAATCCGGCGGAAGCTGTTGGGGAAATTGTACGTCGTCTAGGCCGTATATATATACTTGATGCTATGTCTTCGTTTGGGGGTATACCAATAAGCATGGAATCTACTGGTGCACATTATCTGATCTCTTCTGCGAACAAGTGTGTACAGGGCGTTCCTGGGTTCGGCTTTGTTATTGCAGATCGTGCCGAACTTGAAGCTACTAAAGGATTAGCTCGTTCACACAGTCTCGATCTTTATGATCAATGGCGGGAAATGGAAGCAAAAGGTGGGAAGTGGAGGTTTACTTCCCCTACTCATGTAGTAAATGCATTTGCCTGTGCATTAGATGAACTAGATGCCGAAGGTGGTGTGCAGGCGAGGCATAATCGCTATTTAAGTAATCAAAAGTCACTAGTCGAAGGTATGCGTTCCCTTGGATTTAAAACTTTAATTAATGATGAATTTCAATCGCCAATTATTACTTCGTTTCATTACCCTGATTTGGAAGGGTTTGATTTTCAAAATTTTTACGATGCATTGAAAGGGCGTGGCTTTGTGATTTATCCTGGGAAAGTATCAAATGCAAATTGCTTTAGAATTGGCACGATAGGGGATGTTTATAAAGAGGACGTGTTAGAATTGTTAAATAAAATTGAAGAAATAGTAGGTGGTTTGAAAGAGAGATAAGAACTTAATTTATCAAGTTATGGCAGAGGCAAAACCACTAAAATTTTTAATTATTGATGGTTATACAAGAGAAGCTCGTGATCAATTACAGTCAGGTGGAGCAAGTTTGGCGGCTGATCTGTACAAGAAAATGCTTATTAAATGTTCACCTGTTCCTAGCCAGTGTGACATTATTTTTCCTGCTGATCCGGGTGTTAATCTGCCTTCAGGTGAAGCGATTCAAAATTATCATGGTATTGCTTGGACTGGATGTAGTTCCTGTATTTATTCAGGAAAACCGGATGTAGAGATTCAAATTGAATTTGCGAGAGAATGTTTTCGGTATGGAGTGCCCGCTTTTGGAAGCTGTTGGGCAGCTCAAATTGCAGTAGTGGCTGCTGGTGGTAAAGTGGAATTAAATCCTAAGGGTCGGGAAATGGGAATTGCTCGGGATATTCAATTAACGAGTGAAGGATCGAGTCATCCTTTATATATCGGAAAACAAGAAATTTTTGATGCATTTACCAGTCATGATGATGAGATCACAGTTTTACCTGATGAAGGAATACGGCTTTCAGGTAATGAATTTACTTCTGTGCAGTCAGTTGCAGTAAGTTATAAGAATTCAGAATTCTGGGCGGTGCAGTATCATCCGGAATATGATCTTCATGAAATGGCAAGATTGATGTTTTGTCGTATGGAAAAATTAATAAAACTTAATTTTTTTAAGAGTGAGCATGAAGGTTTGGCCTATATTGATCAATTAGAGCTGTTGCATAATGAGCCTTCTAGGTCTGATATTGCATCTGAGCTTAAGGTTAAAGCTGATATCGCAGATGATTCAATTAGAACAATTGAAGTCAGAAATTGGATTAGTCATCTTGTGTTGCCAAGTATCGGTATCTAATGCTCTTGTAACTAAATAAAACAACTAATAGTCGTGTTATGGTCAAAACTGAAAATTCCCTAAGGATTAACGGGAGGATTTTTATTGTTTTACTGATTGTTTTCTCTGCCTTTTCCACGTTTTTCTATTGGAAATATTTATCCAAAAAAGATTTAGATCGGGTTGCTCTCAAATCTAAGATTCCAAATAAGGAACAAACAAAAGGTTATATATCTTCAGATAATTGTCGGTCATGCCATCCATCTGAATATGCTAGTTGGTATGGTACTTATCATCGAACCATGACGCAGGTTGCAGGCGATCATTCGGTAATGGGCAGGTTTGATGGCTCAGAAATAGATTCCAGAGGCTTAAAATATCAGATCTTCAAAAAAAATGATCAATATTGGGCAAAAGTTCCAGATCCTGAGATTATTATGAAGACCGTTGAAACTGGGAGAAGAATCAATGATTATACTTATCAGATTAGGACAAATGATGTTCTTGCTATGCTTGATTTGAGGACTGTTCCCAGAGTTGAAAAGAGGGTGGTCATGACCACGGGTTCTCATCATTACCAAACATATTGGATTGATGGATCCGTATCAAATCAGGTAGATCGTATTAATGAATCAAAATATGGAAATTTATTGCAGACATTACCGTTAGTATATTTGCCTAAGGAGGATAAGTGGATACCAAGAGAAGATGCCTTCATGAGGGCGCCTTCTAGTAAACGAATGATTTCACAATGGAACCATCATTGTATCAAGTGTCATAGTACAAATGGGAATCCTGGGCTTAAGGGAAGCAATAAATTTGAAACGAAAGTAGCTGAATTCGGCATTTCTTGTGAATCATGTCATGGAGCGGCTGAAGAGCATGTAAAATATTATCAATCTCCAATTGCTAGGTATGCTAAACATTTTGATGATAAATCAATAACTGCTGAGCATATAAAAAATCCTGCCAAACTTGATCATAAACTTTCCAGCCAAATATGCGGTCAGTGTCATGGGGTTTATATCTATAAAGATGCAGAAGTTGGAATGGAGTATGCTCGGAATGGGCCTATGTATCGGCCGGGTAATAATATTCACGATTATAGATACTTTATTCAACATCCTGAATCATCTGGTAGTAAAATAAATTTCGATGAGCTGAAGAAAAATAGGGAGTTCTTTCGAGAGCGATGGTGGGATGATGGGACTATATTAGCCGGTGGTCGAGAGTTCACAGCTATGCGGGTTAGTGCATGCTATACTAATGAAAAAGAAGGAATTAATAATATTTCATGTCTAGATTGTCATTCCATGCACCATAGTGAACCAAAAGATCAGCTAAGGCAGGATATGGTAGGCAATCAGTCGTGTGTTCAATGTCACAAAGAGGATAAGTATACCACGGAAATAAAGTTACATACTCATCATGAAGCAGATTCTTCTGGTAGTAGCTGTATTAATTGTCATATGCCCCACACAAGCTATGCTTTGCTTGGAGCTTTAAGGAGCCATCAAATTCAATCACCTTCTGCATTTAGAAGTATAGAGCATGGTGTTCCGAATGCGTGTAACCTCTGCCACTTGGACAAAACTTTAGAATGGACTCAGAAGCAGTTAAGTGTGAGATATAATCATGAAATATTCCCACTTACAGATGATCAGAAAAATATTTCTGCATGGATCCTTTGGTTGTTGAAAGGTGATGCAGCTCAGCGCGCAATAGCGGCTTGGCATGGCGGATGGGAGCCTGCAAAGATTGCATCTGGAACTGGTTGGTTGCCTCCTTATCTTATAACGCTTTTGGATGATCCTTATGGTGTAGTGCGTTATATAGCTTATAAAAGTTTAAAATCTCAGAAGTCATATGCCAATTTTGAGTATGATTATTTATCTAGGAATAGTGAGCTTGATCGTAAATCAAAGGAAGCAATGAGCATGTGGTTGTCTGAAAAGAGAGAACACTTAAATATTAAAAGGAGACAACAAATTTTGATTCTTGAGGATGGTGCGATTGATAGGGGAGAAATAAAGCGTTTGTTAAGTAAGAGGAACAATCGTCCGGTTAATATAAAGGAGTAGTTTTTAATTCTCCCTTTTCGATACTTGACATTCGGGTGTGAAATGCAAAAACCACCAGAATTTGTTGATTCACGAGATCGCGATTATTAATTTAAAATCTATTTATTATTATGAATATTGATTTAAGAGTTCCTTAATTTTCTCATTTAACCAGACATTTTCCGGAAAATGATTCAATCCAATCAACATACTGTTAAGCCTGGGGCGAGCAGGAATATGCCCGTAGTGGGTATTCGTGTTCCTTCTTGGGCTTCTTTTACACGGCCTATATTTCGTGGGATTGTTGATTTCATTCGAAACAATGAGCAATGGCAAATACAGACTCTTGTCGATTCCACTAATGAAATGGCGCCCGTGTTGATTGATGAGAATTGGAGAGGGGATGGTTTGATATTGTTTAGATACTCAGTAGAAGAAGCTAAAATTTTTAAACAGTGTAAAATACCAGTAGTTAATCTAAGCGCTGAGTGTCTTGGAAAAGGATTCCCTACTGTAATTCCAAATAATTTTGAAATAGGAAAACAAGCTGCTCAGCATATGCTTACACTTGGATTGAAGAATTTTTCTTATTGGGGAGATCCTTCTCGGAATTATTCTATTGAAAGAGGGGAAGCTTTTGAACAGCAAATACGCTCAGCGGGATTTGATTGTATTAAAGTGCAGATTGAGCCAGATCATCTCCCATGGGATGGCCGTTGGGTAAAGATGCATGAGCGGATTGTAGAAGAACTAATTCGACTACCTAAGCCAGTTGGGATTTTTGCAAAAGATGATATGCTCGGTAGTAATATTATACGTATTTGCAACGAAGTCGGTATTTTAGTTCCAGAAGAAATCGCCGTAATGGGAACTAATGCTGATGAAGTATTCTGTCAAATATCAACTCCGCCATTATCTAGCGTGGCCTATCCAGGAGAAAGCGTTGGATATGAAGCGGCGCGTCTTCTTTCTACCATGATGAATGGGAAGTCTGTTAAGAATGATCATTTAGTTACTATGCCCATCCGCGATATAGTTGCCCGAGAATCCACTAATACTTTTGCTATTGACGACCTTGTGGTCACTCAAGCGGTCCAATATATTCGAGCTGTTGCTCCAGTTTATCCTATACATGTGTCAGAAGTGGCGGCTCGAAGTCCGCTTTCCCTTTCAGGCTTTAATAAGCACTTCGTCCAACAGATGGGACATACTCCGAAGGAGGAAATTAAGCGTGTGCGGTTGGCAAAGCTTCAGGCTTTACTAAAGAACTCTAATGAAAAGATCAGTCAGATTGCGAGGGACATGAAGTTTGGTAGTCCGGAGGAACTTTCTCGATTTTTTAAAAGAGAAACTGGTATGGTGCCCAAGGAATATCGTTCGCGTTATCAAAACATAAATTCATTATGAATCTTTAAGGCAAATTCAATGTCTGTTGATAATACAGAAGGAGATTTTAACTCCACCCCATTGCGCCACATGTGGCAAGATCAGAACATTGATCTAACTGTAAGAGAAACATTGTCTAGAGATGATAAATTTTTTCTACATCAATCTCTTTCCACGCCATGTCTTACTGAGATAGTTAAGTGTGAGGGGTCTTACCTGATTGATGCCTCGGGCCGAAAATATTTAGATTTTCATGGAAATAGTTTACATCAAATTGGTTATTCGCATCCAAAAATTATTGATGCCATTAAATTACAGCTGGATGAATTGTCGTTTTGCCCAAGGCGTTTTACTAATAAGCCAGCTATAGAGCTAGCAGAGAAACTTGGCGAATTTGCTCCGGGTGAGTTGAATAAGGTTTTGTTTGCTCCAGGTGGAACATCTGCTGTCGGCATGGCAATGAAACTTGCTCGTTATGCAACTGGAAGGCACAAGACAGTTTCTATGTGGGGTACTTTCCATGGAGCTTCCCTTGATGCAATATCTATAGGTGGTGAGTCACTATTTAGAGATGATTTAGGTCCGTTGCTACCGGGTTGTTTTCATGTGCCCTGGCCAAAAAAAACTGCAGATGCAGATGAGATAGAAAAGATAATGGAGAAGGAGGGTGATATTGGCGCAATAATTTCAGAGCCAATGAGATGTACTACAGTTGAAAAGCCAGAGGATGGTTATTGGTTGCGCTTGAGAGAGTTGTGTGATCGTTATGGTGCGCTTTTAATTTTAGATGAAATCCCTTTAGCATTTGGCAGAACTGGTAAAATGTTTTGTTGCGAGCATAGCGGAGTGATACCCGATATTTTGATAGTGGGGAAAGGTCTCGGTGGTGGCGTTTTCCCTATGGCTTCAATAATAGCTAAAAACAATCTCGATATAGCTCAAATGAAGGCTTTAGGTCACTATACGCATGAAAAATCGCCTGTTGGTGCAGCAGCAGCTCTAGCTATGTTCGAAGTTATCGAATCTGAAAAACTCATTGATAGGTCTGCGAGTCTTGGACGCAAAACAAAAATGGAGTTGGAGGGGTTGTTTAGTAATTTATCTATTGTGAAAGAGATTCGTGGACTCGGTCTTGCTTTGGCAATTGAAATTACACGCCCAGACATATCAGAGTATATTTTATATGAATGTCTTTCGAATGGATTGAGTTTCAAGGTGTCAAACGGGAATGTGCTGACATTGACTCCGCCTTTGACGATTACAGACCAAGAAATGGATGAAGCAGTTTGTGTTATTAAATCAGCACTTCAAAAAGCTCAGTCATTGTAATGAGAGATCATAAGTCCAAATCGTCTCGACTGTCATGGTTGTTGGTTTTTGGTTTTGCCCTGCTTTTTATTTTTGCTGTGCCTTGGTACTGGGGAGAAGGAGGCGAGAAGCCGTTAATATTTGGTATGCCTTTATGGGTGGGTGTTAGCACGTTTATTTCTTTTTTGATCTCCAGTTTGACAGCTTGGGTGGCATTTCGGACTTGGCCAAGTGATAGTGATGAATCGGAGGGCGATGAATGAGCAAAATTCCGCTTGGACCTATAGAACTAGGATTTATCGCCATCTATTTATTGTCATTAATCGGTATCGGCTATTGGGGAATGCGTGCTCGAACGGAGAATTCGCTTAAGGACTTTTATTTAGCAGGGTCAGGTGTTGGGTTTATGGTTTTAGTCCTGACTCTTTATGCTACGCAGTATAGTGGAAACACGTTATTCGCGTTTACCGGTAAGACTTTTCGAATTGGTTACCCTTGGTTGATGAGTGTCCATTTCATGACTTCTATTATCGTAGTCTATCTGGTTTTTGCTCCAAGGCTGCACAGTTTGGCAAAGCGGGAAAATTTTATTACCCCTGCAGACTTTCTCGAGCACCGATTTGCTCATAGGCCATACACTGTGCTCGCTTCAATTACTATGGTCCTAGCAATCGGTAATTATTTGCTCGCTCAACTAACTTCCATGGGGCTGTTGCTTCAAGGTATAACTGAATTTGATGAACGTACTGCATTCATCGCTGGAGTCATTCTTCTTGCAGTTATAATGCTTGTATATGAGACGCTCGGTGGCTTTCGAGCTGTAGCTTGGACTGATATGATTCAGGGCGGCATTCTAATGGTTGGGTTTGTCGTTTTGCTTTTCGTGGTTCTTGATCATTTTGGTGGATTGGGGAATAGCTACGAGTTACTCAAATCATCTAAACCGGAGAAAGTTTCAGTGCCGAACTCGATCATGATCCGGCAGTGGTTTAGTTATATTTTTGTGGTAGGTTTGGGTGGTGCGCTTTATCCACAAGCGATTCAGCGTATTTATGCAGCACGTAGTCAGAAAGTGCTTCGAAACGGTGTCGCAACAATGGCATTTCTCCCACTAACTGCGTCACTGGTTGCAGTTCTAGTTGGTATAACTGCGTTGGCTTCACCTGAGTTATCTGGACTCAGTAGTGAGGATTCAGATCGGGTATTTAGTGAGGTCTGCAGAATTGTTATGGGCAAGTCAGTGATACACAGATGGTTGGTTGTATTACTTTTAGCTGCTGTACTTGCGGCATTAATGTCTACAGCAGATTCTGTTCTTTTATCTGTATCATCCATGTTGACTAAAGATATATATCATCGCCAAATTAATACGAAAGCCAGCCAAGCCAAATTGACGTTGATAGGCAAATTAATCTCTTTGGTTGTGGTCGTTAGCATGGCCAGCGTTGCGATATATTTACAATCACTTGAGAACAAGCCGACGTTGGTTAAACTCATGAATATGAAATTTGATATGCTGATGCAGCTAGCGCCTGGCTTTATTCTTGGCATGTATTGGCAGGGGATGAAGGCTAACGCTCCTTTCTGGGGGCTTCTAAGTGGGCTTATTGCAGTTTTTGTACTCTACTTTTTTGTTTCTTCAAACAACCTAACGATCATTGAGGAATGGGTTAACTTTAGATATGGGCCACTAAAGGTTACTCAAGGAACTCTAGGAAACTGGGGGGTTCACGGTGGAGTTTTTGGTTTGATGGTAAATATATTAGTTGTTGTTATTATCTCTAAGTTTAGTAGAGGAAATAAAAGTTCGATTGGTTTGTAGTGTGCAATCTGTACTGTCTATCCTTGGTCGGTTTGTTGAAATTTATTTGCGAGGAAGCTCAAATCCGTTAACACTAACTGTCCCTGTGAATCGTTTATTAATTTTTCTCTTGTTGTGTGGCTTAGATATATGTGTTTGGAGCAAGAATTATGAATACGCCCGTACCAAAAACATTGTTTATAAGAAGATCGATGAGGAAACGCTTAAGCTTGATATCTATGTGCCAAAAAGTGATGGCCCATTCCCAGCAATATTGGTGGTTCATGGAGGTGCGTGGCGCCTTGGCTCTAAGGGGCAATTAGCTATTTATGCGCGGAGTTTGGCCAAACGAGGTTATACGTGTTTTGCGATTAATTATCGGCTAGCCCCCAAGTACAAAAGTCCGGCGCAAACCGAGGACTGTCGAGATGCTATACGATGGATCCGAAAAAATGCTTCTAAGTATAAGGTGGACCCTGAACGTATTGGTGCAATGGGCTATTCTGCTGGCGGACATCTTGTTTCAATGTTGGCAACAACCGGGCTTTCCAAGGAAAGTGATCCGAAACGAGTTGGCACAAAAATTGTTGCTGCTGTAGCAGGCGGTGCTCCGACCGATTTTCGAACAGTTCGTGAGAAGTCGAATGCTCTATCATACTGGTTTGGAGGGGCTAGAAACAAGGTGCCAGAATCATACGCGGCGGATTCTCCTAATGCGTTTGTAGATAAAGATGATTCGCCAATCTTTTTTTACAATGGTTCTACTGATCTTTTGGTACATCCGGATAAGCATCCAACGGTTGGATTTCGTGGCCCAGTTGCGCTCTATGAATCGCTGAAGGAGGTTAATGTAGATACCGATTTATACATTGCCAAGGGGGCTGGTCATATTGCAATGGTTTTCAATAAAAAAGCCCAAAACGCTGGTTATGCGTTTCTTGATAAACATCTAAAATCATCTAATAAACTTCGAGTTTTTTGGCTTGCGGGTCAGTCGAATATGCAAGGGCAGGGTGTAGTCGATTTGGATCATCCAAAGTACTATAATAGCGGAAAAGGTATTCTAAAAAACGTGATGAAGAATCCGGAATTTGCTATTAGATATAATCATATCGTAGATGAAAAGGGAGATTGGATTGTAAGAAACGATGTTTTTGTGCGTTATCAAACCAAGGAGGAACTTAAGACTGGAGGTTTATCAATTGGTTTTACCGGGTATGGGGGCAAACATCACATTGGGCCAGAGTTCCAACTTGGGCATCTTGTCGGAGCTAGTTTTGATGAGCCTGTACTTCTTATTAAAACTGCTTGGGGAGGGAAAAGTGTCCACAAAGATTTCCGTCCTCCTAGCGCTGGCGGGGAGACCGGAGAATTCTACAAAAAAATGATCGCTGAATATAGAGAGGGTTTGGCTAAAATTGGAAATGAATTTCCACATCTGGCTGAGCTTGAGCCGGTGCTTAGTGGATTTGTATGGTTTCAAGGCTGGAATGACATGTTTGATGAAGCCGCAAGAAAGGATTATCAGGCCAATCTCATCTGCCTAATAAATGATCTTCGAAAGGAAGTTAAGCAGGCCGATCTTCCAGTAGTGATTGGAGAGCTGGGGAATGGCGGGCTTAATGTTGATAAAAATATGATCTCCATTCGTATGGCTCAAAAGGCTGCTGCAGAATCTCTCGGTTCAAGCGCTGTGTTTGTATCAACAACACAGTTTGCTCGGGAAGCAAATGATTCTCCTAATGTAGGCCATGGTCATCATTGGTTTGGCAATGCTGAAAGCTACTTTTTAATTGGGGATGCACTTGGAAAGGCATTACTTAGATTAAACAAAAAATAAATTCTTATGTTAAAAATTAATCCAAAAATATTCATTATTTCTTTGGTTTCTATCCTTATGATTGCTCATGCGGCTGCCGATGAACAGAAAGCATTCCATGATCCAGTCGTAAAAAAGCTTGAGGGATGGACCATTAAAGTTGATCCAAAGTTGCTTAAGAACGAGCATGAGAAGTTTAAGTCGGAGGTATTTGATGCGCTTGCCAATCATCTTCAACGCATCAAATACATTCTCTCTGATGAGCGCGTGAAGGAGTTGCAGCAACTTCCTATATGGCTGGATTATCATTACGAACCACTTGGTAACATGCAGTATCATCCTGGTGAAACTTGGCTTCGGGCTAATCGGCATGATCCCAGACTTGTAAAGCATGTGCATATTCCTAGGGCTAAGGCTCTGCTTAGCCGTAGCCAATGGGCTAAGCATCCGTATGTGATTTTACACGAGCTCGCTCATGCTTATCATGATCAGGTTCTAGAAAAAGGATTTCAAAATAAAGAAGTTCTTGATGCCTATAACAAGGTTAAAGACGCAGGAATTTATGAGAAGGTTTTACTCTATAGCGGTCGCACTGTGAAACATTATGCACTTACCACTCAAATGGAGTATTTTGCTGAAAGTACTGAGGCTTATCTTGGGGTTAATGATTTTTATCCTTTTGTTCGTGCGGAACTTAAGGAGCACGATCCTCGTATGTTTAAGTTACTTAAGAAAATATGGGGTGAAATTAAATAGCACCCATGTCCGTATTGGGTAATTAGGATTTGTTAGAGGCAATATCTTTAGAGCGCTTGGTTGCTTTACGTCTATCATTTGCATCCAGGATACGTTTTCTAAACCGGAGATGCTTTGGTGTTACCTCAACCAGTTCATCATTAGCAATGTATTCAATCGCACGCTCGATTGAGAATTTGATTGGCGGTGTGAGGGCAATTGATTTATCTGATCCAGATGCACGCATGTTGTCGAGGTGCTTTGCTTTAGCAGGGTTCACCGGTAAATCATCGCGCCTCGGATTTTCACCTACCACCTGTCCGGCATATACTGAGTCTCCTGGAGATATAAAGAGGTTTCCTCTTGCCTGAAGCATATCGAGAGCATATGCCATTGCATTACCATTTTCCATGCTCACTAGTGTGCCAGTTTGGCGGGTCACTAATTCTCCGCTATAAGGTCGGTATTCGAGAAACATGTGGCTCATAACGCCGTTGCCACTTGTGAGGGTGATAAGGTCACTTTCAAACCCGATTAGTCCGCGTGTAGGAATCTCAGCCGAAACGGTTACGCCTGCAGAGTGGTGTTCAATATTAGTGATTTTCCCCAGTCTAT
Source organism: Verrucomicrobiota bacterium (assembly GCA_030747605.1). GTDB lineage: Bacteria > Verrucomicrobiota > Verrucomicrobiia > Limisphaerales > UBA1096 > UBA1096. Next base: position 3,325 of record JASLKL010000005.1, on the reverse strand, counting down.
TACTGACGCTCTCCATAATTGTTCCAAGTTGATCCTCAGGAGACTCGATCCAAATTTGTTCATAAGGTTCACACTGTTTGCCATTGATTTTTCGGTACAATACTGTTGGTCGGGAGACGAGAACTTCATAACCTTCACGCCGCATAGTCTCTAGTAATACTGCAATCTGCATGCTGCCACGTGCGTTGACGAGGAATCTCGTGCTTTCCTCTGTGTCGTGAATGCTAATGGAGATATTTGATTTTGTCTCACGTTCAAGTCTGGCACGAATTTCCCGTGAAGTAACTTTTTTACCGTCTTGACCTGCGAGTGGACCATCGTTGACCGAAAACTCCATCTGTACGGTTGCTGGATCAATTTCAATAAATGGCAAAGCTTCAGCATCCTCAGATGTGGCTAAAGTATCTCCAATATCTACTTCCTCAAATCCGGCTAGTCCGGCTATATCACCTGCAGTTGCTGATGTGACATCGTTAGTTTGAAGTCCGGCAAATTGCTTGAGTTTGATGATCTTTGCTTTTAGTTGAGATCCATCTTTTCGAAGTACGTTTATTTGGTCGCCTAGCTTTATATCACCAGACAGAATTCGACCTATCGCCATACGGCCAACATACTCGTCCCAATCTATATTACTTACTAGCATCCGAAATGGGGCATCCTCGATTAGCGGAGGTGGGACACGAGAGATTATGGCTTCAAACAAATCGTTCATATTTGTTCTAGCTCCATCGAGTTTACTATCGGCGAATCCTAGCTTCGCGCTACCATATAGAAAAGGGGCATTAAACTGATCTTCATCAGCACCTAGTTCTAGGAATAGTTCCAAAACTTTGTCATGTACCCATGACGGTCTTGCGGTTTCTCGGTCGATCTTATTAACCACACAGATTGTCTTTAAACCGTGGCCAAGTGCTTTGCGTAAAACCCAGCGTGTTTGTGCTTGAGGGCCACTTACGGCATCAGTCAATAGTAGCACTCCGTCTACCATTTTCATTACTCGTTCTACTTCAGCCCCGAAATCGGCATGCCCAGGAGTATCAACGATGTTGATTGTATAGTCCTTCCACTTGATAGCGGTATTCTTAGCCTTTATGGTTATTCCTTTTTCTCGTTCCAAGTCCATCGAGTCCATGACTCTTTCGGCTACTACTTGATTATCTCTGAAGGTGCCGCTTTGCTGCAATAACTCATCCACGAGTGTAGTTTTCCCATGATCGACATGAGCAATTATTGCTATGTTTCGTATGTGATCTGCTTTCAAAAAATTTATTTTCGTATGAAAGATAAAAGAACAACGATTACTTCAAGCTCGTTGTTCGACGTAGCAACGGCAAAAAATGAATTGAAGCTTCAGTGGTGTTTGTTCTTAGAACTCCTTGCCCTGCAGACGAGTACAGAAACTATCGCAACTGTTCAAGTAAAGCTTTTGGTTAAAGAGCCAAAAAAAACACGGAATGAGTGCTAGACTCGTTCCGTGATATAAAGTGTTAATTTAATTTTTTCGAGCAGTGATAAGTTTATACCTTGAAATCACCACGGTAGTTGCGAGTTAACCAAGTAGGGTCACCTCCGGCAGCAAATGTGTTTTTCTTTGGATTCCACTTGATCTCAGTATGATTGTAGTAAGTTTGGTTAAGCAAGTGGCAAGCGATTGATGTTCGTGCTCCAATGATTTCATGTGTGCATGGTTTTTTTCGAGTGCGCATGGAGTTAAGGAAGTCTGGAATATGACTATTACTTCGGTATAGTTTTACTTTCGCATCCTTAAGAAAATCAGATTCCAGTTTGTCTAGTTCTTTGGATAGATTGACATTCCGTTCGCTTTGATTGGCCTTTCCAGCGATAAATTTATCTCCAAGCCAAAGGCCAATTCTTCCTCGGTGACATTCTACTCGGCCATCTGTGCCATAGAAGCTTGATCCCATGCCCGTGCCGTGCATTAGCGGGATATTGCCGTCGTAAACTAGTTGAGCACCTTTTTTTGCTTTCGGGTTCTCCGCAGGTATCGTGGCTATTGGGCCACTGTCGTCCATGCCTAACCCCCAATGGACGATATCAATCATATGAGCACCCCAGTCACAAACCATGCCGCCTCCATACTCTTTATAGTTGCGCCAGTTTGGGAAATGCCCGTGTACGCCTCTTGGACTTAGAACTGAGCTATAACCGCGCATTGGGCCAGGGCCCACCCACATGCTCCAATCGAGGCCTGGTTCCATTTTTTCGGTTGGAAGATCACAAGGAATCCCTGGAGGGCCGACGTTCACCGCGGTACTCTTAACTTTGCCGATAACACCATTACGTACCAATTCACAAGCTACTCGAAATTCTCTTGAGGAACGTTGCATTGATCCTGTTTGTAGAATTGCTTTTTTCTTATCCACAACTTTCATGACCTCAATTGACTCGTGAATGTTATGGGTCAATGGTTTTTCGCAGTAAACATCTTTGCCGGAGTTTACAGCTTCAACAGTTTGTATTGCATGCCAATGATCGGGTGTAGCAATGCAAACTGCGTCTATATCATTGCGAGCAATGACTTCTCGATAATCGTTATACCCTTTGCAATTATCGTTTTGGTAGCGTTTGTGTGCTCGTTTCAAGGCAGCATCACGACGTGTAGTATCGCAGTCTGAAACAGCAACACATACCACATTCCTGTCAGCCATGAAGCGATTCTGTAAACCGCCGTTTTGTTTTCCCATTCCGATAAAGCCCATAGCTATTTTGTCGTTGGGCTTTATTTTTGCTGACCAAATACCAGATGGCAGAATGAATGGGGCACTAGCAACTGCGGTTGCCTCTAGGAAGCGGCGTCTTGAAAAGGGATGGGACTTCATGTGGAAAAACTACTCAAGTTCCGCTATTTTAAAAGCCTTATTTGGAATATAGGAAAGCCAAATACTTGGAGGCCAAAATCGATTATAGATTGCGAATAGTTTAAGAAGATAAATGGTACGCCCGGGAGGATTCGAACCCCCAACCTCATGGTTCGTAGCCATGCGATCTATCCAGTTGATCTACGGGCGCAACCGAAAGGTCGGGGACACTGCCAAAGCTCTTACTACCTTGCAAGTGGTTTTTATTTTTCGTTCTCTTTTAAGCTTAAATAGGAAAGATTTGAATTTTTCATTCGGTTCTATTTTTGCCCGAATGTTAAGGGTGAAAAGGGGGCGTTTCTGATTTTCGCTCACCGCTTAGAACTTCCTCTATAAAACTAGTCAGGCGTTTTGTAATACAATCAAACCATGCATTTCCTTGATCTGCATTAGCCAGTGTCGGATTTGAATCGATTTGATCTTTTACCGATTCGAGGCGGACATTC
>JASLKL010000059.1 GCA_030747605.1 Verrucomicrobiota bacterium | reverse complement strand
ATCCTTTAAAGGCTCCACTCCAAATCGAGGAAGAGATGAGTGTCGAACCAAGTTTAGGTAAGGATTCGGTGGAAAGCGGTAGACGTGCTGCGCTTTATGGCGTGATTGCTGTGGCAATATTCATGTTAATTTACTACTGGTTCGCGGGTATAGTAGCCAACTTCGCACTTGTCCTTAATCTGGTAATACTTTTGGGTGTAATGTGCTATCTTAATGCGGCCCTTACACTGCCTGGCATAGCGGGTATAGTGTTAACAATCGGTATGGCTATTGATGCCAACGTTCTAATTTTTGAACGTATCCATGAGGAACTCAAATCAGGCAAAGGAATCCAAGGCGCAGTCGAGACCGGTTACGCACGCGCGTTTAGCACAATTGTCGACGCCAACCTCACCACGCTCATTGTATCAGTCATACTAATGTTCATGGGCACAGGCCCAGTCAAAGGCTTCGGTGTCACGCTTACCGTTGGCATCTGCGCCAGCATGTTCACAGCACTCGTGGTAACTCGTTTAGTATTCGATGTATTTCGAAACTTCGGAGCCGATCACGGCTTCGGAAGATTGCTCCAAAAGCCAAAATTAAACTTCATGGGTTTTTCTAAAGTTGCATTCGCTACATCGTGGTTGATAGTAATAATTGGCATTGGCTACGGCTTCTCCCGAGGCAAAAATGCCATGGGCATAGACTTCAGAGGCGGCGATCGGATCACAATGGAGTTTAGCACCAAGAAAACAGAAACAGAACTTCGCAACAAAATAAAAGAAAGCCTTGGGGCAGCGTTAGCTGATGGAGCATTGATACAATATCAATCTGGTGGAGGAAGCAAAGAACGCCTTCAGGTTACTGTCAATTTTGGTGATGGCGAAAAGACTTTTGAAGCATTGAACGTTGGATTTCCAGATGCTGAATTTATAAAAGTAAGCCAACTACGCACAGGTAAACTAATTAGCGGTGAAATCCTGCAAACTGCCACAAAGTCTCTGCTTATTGCACTGTTTGCGATTCTTGTTTATGTGACATTCCGTTACGAATTCTCATTCGCACTTGGCGCTATCCTCGCTATCATACATGATATACTTATGACAATGGGTATCTTTTTCATTTGGGGCGGCGAATTAAGCGCGCCTGTGATGGCTGCTTTACTTACCATCATAGGTTTCTCAATCAATGACACTATCGTGATATTTGACCGAATTCGCGAAGACTTAAAACTCGGCATTCCGGGAACATTCACCGAAATCATGAATGGAGCGATCGCCAAGACGCTAAGCCGCACAATCATTACTTCCGGAACAACACTGATAGCCGCAGGGTCACTCTTCTTTCTGGGAGGCGGGGCCATACACTCATTTGCATTCATACTGCTTGCAGGTGTTATGACTGGTACCTTTTCTAGCATTTTTATCGCTGGCTCCCTCGTGCTATGGCGTAACAAAGGAGAAAAACCCAAGCTCGCTGACGAAACCGTAATTACTCAACACAGTATCTCCTCATCCGAGGCGTAATATTATATATCCGGTTAATTTCAAAGAAAGTCGCCTAGCCCATGCTTGGCGACTTTCTTTTTAGGTTTTTATCTAGTAAATAACGCGGGCCCTCATGGACTAATATGATTCTCTTGGCTGCCAGCAATACCGCTTTTAATGAAAACACACTGACGATTGCTCCTATCAACTGGGTTTGGTTCATAGGAGCTGTACTAGTATTCCTAGCCTTGGATCTTGGTGTGTTTCACCGTAAACCCCATGTAGTTGGGTTTGGTGAAGCAATGATGTGGACAACCATCTGGGGTTCGATGTCTATGTTATTTGCTTTTTGGATCGCCCCAGCAATGGTCGGCGAACAATGGACTGGAGACCATACCAAATTGTTCATCACTGGGTACGTCGTCGAGCTATCCCTGTCGATGGACAATGTTTTTGTTATCGCACTAATCTTCTCGTTCTTTCGTGTGCCGGCGGAATTTCAACATCGCGTGCTCTTTTGGGGAATCCTTGGCGCACTCGCAATGCGTGCTGTAATGATCCTTGCAGGAGCCAGCTTAATACACCAGTTTCATTGGATTCTATACATATTTGGAGCTTTCCTTCTAGTGACTGGGATAAAGATGCTGTTCGCCGGAGACGAGGAGGTTGAGCCAGAGAAAAATATTGCCATCCGATTGGCTCGGAAGTTTTATCCAATCTCTACTCAGTTCGAAGGGCAAAAAATTTTTACAGAGCTGAACGGACAACGTGCCATGACACCTCTGGCGCTATGCCTCATCATGGTAGAGACCACCGACTTAATTTTTGCCGTTGATTCAATCCCAGCTATTTTTGGTATTACTAGGGAGCCGTTCATCATTTTCACATCGAATGTGTTTGCAATTTTAGGACTTAGGTCGCTCTATTTCTTACTAGTTGGCCTGCTTCGGCACTTTTGCTACCTGAAGTACGGACTGGCACTCGTTTTGGTTTTCATCGGGTTTAAAATGTTAATAGTGCTTTGGGAAGGTCGACCATCATGGCTCATTTTTGAGGACAACCATAATCTCGTGCTTATCATCGTTGGGGCAATCCTTGGGCTATCAATCATATTTTCTCTTCTAGCATCAAAATGGGGGCCAAAAGAATTCAAAAAGGATTCCTAAAAAGTAACGACAAAGTCTTGGCCAAATCAATTTAAGTTTATGTACAAAATCAATAACACTATTCGGATAATTAGGAGGATCCAGATTCTAGCGTGAAATATCGCTGGAACCTCGCACCATCACAACCACTACTAACTGGCCAACTAATTCGCGAACTACCTCTCTCGCCCTTATTGGCGCAATGCCTCGTAAACCGGGGAGTTGTTACAAAAGAGGAAGTAAGCGATTTTCTTAAGCCCAAGCTTAAGTTGTTGGCTGATCCATTTCTGGTTCCTAATATGGAAGTCGCTATAGAGCGACTTTGGAAGGCACGCAGTAATAACGAGCGGTTGTTAATTTATGGTGACTATGACGCGGATGGCATCACCTCCACCGCCCTCTTAGTAGAAGCATTAACGGAACTCGGCTGGGACGTGCAGGCCTATCTTCCAGGCCGGTTTGACGATGGTTATGGGCTCAGCCCAATCTCTGTCGAAAAATGTCTGGGACAATTTGAAATCAACCTATTGTTAGCTGTCGACTGTGGATCGACATCTAACGAGGCCATAGATTGTCTTAATAATAATAATGTTGATGTGATAGTCCTCGATCATCACCAGCTAAGCAAGCCAGCGCCAAACCCTGTAGCAATGGTTAACCCGCAACTAAGCAATAATTATCCTAATTTTCAGGAACTATGTTCAGTTGGTCTCGCTTTTAAGCTCATCCACGCAATCGTCAAACGAGGAAGACAAGAAGGACTGCAAAAAGAACGCGATCTTGATTTGAAGCAATATCTGGACCTCGTTGCAATTGGAACAGTAGCCGACCTTGTTCCATTGGTAGGTGAAAATCGAAAACTTCTTCGATTCGGCCTAGAGCAACTTAGTGAAACCAGCCGCCCTGGTTTAGTCGCTCTAAAGAAAATCGTTAATATTAAGCCTCCAGTGAGCGTATTCAACGTGGGATTCAACCTAGGTCCGCGAATCAACGCAGCAGGCCGAATGGAAAATCCTGCTACGGCCCTTAATCTACTCTTATCAAAAGATATCTGTACGGCAGAAAAAAATGCAAAGATACTTGATGCTTTCAATCAGGATCGCCAAAAAATAGAACGAGACATCTCTACTAAGGCAATTGAAAACATCAAAAACAAATTCGATCCTGAAAAGGATTTCGTCATTGTCGAAGGAGATATGGACTGGCATCTAGGCGTTATCGGCATTGTAGCATCCCGAGTTATGCGAAAGTTTTACCGCCCCACATTCATTCTAGCTAAGGATGGAGACGGCTGGAAAGGTTCCGCCCGCAGCATCGAAGGATTTGATCTAGCCGAAGCGATGCGCGATTGCGACGACCTTCTTAATGACCATGGAGGCCATGCAATGGCAGCAGGCGTCTCGGTTAAACCCGGTAAACTCGATGCCTTTCGTGAACGCATCAATGAAATTGCTAAACAATCAATTAGTTCAGAAATGTTTCAGGCTCCACTAAAGTTAGACGCCGAAACAAATCTCTCAGAAATGACCCTCGTTCGAATCCAGGAAATGCAACAGATTGAACCAACAGGCCAAGGCAACCCAGAAATACAGCTACTTATTCCGGACCTTACTATGTCTGGCCCGGTTTACCGCATGGGAAAAGAAAAACAACACGTCAAATTCTGGGTAAATGACGAACGAGAGTCCTGTGAAGTAATCGCATGGAATCTAAAGCCTGAGGACGAACCAAAAGGTAAATTCGATCTTGCCATCGCACCGCAAGTCAACAGCTTTAACGGTCATATCTCCGTTCAACTCAAATTCATAGACTGGCGCCCAACTGAAACATAAAATTATCGATTAGAGCGTTTGTCCACCTTCCGCATAATGTTTCCAAATTTTTCAGATGCATAAGAGATCAAACTTCTAACGTAGTCATTCTTCGTATGCCTTTACGCAGTGGCATCCACCCCAGAAAAAATGACACAAAAAGAAAAACCAAACAGCCTATCCCAAACACCAAAGAAGAACTTCCACCAAAAGCCCAAAAAGATGTAACAGCCATCAAGCTCACCATGCCAACAATATAAAGAAAACTCAAAACGAGACAAAGCGTACCCCCAAAACCACTAACAATCTTACTAGGGTTTTCTTCTCGAAAATTCGGATATAACGCGCCAAGCCCCAAAGCCAAAGCATTCAATGTAAACGACATCACTCCTATGGCCACTGTAAAGTAGATTATTCGACCAACCGTTACAGAAAGCATCATGCAAGAAGCACCAACCAAAGCCATCGTTACGATCATTGATACCACTGTAGAAAATAAAAACTTTGTCATCAGAGTCCTTCTCATTCCCAAAGGCGCCATCCCTATAATCCAAATACGCTTACCCTCGAGTGATATTTGAGGAAATACAAAGCGAGTCGTTAAAGTTGCAAGGTTTAACGCGCAAGCCCCAAGGTTTAAATATGAAGTAAGATCAATCCAAAAGTCACTAGTTAAACGGTGAGAAAAATATCTCAAATTCATTATATAGGCGACCAGCAATCCCAATAAAACAAGCGACTGACCCCATTGAGTAGTATCCCGCCAAAAGGTAAGAGTGTCTTTAACAATTAATGCTCTTGAATCACTTTTAGACCACCAAAACAATTTGGCTAAACGATCCAGAAATTTAGGCTCAAAAGCTGATCGACCGCTTTTCTTATTATGTAAAAAACTCCATAGAGATGCTTTCCGACCTCGACTGTTCACTGCAGACAACGAAGAGAAAAAGAAGCCTCCTGACCTTGTCGCAGCAAGATAACCAAAAAACAAAGTGTGGCTTAATAATACTAAGCCGAAAAAAAATGCACCCATCACTGCACCCTCAATCCACTGCGTTAACCCGCTAGAGACCCAATAGCTTGGTAAAAAAGGAAATAACGAGAACTGAGTACGTGCCAGCAATCGGTCAACAACATCCAAGACACGAGTCTCTAGCATCTCATCAGTCACTACTTCAGGCTGAAGCCAAGAACTAATAAAAACGATTACAAGAATAACAACAAACATTGCAGCAACCTGAAACGCCAGTCGATCCAGCCAGCGAGCCAAAAATAACGCAACCCAACTACCGAAAACCCCAGGTAAAACCACAAACAACCCAACAAATACCGGAGTTACAAAATAGAAATTCCAAGACGCGTTATAAGTTTTCCCATACGCTATTACCAGTGGTGCTATCAAAAAAAGAAAAGCCCAAGACGCCAAAACCCCAGATTCAAATATTTTCCATCTATAAATCACCTGATGCGACACAGGGAGAGTGAGCAGGAAATGTGTTTCTCTATTTCGAAAAAGGTTAGTGAAGTTTATAATTACATTACTAAGTAGCAGTAAGAAAAACAAAAACGCAAACAGCAAGAATATCATTCTCTCGATTAATACAGGCCCCAAACCAGGAAAACTAGAAGTGAACTGCAAACCTTTTCGGAATAATTCAAACGCTAACCAAGCATAACCAACCACAAACAACCCCATAAGGAATGCATGTAATCGAGAACTTAATACTGCCAACTTCAATCGGCGCCAGTTCTGAATTTGATTAACCTTGAACAAGAGTCGCCAGTGCGAAATATGTTTTAAATCATCCATCAGCTTCCGTAGTTAACGATAAGAAAATAGATTCAAGCTTACTATCTCGGTTGGCAGCTTGTAATTCTGAATGTGATCCTACAGCAACAATTCTACCTTGATTCATAATGCCAATTCGATCTGCCATTTCTTCCGCTACACTTAGCTGATGAGTAGAAACAAACACCGTCATACCTTGATCAGCTCGCTCACGCAGAATATCTTTCAGCACTCGGGCATGATGCGGGTCCAGGCCTACCATTGGCTCATCTAACACAAATACTTCTGGGGCATGCATCAATGCAGAAACGATAGCCACACGTTGCTTAGTTCCGTGCGAGAGGCTCTCGATCGGCTTGGATAGAAACTCACCAAGACTAAAACGATCTGACAGATATTCAGATTCATTTTTTATATCCGATTCAGCCATACCAAATAATTGGCCGGTAAAACGAAAAAATTCGCTGGGCGTTAGCTTGTCGTAGAGGAAAGGAAAATCAGGTAAATATGCCATCCGCTTACGAGCATCAAGCGGATCCAATTCAATGTTATAACCACAAATATGTACTGATCCCTTGGTAGGTCTCATTAGCCCTGCCATAACCTTAATAGTGGTAGTTTTACCAGCTGCATTAGGACCTAAAATCACAAAAAACTCACCTCTAGGAACCGACAAGCTAATATCGTTAACAGCAGTCAAATCTCCGAAACATTTGGATAATCCCTCAATTTCAATCATGGCTCTTTTGTTTTTCTGAGTGGAATATTTTCATTGTCTATAACCAGTTGGCCCGGAAACTCTACTTGTAGAATTTCACCGACTCGACTAATTCGAATAATAATAGTCCGCTCCCCTGGAAGCTTAGCCTCCAATCTGTAAATTCGAACTCTGGTATTGCCCAAGCGCATGAAGTCGTTAAATGCTTGCCACTCTAATCCCAGCTTAATAGAAACGGCATCAACTTGATTCTTGAGCTTTTCAGAAACCGCACCAATATCTTCCGGGAGTATTTTCTGTATCAAAGCTCCCAAAGTAGGGCCAGCTAACTGATTAACCATCTTAACGGGATCATTCAACTGATCAAATGATGCTGAACGTTCCCATTCACCTAATGACCCTTCGTGCTTAACGTTAAGCACTTGGTTAGTAACATGAGATTGGAACTCCCAGAGATTCTGCCCTAAATCAAGTGTAGCATAAAGTTTTTGCCAATTTAGTTCTGCATCAAGACCAGTGCGCAGTGTAAACCGCACCTTACTTTTCAATGACTCTAACTGTAAACGGCCATCAACAGAAAGCGTGAACCCGTCAATAGACTCTACGCGCCCAATCGGTTGGTTTGTGCCTCGAAAATAAATTTCATCAGGAATAATCTCCCATCGAATAAATCCGACAGATTGATCATTATTATAGACCTGCAAATTGGAAGCATCAGGAGCATTAAAGATTTTCTCAATTACAACCGGAAGTGACACCTTACTTCCTCGGCCAGCATCCCCATATTCAGCACGCCACAATAGAAAACTCATGGTGATCCAGAAAAGAAATAGAACTGGAAAAACCAACCGACGCACAGGCACAAAAAATGATTAGTTTCGCTTTAAAGGAATATTAACAGTCACTCCTGGCTTGAGATCGCGTGGATTCCTAGCCAAACGCGGATTGGCAGCCTTTAACTGCGCAAACGGCACCCCGTACTGCCTTGCAACCGAATACAGGCTCTCTCTTGGCTTAAGTTTATGGGTCCTTCTCCCATTAGCAGCAGGCAAGTCACTTGATCCAGTTGTACTCCCTCGAGGCGGAGAACTTAAAGGTGATTGCCCAAGAGGTAATCCGACAGGTTTGGAGACTAAAGCACCCACAACCTCTTCACCTTTCTGATTTAAGCGGCCTCGCATGGCCTCCACCTGAGTTTTAAGATTAGCATTATCAGCATTTGCTTTTGCTAACTTTGTTCGCAAGGTATGAATCGCGTTTATTTCCGAAAGTGGAATAGGCGCCATCGCGATATCCTTAGCAATCTCTTTTTTACACACCTTGATCATCCCTACGATATTATTAGCATGCTTAGAGTCTGGCTTAAGAAGAATGTGTCGCTGTAAATGATAACACGCTGCAACGTAGTCGGTATGATCCTCACTACTAGGAGAATAGAAAATTAGAGCAAGCTCAAAATGAGCAAAATCATTGGCAGGATTATTGGCGATTGCCTTCTCAAAAGACAAAATAGAACCAGCTATGTCCTTTCTGGCCAGTCGGTTCTTGCCACGGACAAAATCCGGGTCATCCTCATGATTGACGTTACTGCCAGTCGTTGGGTCACAACCCATCGCAATTACAGCAAAAAGCGCAACAGCCAAGAACTGCATCAAGCCAGCCCAAAACTTCATCGAGGAAGAGCCTATACGGAATAGAGGAGTAAAGGCAACTCTCTTGATGGCAAAACGCTTTTTCTTCCAGCTTAAAGTCTCTACACTATCTTCGTGCCGCGCGTAAACAAGAAGGAGACACTGGAGCGACAACCCAGAATGGGTCTGGAATGGATCGGCATCTTGATGGTAGCCTTTTCAATACTCTATATCCTATCCTTATTAAGTTACAGCACAGCGGATCCACCATTAAATTCCAACAATTTGGAAAACGGCTTTAATAATATTATTGGCCCCGTCGGAGCTTATCTTTCATACATTTCATTCATTGCTATTGGATTCGCGGCCTACATGATGCCATTACTACTGCTTCTTTTCGGACTAGCATTTTTACATCCTTTTTTTTACTACCTTCGTAAATCTTGGCGAGAGCCTGTCGCAGCATTAATTTACACTGTTGCCTTGATGGGCTTATTACAGGTGCTAAATATAAAGTTCGGAATTACTTTTTGGGCAGAAGGATTTCAGTTGGGGGGTGTTATTGGGCAAAAAATTATTTATCCTATCTTTCAAATCTTCGGCACTGCCGGAGCAATCATAATATATTCGGCACTTATACTCTCGAGTTTTTATTTCTTAACTAACATACAGCCTGTCGAATTATGGTCTCGGATTATAGAAGCTTGGGAAAACTGGAACAGCCGACGAGTAGATTCTTCCTTTGCTGGCACTGCTTCAACAGAGAAAAAACTAAAACGTAAGGCAAATCAGATAGACAAAGCTATCGATAAACAAAAGAAGGTCATTGAAAAAGAAATTAAAAAAACAGCTGAAGAACTTGAAACCAATCAAGGACTCGGTGCTGATCTTAAACCTGTTCCAGAACCAACAATTCGAGACCTCAGCATAACTGAACCTAAACCACAGGAGACTGAAACAAAAACCAGTCCTGATGAAGTAGAAATGGGAGAGGTCATCACCGCAGAAGAAGTTAAAGCATCCATTGAACAACCAAGCAGTGAATCAAGCGAAACTAATAATGAAACAAATAAGATTCCTGAAAAACCTAAAACGGAAACAGTAGAATCAACGGATTCAGTTGATCACGAGGCTATAAGTGTTAATGAAGCGATCGGCAAAGAGGAAGATTCAGAATCTAAAACACCAGATAAACTTGAAGCGGACATTCCCCTTGAAAAGACGACAACAAAAAAACCTAAATTAGCAAAACCTCTTACCTTACATAAGGGCCCCCTCTCAGTTGCCCAAACTCCAAAAGTCAAAGACTACAAGCTGCCAAAGTCTCTAGTTCTAGATGAACCTGAAGAGTCAGAAGCACCAGCCGAGCCTCGTGAACAACTTCTTGCGAACGCTAAATTACTTAAGGACACACTTCAGCAATTTCGCATAGAAGTCACGGAAGGCGATATCACTAAAGGACCCACTATAACCCGTTATGAATTACATCCCGCACCTGGCGTAAAACTTGAGAAAATCACCGCATTAGCCAATAACATTTCTGCCGCGATTAAAGCCGAACGTATTAACATACTAGCCCCTGTACCGGGCCGAAGTTCAGTTGGCATTGAAGTCCCTAACCGCATTAAAACTAAAGTGCTATTCCGAGACATTGTCGATTCTCCGGAATGGAAAAACAGCAAAGCCAAAATCCCACTTGCACTAGGCAAGGATGTTTACGGAAAACCAATAGTTGCGGACCTCGCTGAAATGCCGCATATGCTGATAGCAGGAGCCACTGGTTCCGGAAAATCAGTTTGCATCAACTCAATTGTCGCCTCACTACTATTCCGATTTTCACCAGAAGAACTACGCTTCGTCATGATCGATCCAAAGGTTGTTGAGTTGCAAATATACAATGGACTGCCGCACCTTGCCGCACCTGTGGTGCACGATCCAAAAAAAGTTATTCTAGCACTGAAGTGGGTCGTCAATGAAATGGAGAAACGCTATCAAATATTCGCCAAAGTAGGCGCACGAAATATTAGCGGCTTTAACTCACGATCAAAAAAGAAACCGAACAAAACAGATCAACCAGAACTACCTCTTGACGAGGGAGAAGGATTTGCCGTCGAAATGGATCAGGAAATAAGTATACCACGCGAAGACGAAATCGAAATACCTGATAAATTAAGCTACATAGTAGTTATTATCGATGAGCTGGCTGATTTAATGCTTATGGCCAAAAACGAAGTCGAAGGCTGCATTGCTCGTATAACCCAGATGGCTCGTGCTGCCGGCATTCACTGTATTGTTGCCACACAACGCCCAAGTGTTGATGTCATTACAGGCGTCATCAAAGCTAACATTCCAGCCCGTATAGCATTCCAAGTAGCAGCCAAGGTTGACTCACGGACCATCCTCGATTCAATGGGTGCTGATAAATTACTTGGCAAAGGAGACATGCTGTTTCTCCCACCAGGCAGCTCCAACTTGCGACGTGCTCAAGGGTGTCTCGTTACAGACGAGGAAATTAATCGCATCGTTGAAATTGTTAATACACAAGCGAAACCTTGTTATGATACTGAGATGGAACGCCAACTAGAAGGGCCAAGCACTGTTGGACCCAATGGAGGTAGCGGCATCGACGAGGACGAGGAAATTATTCAAAAATGCATCGATGTTATTCGAGTCGAGCAAAAAGCCAGCGTTTCACTAATGCAACGCCGGCTCCGCTTAGGCTACACCCGAGCTGCTCGAATTATGGACGAACTAGAGGACCGAGGACTTGTAGGCCCTAACAGGGGTGCTGAACCACGAGAAATCCTCTTTGACATAGACTAATACTCCCCCACCACTTGAGCTTAATGACACTAGAACTTACCTGACATACCAATCTCGCAGACGAACCTCCGAAACGTTCCCAACTAATTTTTTGAATTTGGAGGTGTCACTTCCTCTATAGTGATACGGATATACTATCTTCGGCTTAAACTCTCGCACAGCGTCTGCCGCCCGCTCAGGAGTCATGGTATAAGGCAAATTCATACACACAAAGGCTAGATCAATATTTTTGAGCGCCCGCATTTCCGGTATGTCCTCAGTATCTCCACTCACATAAACTCGTTTATCTCCAAATGTGATCACATAACCATTGCCACGACCTTTATTGTGAAATTTCAATCTTGATGCGGTTAAATTATACATCGGTACCGCTTCAATTTTGAGGCCAACCTTATCGACTGACTTTCCATTAGCTAAAGTAGTAATACGTTTTTTAACATTCCCAGATATCAATGTCGCAACAGCCTCAGGAGTAATTACTATAGTCTTTTCCTCAACAACAGCAGACAAGGTATCTTTATTAAAATGATCACCGTGAATGTCTGTAACAAGAACCATATCTGGGGTGCCGAATTTTTCATACAGAGCCGCACCTCCAACTGGATCAACAAACACCACCTTACCCATCCACTGAAATACAACCGTACCATGCTTAACCGGATTAACAGTTAAATGTCCGCTACTAGTTTTGATTTTATCAGCAGTTTGACCCGAAACTATACTCGATAAAAACAGCCAAAAACTAAAAATAAGAACTCGATTCATAATAAATCTAAAGGCATAACACTGTAACTCAGCTTACCCAGTCTCAAAGGTTTTCATCTACTAAACCTCCTTAACTAAAATACTTCTACGCCAAAGAAAAACCAACAGCACTAAACCTAATGGCAACAACATCATACTAAGTTGCTGTCCCGGCTTTATCCAGCCAAACCACATTTGCTCAAACTGATAATCGCCGCGAAAGAATTCAACGATAAATCGATTGATCGAATAAACTATCAAATATAATGCAAATAATTGCCCATCGAATTGCTTTCGGCGGTAAGCCCAAGCCAGACCGCCATAGAGTGCGAAATTCAGCAGCGCGGAGTATACCTGCGACGGGTGAACGCTCACGGAATGGGCCGCATCGGCCGGCGCTTGGCCAAGCGCATCGAAAGCAAGACTGTTCGCTGGGAATTGAATTGCCCAAGGCAGGTCACAGGCCGTTCCAAAACAACAACCAGTCATTAAGCAACCTAAACGGCCTAGTGCATGACCAAGTGGAATACTAGGGGCAAGAGCATCAGCAATCTTCCACAACGGCTGTCTCCCTTGAATAACAATGTATAAAATTACTGCGATGGCTCCACCGATAAA
>JASLKL010000058.1 GCA_030747605.1 Verrucomicrobiota bacterium | reverse complement strand
CTAAGACAGTTTGTAGGCATGCTGTGAAAGCTAACGATTTGCTAAGAGAAGAGGAGTTGCATGGTTTAATTGATAATCTTCGCAGTTGCAAAATGCCATATACTTGCCCTCATGGCCGACCTACGATTATTGAGATGAGTTATTCTGAGCTAGAGAAAAAGTTCGGCCGAATACAGTAGCCGCTAAACTGATTCACTTAGCTGCCATCTTAAGAAGGAATTCGATATTGTTTTCTGTTTGTTTAAGTTTTCCAAGAAGTAGTTCCATTGCTTCTACGGGGGGCACGCCTGTTAGAGCGCGCCTTAGGCTGACAATACGAGGTAATTCTTGTTCATGATAGAGTAGTTCTTCTTTTCGGGTTCCAGATAGCTCTACGTTGATAGATGGGAAAATACGACGATCTACCAAAGAGCGATCGAGATGTACTTCCATGTTACCTGTTCCCTTAAATTCCTCAAAAATAACTTCATCCATTCGTGATCCAGTATCAATGAGTGCTGTAGCACAAATTGTAAGAGAGCCGCCTTCTTCGATATTACGGGCTGCCCCGAAAAAGCGTTTTGGCTTATGTAGAGCGTTGGCATCAACACCGCCAGACAGGATTTTTCCTGAGTGAGGCTGAACAGTGTTATATGCGCGAGCTAAACGGGTGATAGAATCCAGTAATATCATCACATCTTTCTTGTGCTCAACCATCCGTTTAGCCTTTTCGATTACCATTTCTGCTACTTGAACATGTCGTTCTGGGGGCTCGTCGAATGTTGAGCTTATAACTTCAGCTGCATCACAATTACGAATCATATCAGTCACTTCTTCCGGTCTTTCATCAATAAGTAATATAAAGAGATAAACTTCCGGGTTATTCTTAATGACTGCATTAGCTAAGTTTTGCATCAGTACAGTCTTACCAGTCCGTGGAGGTGCGACAATTATTCCTCGAGTGCCTTTTCCTATAGGGCACACTAAGTCCATCACGCGAGTTGAGTATTCCGCTGAATCGTTCTCAAGAAAGAAGCGCTCCTCTGGGAATAAGGGGGTAAGATTATCAAAATGAATTTTGTCTTTAGCTTTTTCTGGTTCCTCGTGACCAACAGAAGACACTTTAACTAAAGCGAAAAATCGTTCTTTATCTTTTGGGCGTCGAATTTCACCGGTTATAATATCACCAGTTTGTAGATCGAATCTCCGAATTTGAGATGGCGAGACATATACGTCCTCTGGGCAAGGGAGATAGTTAAAGCTTTGAGATCTTAAAAAACCAAACCCTTCAGGAAGGATTTCAAGAACACCTTCTGTATATAGAACACCTGTTTTCTCAGCATTTTTCTGAAGTATTTGGAAAATTAACTCATGTTTCTGAAGTGATCCGTAGTTCGGGATATCTAGCTCTTTAGCCATCTGATTGAGTTCAGGCATTTCAAGAGATTGGAGGCGGCTCATATTAACGGCTTCGCCATCACCTTGATGTTCATCGCTTAATTCCATGTCTTCAATATCTTCAATTTTTGGTGCTGGTTTTTTCTTATCTCCATAGGCACGTAGATATCGATTGCGTGTAGCTGCAGCTTCCGTGGCCGCCAGACCATTGGACTTCTTTTTTCTTGATCCTCTCTTATTTTGGATAGGCCTTTTCATTATTGAAACACCAGTGGTGTTAAAAAAGTAGGGAATAGTTCCTTGATTAGCTGGACTGCGTTTGCATTAGATACAATCCGTTTCCTTAATTAAAAAAAAGAAATAATATCCAAACAATAAATTGGTTGCCTGAAATTAAATCAATAAGGCAAAGGGAATCTCGCGGTCAGTTGAAGAACACGCTGCCGGACAAGATTGCGTTTGTCAATGTTTTTTAAATCAAGTAGGACTTCGCTGATCATATCGGCTATTTCAGCCATTTCTAGCTCCTTCATCCCACGTGTGCTTACGGCAGGAGTTCCGATTCTTATTCCGCTTGCTTGAAAGGGTGAACGTGTCTCGAATGGGATCGTGTTTTTGTTTACAGTGATCCCTGCTTCGTCGAGTGCTGTTTGGCATTCTTTTCCGGTCATATCTCGTGAGCCAACATCAACGAGCATCAGGTGATTGTCTGTGCCTCCACTGACTAGTCTGAATCCATTATTAGTGAGCCCAGTTGCAAGTGCTTTAGCGTTGGCAACAACTTGAGACTGATACAGCTTGAAGTCGGGTTGGAGTGCTTCCTTAAAGCACACCGCCTTTGCTGCAATAACGTGCATAAGCGGTCCTCCTTGGATGCCGGGAAATGTTTGGGAATCAATTTTTTTTGCGTGTTCCTCACCGCATAAGATCAAGCCACCTCTCGGGCCTCGTAAGGTCTTGTGGGTTGTTGTAGTAACAAAATCCGCATGTTGTACAGGGCTGGCATGTTGGCCTGTAGCCACTAAACCTGCGATATGTGCTATGTCAGCTAACAATAAAGCTCCAGCATCTCGGGCTATTTGCCCCATTCTTTCAAAGTCGATGGCACGAGGGTAGGCGCTGGCTCCAACTGTAATCATGTTCGGCTTTTCTTCAGCTGCTACTTTAGCTAGATTATCATAATCAATAAGTTCGCTTTCTGGGTTAACTCCATAGTGGATGACTTCGTAAAATCGACCTGAAAAGTTGGCCTTGTTTCCGTGGGTTAAGTGGCCTCCATGCGATAAGTCCATCGTTAAGATTTTATCACCTGGTTGAAGCATGGAAAAATAAACTGCCATATTGGCTCCACTTCCAGAATGAGGCTGAACGTTGGCGTGACCAGCTCCGAATAGTTTTTTTGCTCTTTCAATGGCTAGTTCTTCAGCTGTATCGACATGCTCGCATCCACCATACCAGCGTTTGGCAGGATAACCTTCCGCATACTTATTTGTAAGTGTTGACCCTTGTACGGACATTACCGCAGGGCTAGTGAAGTTTTCACTGGCGATTAGTTCAATATTCTCTTGCTGCCGCGTAGTCTCGTTATTAATTACCTCTAAAATTTCCGAATCTACTTTTGAAAGTTTCAGTTTATTTATTTCTGAAGGCTCAATTTTGCTAACGCGTTTTTCATGACGCCCACCGGTTTCAAATTGAGTCTTAATAAATTGATCGACGATTAATTTAGCTACATCTTCATTAGTGCCATTTGAACCGATGCATATAATGTTGGCGTTGTTATGTTGGCGAGCACTAATAGCAGTAGCCTCATCTGTGACTAATGCTGCACGTACTCCAGATACTTTATTCGCGGCAATGCTCATTCCAATACCGGTGGTGCAGATAAGTATCCCAAGTTGGTTTTCTTTTTTAGTGATTGTTTCAGCTACCCGTTGTGCAAAATCGGGGTAGTCAGTCCGATCATCTGAATTGCAGCCATAATCAGAGCAGTTTATTCCCTTGTTCTCCAAATGGCTGATCAAGATTTCCTTTAATTTATAACCTCCGTGATCGGATCCGAACACGATTTCTACTGATGCTTGCTTTGATTGGCTTGATGCCATGCTATTGTTTTTATTGATTGAGTTCAAAAGTGAAACGATTCCTTCTTTAATTTGGTCTCTGCAAAGGGAGTAAATTTCGTAAGATCCGCCAATGGGATCTGCAATTTCTCTTTCATGAATAGGAATTGAGTGGTCAAATTCCCTTAATATAAATGTCTTTTCCGTTGCTTCTGGGAACATCAGATTAACCATATCTACATGTCCTTGGGTCATTCCGATAATTATATTGGCTTCTTTGACCAATTCTGAGGTGACCATTTGGCTTCGTTGTTCTGTGATATCAATATCGATATCACCCATGGCTCGAACTGAATTTTCAGATGGGGGCAGGCCGTCTTGTGCGCCAACTCCAGCAGATTTGATTACAAACTCTGAGTTGTTTTTTTTGGCATAATCTCGAAACAGCCCTTCGGCCATAGGGCTGCGGCAGACGTTCCCGGTGCATATGAACAGGACTGTATATGCCATATATAATCGGTTGGGTAGACTGAGGTTTTAAATGGCAAACGTCAACGCCGTATGCATCTCTTTAATAAAAAACTAAGAAGTAATCTTATTTAAATTAAAAGAGCCCATCCGGAAATGGATGGGCTCTTTTGTGAAATATGTATTTGAGTTAGCGCCTGCCTAATTTTCTAGTGCTCTTTTCCATCATCCAAAGAAGGTCCTTACTGTTGAACATGGCAACATTAAGCTGCATATTGCCTTTGTTTATCTTCGGATAGGTTCTTGGATCTGTCCACTTATGTATTTCCGCGTGTCCATCAGCGAAAGAAAAGCCAGCTGCATTGTTATGATAACTAGCTGGGTAGTCGACAAGTCTTTCAGAGCGATTAGGCCATCCTGCCATGTCGACTACAAAGTAACCATCGTTAATGCTGTCCTCGCGTTCATCAAGCATAACGAATGTGTTTGATGGGCCGGGGTCAACCATGTCGGTGTCTTTGTGGTAAACCCTCCATCCGCCACCGCTGTTGCCCCATCCTGGCCCTCCTACCCAATTGTTAATGGATCTACTCCGTAAACGAGGTACTCTAACCCCTTTATTGTTAATGCCGTAGCTGTTATCTGAGGGGCAATTGAATATTTCAGTGCTATTGCCAGCAAAAGGGTAGAGCAGGTTTCTCTGCTTAATCCATCGATCAACATTCCAATTGTCGTCTTTGCTTGGATTGCTCTTGTCTAGCCAGTTTCCCCCGATCCATTCAGGAATCATTTTTCTGCCAATCATTTGGCCTCGTCCAGAACCAACCAATAAGCCGTCATAATCTTCAGCATAAAATCTCCAAGCCATGGTCAATTGATTGTTGCTGTTCATGCAGCTTATTCCTTTTGCCTTACTTTTTGCTTTGGCGAGGGCTGGTAGTAGCATGCCTGCAAGTATCGCGATAATTGCGATTACTACGAGAAGCTCAATTAGTGTGAAACCGTGTTTGTTTTGGTTGTCCATATAAACGATTGGAATTAGAGCTTAGATGTGGAGCGTTCTATTACCCACCAATAGTCGTTGTAGCCAGAACGTTTTCCTCTATTGGCAAAACCGTTTCTGGACGATTGGCGCACTGGTTCTGTCATTGGAATTGGATCCTTCCACATTTTAATTTCAGCATGATTATCTGCAAACGAATAGCCACAGCCACCGTTATGGTAACTGGCAGGCAAGTCTACCCAGCTAGCATCTGTGGTAGGATTCATAATATTCCACCCATCGTTTATGCTGTCTGGGTGTTCGTCGACAAATACCCATAAATCAGTTGGTGAGCTTACTCCTCCACCAAATCGGCCAGCCTCATCTTTGCCGGTTATATCGCTTATATTATTGTAAGGCTTGTAGGTTCCGTACCAAGTACTACCTCTGCGTCCTCCATAGGCGCCACCTTCAATAAATCCATTCATGGAATTGCTTCTAACACGAGGAAGTCGCTTGTTACCCATTTTTGCGGTGTATTGGTCTGCTGGACATTTGTAGATTCCTGGTGCAGCGCTATAAGGGCCAAGTTTTGGATACAAGCGACCAACTTGTTCTTTTGTTCCAACTAACCAAAGGATGTTTGTGTTGTCAGAAGCGTTTGGATTAAAGGTGATCCATCCGTTTACCCAGCCTCTTGATCCACCACCGTTTTGATTCGGAGGCATGTCGCCATCATAATCTTCCGTATACATCAGCCAAGCTAGACCAAGTTGTTTGTTGTTATTTAGGCAGCTGATACCAGATGCTTTACTTTTAGCTTTAGCTAATGCTGGAAGTAGCATTCCTGCTAAGATGGCAATAATTGCTATTACCACCAATAGTTCTATCAGGGTAAACCCTTTATTGGTTTTAATTATCATGTGATTAGGAGGATTGTGTTGGTGTTGTCTATTGATGAACAGAATTAAGGGCAAAATCTAACACTGAGAAACTTAAGGTACAAATAAAAAAACGCCCAATAATGGGCGCTTTTTATTAAAATCGTGTTAATTAATTATTTAGGGGCCCCAGAGCGTTCTTGATGCCACAACCAATCGGCTTTGGCTCCAGCTCCACGAGGGGCCCAACTACGAGAATAAGTGATGTTGCTTTTCATATCATGGTTCCATTTTTTTATTTCTGAGTGACCATCGGCAAATCCATAGCCGCAGGCATTATTGTGCATGGTTCCAGGTAGATCTACATAGGAAGGGTTTGATGTTGTCATATTAGTGAAGAAACATCCGTCGTTCATGCTATCTGGGTGCTCGTCTACTACTACCCATTTATTTGATGGATCAACAATGTCTCCAGATTTCATGTAAATTTGGTGATAGCGATCACCGTACCATAATTTACCATTTCCATCTCCCATGTTTGAGTTCATTGAAAAAGTTCTTATTCGTTTAGCCCATCCTTTTTTTCTTTGCCCAGAGCTCACATAATTATCTGCTGGGCAAGAAACCAAGTTTTTACTGTTGCCTTGATAAGGAGCAAGCTTGGCATATCTCTTGTCAGTTACATGAAGTATATTCGTATTGTCAGGCCGAGTTCCCCAATCCAACCATCCCATGATCCACTGGGAATAGCGGGACCGCGCATTGCCACTTTGAGCTTCACCTCCATGAGTGTTGTGAACCAGTCTATCATCGAAATCAGTAGAATAACTGAGCCATGCAAGCATTAATTGTTTGCTGTTACTCAAGCACGAAATACCAGTGGCTTTGCTTTTTGCTTTTGAAAGTGCTGGAAGTAACATGCCTGCAAGAATTGCTATGATTGCTATTACGACAAGCAGTTCGATAAGAGTAAAACCCCTTCTTTGGTTTGAATTCATATTTAGAACTTATTAGCCTGGTAAGACTTAAAGCGGTAAGGAAATTGCCATCATGCTTTTTAGCGTTCAATACTAAATTTGAGGTTTTTCTGAGGTTATTGAGGCGAAATAGCTCAGTAGTCCTGAAATAAAGATCGACCATATGAATGGGTTGAATTCAAGCAATTGATATGCGGAGAATTTGTCGTATATGAAATAGCCAATGATATAAAGTGAAAGATGACATCCAAGGCCTCCAAGCATTCCTGAAATTGCTCCTCGAGCATTCATTTTGGGCCAGTAAAGGCCAAGAAGTACTGGCATTAGAAAACATCCGGCTAGGCCACTTGTCGCAAATACTATTAAATCCTGTAAGTATTCTGGCGGATTAAGTACGGCTAACATTGCTAGTATGCCAACGACCGCAGTGACGAGATAAGATAGTTTTTTGAGGCGGTTTTCGGATGCGTTTTGATTAATTCGGTTTTGGTATATATCTCGAACTACGGAAGAGGATACCATTAATAGGAAACTGTCGACACTGGACATGACTGCAGCAAACGGGGCAGCCAATAGGAGACCTGCAAGCCATGGAACGCCAGCGTTGGATGTTACTGTCGCAGCAAGTTCAGGCATGATTCGGTCGGAGTCGATTTCCATCCCTGGTAGTAAAATACGACCGCAGCAGAAGATTATAACTAGTAGCAAATAAATTACTGTGAAGTAAATTGAGATGCTTAGAATGGCTTTTCGAAGAACACTTGTTCCATTGAATGCCATAAGTCGCACCATGTTGCTTGGCTGTCCAGCTGTTCCGAATGCCCAAAAGAAGAAGAAGCTTACAGCTACCCAAATATTGAGAAAGCCATCTTTGTTTTCTGGGTGAGGGCCGGGCGCACTAACGTAAACTCCCTTGCGACCGTTGCCGTACCCGTTAATTTCGTTTGCTTTGAATGTAGTTGTAATTCCGAAATTGAATTTTGTTGTTTCTATTTTTTTAATTTCAGATGGAGTTGTGATCTTAAGTAGATTGGCTTGGATTTGAGTTGATCCTTTTATGATGATAACTCTCTCTGCTAATCGCGCCACGCCGTTGTTTGGTAGTCGAAGCCAGCTGCCTTTTTGGAGAATGATTGGTTCTGGTTTCGCTTCATTAAGAGTGATGGTGCCTGTCCCGTTTATAGGAGGAGTCATTTCTTTTAATTGTTCAGTAGCATTCTTTAGGCCGCCAACTTGACTAAGTGTCAGGAATAACAAGATGATTACGCCGAGTCCCATAACGATTCCTTGCATGACATCAGTCCATACAACTGCACGAAATCCTCCGAAGGCAGTGTATATGATCACTGATATGGAAAAAACCAACAGGCATAAAACGTAATCAGGTTCTGCGCCGCCCACCCATGGAAGTCCTTCAATTGCATTGCTGACGAATGTGATGGCGACCTGATACGCGGCCACGTCCTGCAGAAGGGTGGTCATTATTTTACTTCCAGCTTTGAATTGAGCGAGGAGGTAAAAGAACATAAAAAACAGAACTAAAAGTGTTGCGATCATCCCGACTGTGTTTGAGCTAAACCTTGCTTTAATAAGGTCGGGGATAGTTACGGCGTCGGATTGCCTTGCGAGGCGATTCATTCGCTTCCCTAGTAGGCCCATGCCCACAATAGGAACGACCATGTAGCTAGCAATCCATAAGGCAAGTACCCAGCCGTGAGTGTAGATTAGAGAGGGGAACCCCATGAAGCTTCCCCCCGAGGCGCTTGTTGCTGCAAAGGTAAGTGCAAATGCCCAAAGGCCTAGATTCCGGCTTCCAAGAAAGTATTCGCCAACGAATTCTTTTTTTTGGCGTACACGGCTGGATAGCCAGGCGAGAAAAAATACACCGAGCAAGTATATGCTAAAGCTTATGAGTGCGGTGTTGGTGGAATCATTTTCGTTCATTCCACGGTTTCCTCATCATCCTCGTTTTTCAATATTCGCAAGCAGAACCAAAATGTCACCACATTAGCAACAATCCAAGGCAGGGCGATGCCCCAAAAGGCCCAGTCAGGAAATCCAAATACAGTTGAAATATCTTTTGGTTCAAGATTGTAGCCATATATTCTACAATAGGAGATAACCCAAACACAGCAACCTAGCCAAGTGAGAAGAATGAATCGTAATTCACGTCGACTTTGACGTAGACTGTTTTCTTCCATTTCGGTTGGGTTGGTCATTTTAGTAGGTTAATTTTCTAGCACGAGCGGTAATTTGCCATTGCCCAACAATTTTGCCGTTCCGTATAACATGTGCTCGGTCATACAGGGCTACGGTTGGGCAGATATGTCGAGGGATTCCGTAAAGAACATCTCCAACCTGATAGTTTTCTGCTTGGTTGGTTTGAAGGGTTAGGTGCTCTTCGCTATGTAAGATTGCTTCTGCTTCGTTTAGTCCTAAAAACTTTATGCGAGGGTGAGGGTTTTCTGCTGCTACCCCCTTGTGTCCGAGGTCTAAAGTAATTCGATTATTGCTCGGTTTACTGATAACTCGGGAGAGAAGCACTGCGGCCTGCAAGAATTCTAGGTCGGTGAAGTTCTCTGCATAGCCAAAATCCCACAACAACGTAGTGCCAGGACTGCATTCGTGTGATGTGTGCTTTGCGTGAAATGGAAAGGTAGGTGTTCCTCCTCCTACAATAGTTTTAGCTAACAATCCGATTGAATTAATATCACTTTGAAGTGCTCTTAGATCTTCCATGATGGTTTGCCATTTAGCCAAGCGTTCGACTGGATTGCTGTCGTGCAAGTGTCCGTCATAGATGTGCAAACCTGTTAGCTCCACTCCGGGAAGTTGATTGATTAGTTTGTAGAGAGTAATTGCTGCAGGTCCCGGTTTGATGCCAGTTCTGCCCATGCCGACATCTATGTCCAACAGGACAGGAAGCTTTATCTTATTGATTTGAGCTACTCGAGCTAGGTTGCCAACAGCTTCGGCATCGTCTGTAATAGTTGAGAAACGTATGTCACGATACCAGTTTGCAAGTTTAGCTATTCGATCTGCGTTAGGTCCGACTAGTTGGTTTGCTACCAGTATGTCTTTTGCTCCAGCTTGTGCAAGCATCTCGGCTTCAGCAATTGTCGCGCATTTAAATTTATGGATCCCAGCCTTTAATTGAAGTTTTACGATTTCGGCTAGTTTATGAGTTTTGACATGTGGTCGTAATCGTTCCGCAGATCCAGCCATCGCTATCATGCGATTAATGTTTTCTTCTATGCGGTCAGGGTAAATTAGCAGAGCAGGCGATGGGATTTCACCTGAAGAGGCCGCTATGTGCCAGTCATTTGACATGGCCGATTAATCAATTTCGAAGATAGCCTCAATTTCTGATGGAATGTTGCCGGGGAGTGATCCCATTCCCACAGCGCTACGGGCCCCAACGCCATTTTCTTCACCCCAAATCTGTGCAAACAGTTCGCTGCAGCCGTTTATGACCTTAGGGTGGTCAAGGAAATCTGTAGTGCAATTGACCATGCCAAGTAATTTGATTACTCGTTTGACTCTATCAAGGCTTCCTAGGTTAGACTTGATAGTTGACAGCATGGTTAGGCCAACTTGTCTTGCTGACTGGTAGCCGGCATCAAGGCTGAGATCATCTCCGACGCGCCCTACCATTAATGATCCGTCGTTTTGCACGGGGCCGTGACCAGATAGATAGGCATAATTGCCGCTTATTACTATGGGTTTGTAAACTCCCATAGGAGCTGGAGCTGGGGGCAGTTCAATGCCTAACTCATGAATTTTTTTGTCTGCACTCATATAGATATTTTGAAGCAGGGAAAGGCAGGGTCTTATTTTGCCTTATCTTGTAGTTTTTTGATTTGATCGCGTAAGTCTGCGGCTTTTTCGTAATCTTCTGCTTTTATGGCAATTTTGAGTTTTCTATCAAGTTTTTCGGTTTCGGTCATTGGCCGCTTTTCTTCGGCTTCGTTTTGAATGTCATTCAGCCACTCGCGCAAAGATTGTATTTCCATGCTATTTTCAATCATTTCTTCACGGCCCATATCTGAATAGAAACTGTTAAGATCACCGATCGCATTACGAATTTCATTCATTGCTTCGTTGTAATTATTGTTAGCTAGAAGTTGAGTTCCTACTGCGCGAGTCTGCATCATGATTGTTTGCGGGCGGAATTGTTGGAACCCGCTCCCTATCTCTTCTTGTGCTGCATAATCTTGAACAAAATCTAGTAGTTCTAGGATGTGGTCTGTGTCGCGCTCCACAGCCTCAAAGTCGTCTAGCTCGAAGTTGCATATGCTACGATGATGGAACTGAATTGCTTCCTGTTGTAATTTGGCACACTCGTCGGGGTTAATGCTAAAGCCACCATCTTCACCTCCGTTAGTATTACGATGCTTCTCTAGGCGAATCAGAAAGTGATCAAGTAAAGTTGGGTGGCCGAAGGGCCGCTTGCCATCAGGGCGAAATTGGGCGTTCATCTGCAATAGCCCGAGATCAATTCTCATCTGGAGTTTGTCAGACCCATCAATTCCTTTAACGCGCCGGGCATCTACCCGTCCGAGTCGGTAATCCCAATTTTCAAGAATTTTGCCGATGTCGTCACTCATTGGGGCTATGCTCTCCAAAAAAATTGCTTCAGTCAATTCGCTATCTAGCTTGAACTGACTTAGCCAAGGCTCCTTTTTTGGTTCCAATCACATTGCCAGGTTTAATGCCGTTCTTTGCAAACCAACCTTTGTTTACCTCGAGTGCATACATTATCTTGTCTGATTTTGAGTCGACAGTATTGGTATCGCCAGGTTCGAGATTATGGATTTCTAAAATGCGGCTGTTTTGATCTATGTAGGCGATTGATAGTGGGATGGTAGTGTTTTTCATCCAGAATCCGGTTTGATGTGGATATGGGAAAACAAACAGCATGGCTTCGTTTGCATGCATTTTAGTGCGATGCATCATTCCGGCCCTTCGTTCGTGGTTTTCATCGGCAATTTCAGCGTTCAATTCTGCTGCTCCTAAGTAAAGCATAATTGTTTCTAGCTTAGCCTGTGCTTTTTCTTTTCTTGAGCTTATTGGTTTAGTCTCTTCGAGATAAGGGGTGAGTGTTGGTTCTTTTTCGCATGCAGATATGACTATAAGTAAAGAAAGCAAAAACATTTTATATAGTAGTCGGATCATTTTCAGGGGGAAACTTGGATCTGGAAATATGCTTCAGGTTTATTGTTTGGTTTTGCTGGCCAGTTTAGTGATATTTTCATTTCTATAGGATTAGTGCCGCCATGAGAATGTTCTTGGCCCAGTACAATGTATGGGCCATTAACTTGATCAGATGCGGTGATCTTATATCTGATATTAGGCTGTGCTATCCACGTAAGCCGAACGCCGTCAGGTATAGATCGAGCTTCTAGTTTTAGATTTGAATCGGGATTGAGAGGATCTGTCCCTGCGGTTAATTCCTCTCTGTTGTTCATTTCGTCACCGTCTGGGTCAAAGCCCATTGCCTTTTCGCCGTCATGCACAAGGGGGTTAAGGCCTCGAGCGACCTCCCATCCGTCCGGCAAGTAGTCACCATCTGTGTCCGCTTTGGCTGGATCAGTTCCGATTTCGAGTTCACGATCTGTCGGCAATTGGTCGGAGTCTGGGTCTGGGTTCTCGGCAAGTTTAACTTTTATGCCTTCAAGTTGATAAAGGCCGCCTTCTTTTGATTTAAAGGTTTTGCCAAGGTATGTGGTTTCGAGTTGTCGGTATTGTAGGTTCGGCTGAGTATTGATTCCCCCCGCTCCGACGACTGCACCTAGTTTTATCTCTTCTCCAGGTTGAATGTTTCCTAAAGAAGAGAAAGGTATGGCTAGTTCAATGAAACTGGCATCTGTTTCTTGCGGTTGGCTGAATTGTTGAGGGGACCTGTTGAATTGTTGAAATCGTATGCCAGGCAGGTCTCTGAATTTTTGATCTAACAGAAATGCACCTTGCCCAAGGGGGAAGGGGACAATGCGAGATGTGTTGTTGGGAGGTGTTCCTTCTGAAAT